>NZ_CAFJ01000609.1 GCF_000239795.1 Bradyrhizobium sp. STM 3809 | reverse complement strand
GATCGAGATCCATGCCGGATGGTGCCCGACCTGCAAGGCGCAGAAGCCGATCATCGACAGGCTCGCGGCAGAGCCGAAATTCAAGGATCTGAAGATCTTCCGCGTCGATTTCGACGACCAGAAGCCGGCCGTGAAAGGCTTCGGCGCGCAGATGCAGTCGACCCTGATCGTGTTCAAGGGAACGACCGAGACCGGCCGCTCGGTCGGCGACACCAAGGAAGCCTCGATCTCCGCGCTGCTCGACAAGAGCCTGTAGCGCGCCATGCTCGCGCTGGCGCTGGCCTTCGTGGCCGGCCTGCTGTCGGTCCTGTCGCCCTGCGTGCTGCCGCTGGTGCCGATCGTGCTCGGCGCGGCGGCATCGGCGCATCCGCGCGGGGCGCTGGCGCTTGCGGGAGGGCTGGCGCTGTCGTTCACCGGCCTCGGCCTTTTCATAGCGCTCGCGGGCAATGGTCTCGGCCTCGATGCCGGCGTGTTCCGCCTCGTTGCAGCGATCCTCATGCTGGCAATCGGCGTCGTCCTGCTGGTGCCGTCCTGGCAGGCGCTGCTCGCGGTCGCCGGCGGCCCGGTGCAGCGCTGGGCGGACAGGCACTCGCAGGGCTTTGCGGCCTCAGGCGCGGGCGGTCAGTTCATGATCGGGCTCTTGCTCGGCGCGGTCTGGTCGCCCTGTGTGGGACCGACATTGGGCGCAGCCTCGCTGCTGGCCTCGCAGGGGCAGGATCTCCTGCGCGTCACCCTGACGATGCTGGCGTTCGGGTTCGGCGCCGGCCTGCCGCTGGTCGTGCTCGGCCTGGTGTCGCGGACCACCATGGCGCGCCTGCGCGCCCGGCTGCTGTCCGCCGGCAAGCTCGGCAAGATGCTGATGGGCGCGGCCTTCGTGGTCGTCGCGGTCGCGATCCTCAGCGGGGCGGACAAGCAGCTCGAGGCGTGGCTGGTCGCGATGTCCCCGGCGTGGCTGACGGAGCTGACGACGTCGATCTAGGCGGTTCGTGAGGACGCGCCGGCAGCGCAACACCCTCGCTGTCATTCCGGGGCGGCCCGCGCAGCGGTACGAACCCGGAATCCATTGGGCCGCGCGCAATGACGATCAATGGATTCCGGGCTCGCGCTGCGCGCGCCCCGGAATGACGAATGGAGAGAGCTGTTGCGACCCGCCGGATCATTCGTCAGGTGCGATGACCGTGATCTCGGGCCACAGCGCCTTCCAGCGTGCCGCCTTGGCCGCATAGTTCGCGGCCGTGAAATTGGCCGTGTAGTTGGGCCGCACCAGCATCTCCTCGATGTCGCTCAAGCCCTTGGGCGCATAGAGCTCGTATCCATCCGCCATTGGCCGAAGCCCGACCTGCGTGTTGATGGTGAGGAAGCGGTCGATGCCGTCGGTCGAGCGCGTCACGGCAGGGTAGGGGCGGCCGTGCTTGGCGGGGTACCATAGATGCACACGCGCCTGGTTGCGCACCTCGACCTTGGCGTCGAGGTGTTGAAGAAGCGACGCAACGCGTCGGATGACTGCATCCTCGGCGTCCCATGACGTGTCGGCATCGAAGTAGAAGATGTCGTAATCGTTGATCCCATGATCCACCAGACGTCCGGTGCACACGTTCCAGACGGTCTGCGTCAGGCAGCCCGCGACGATCCAGGCATCGGGCAATGCCGTCGTGCGCAGTACGTCCATGAGCGCGACGTTGACGGGATTGCGGAGCGCTGATGTGACGAACTCATCCTCGGTCATGGCTGTCGATAGCAGGTTCCGCCGATCCGATCACCTGCGCCGGGCGCGTTCGAATCTGGCAATAACGACAGAAGCTCAGCCGCGATCGAACGCGGTGCGCGCCTTCCTCGAAGCCAATGCCTGCCACTGCCGCCGCAACAGCGGCTCGACGTCAGCGCGCCGCGCCTGGGAGAGTCGCAGCAGCACGATCGGATAGTCGCGATAGTGGTCGGTGAAATAGAACAGCTTCGGCCGGCTCTCGACCAGCATCGCGCGCTCGTCCGAGGGGACGCCGGGGAGGACGAGGCTGTCACCGTCCTCCTTCAGCCGCGCCAGCATCTTCTTGCGCACCTTGAGCGCGGGCGTGCCGTAGGACGTGCCGTCCTCGACCTCCGGCCATGGCAGCGCGAAAGCCCTGACGTCGTCGAAGGTCACGGCACGGTGGCTCAGCGCACCGCGGTGAAGAACCGATCGAGCCGGAATCCAGACAGCCAGGCCCAGACCGGCTGGTTCTTGAAGCCGAGGTCCCAGGAGCCGACCACCGCATCGGCGCGGCCGACCAGATTGTCGATCGGCAGCAGGCCCACGCCGCCGTCCCTCAGCGAGACGCGGCTGTCGGCGGAGTTGTCCCTGTTGTCGCCGAGCACGAACAGCTTGCCGGGCGGCACGGTCACCTCCGGCGTGTTGTCGAGCCGGCCGTTGTCGCGCATCTTGAAGATCAGGTGCGATACGCCGTTCGGCAGCGTTTCGACGTAGCGATAAGCGGGCTCGTTGCGGCCGCTGTCGTCCTCGGCGTCGCCGATGCCGTCCGGCTTCAACTGGGCGGCCTGGCCGTTGATGTAGAGCTGGCCCTGGCGCATCTGGATGCGGTCGCCGGGCAGGCCGACGACGCGCTTGACCCAGGCCTGCGAGGTGTCGCCCGGCCAGCGGAACACGACGACGTCGCCGCGCTTCGGCGTCTCGCCGAACAGGCGTCCGGTCTCGGGCAGGGTGATCTGCATCGGCAGCGACGACGTGCCGTAGCCATAGGGGAATTTCGAGGCGAGCAGCGCATCGCCGATCAGGAGCGTCGGCTCCATCGAGCCGGAGGGCACGTAGAACGGCTCGGCGATCGCGCCCTTGGCCAGGAAGACGACCGCGACGACCGCGGCGAGCTGGGCGATCTGCCCAGTCCACGTCGTCTCCTTGCGCGGGGCCTTGGTGCTGACCTTGCTCGTGGACATCTTGTCGAGGCTCATCGGCCCGTGCCTCCCACCGTGATGCGATCCATGCGAAGCGTCGGCTGGCCGACGCCGACTGGCACGCCCTGGCCGTTCTTGCCGCAGGTGCCGATGCCGGTGTCGAGCGCGAGATCGTTGCCGATCATGCTGATGCGGTTGAGGTCGGTCGGGCCGTTGCCGATCAGCATCGCGCCCTTGACCGGCGCGCCGACCTTGCCGTTCTCGATCTTGTAGGCCTCGGTGCACTGGAAGACGTATTTGCCCGAGGTGATGTCGACCTGGCCGCCGCCGAAATTCACCGCGTAGATGCCGTTCTTGACGGAGGCGATGATCTCGGCCGGATCGCGCTCGCCGGCCAGCATGTAGGTGTTGGTCATGCGCGGCATCGGCACATGGGCATAGCCCTGGCGGCGGCCGTTGCCGGTCGGCGCCATGTTCATCAGCCGCGCGTTCTGGCGGTCCTGCATGTAGCCGACCAGGATGCCGTCCTCGATCAGCACGGTGCGGCTGGTCGGCGTGCCCTCGTCGTCGATCGACAGCGAGCCGCGGCGCGACGCCATGGTGCCGTCGTCGACCACCGTGACGCCCTTGGCGGCGACCGGCTTGCCCATCAGGCCGGCGAAGGCCGAGGTTTTCTTGCGGTTGAAATCGCCTTCGAGGCCATGGCCGACCGCCTCGTGCAGCATCACGCCGGGCCAGCCGGCGCCGAGCACGACGTCCATCTCGCCGGCGGGGGCGGGAACGGAGTCGAGATTGACCAGCGCCTCGCGCAGTGCGCCGTCGGCGGCCTCGCGCCACGCCTTTGTCTCGATGAAGCGCGCATAGGCCTCGCGGCCGCCATAGCCCTTGCTGCCGCTCTCCTGACGGTCGCCCTGGCCGGCGACCACGGAGACGTTGACGCGCACCAGCGGGCGGATGTCGCGATAGCTCTCGCCGTCCGGCCTGAGGATTTCGACCACCTGCCAGGTCGCGCCCAGGCTCACCGTCACCTGGCGCACGCGCGGATCCTTGTCGCGCAGATACGCGTCGATCTCGCCGAGCAGCTTGACCTTGCTTTCGAACCCGGGGGCGTCGAGCGGATTGTCATCGCCATAGAGGCGGACATTGGTGTGCGGCGGCGCGCTGGCGAACGTTCCGGAATAGCCGCCGCGGACGGCGCTGACGGCGTCGGCGGCGCGCATCAGGGCCGGCAGCGACACGTCGGAGGAATGGGCGTAGCCGACCGCATCGTCCTTCACCGCGCGCAGGCCAAAACCCTGGCTGGTGTCGTAGGTCGCCTGCTTGAGGCGGCCGTTGTCGAACGTCAGCGCCTCGGTCTGGCTGTATTCGAAGAACAATTCGCCGTCATCGGCGCCGGAGAGGCCGCGCGCGACCTCGCTCCGGACCGCATCACGATCCAGATTGGCGCGCTCGAGCAGAGAGGTGGTGGGAGCAGTCATGGGTCAATCCGTTGTCGGAGCGTTCATTCCAAGATAGTTGTTTTGACGCCGGGGCGCGAGGGGCAGGATGATTACCGAACGGACATGGTTGAGATCGTTCCCATTACGGCCGCTCACATCGAGAGCTTTCATCGCACGCTGGACTGCGTCGCGCGCGAACGGCGCTATCTGTCCTTCGTGCAGGCGCCGCCGCTGGACAAGACGCGCGCCTTCATTCTGAACAACATCCACGAAGGATATCCGCAATTCGTCGCTCTCTCGGCCGGCGAGGTGGTCGGCTGGTGCGATGTGACGCCCAAATCGGGGCCAATCGATGCCCGGGTGGGCGTGCTGGGCATGGGCCTTTTGCCGCAGTTCCGACACCAGGGCCTCGGGCGGCGCCTGATGGATGCGACGCTGGAGGCGGCGTGGGCGGCCGGCTTCTCGCGTGTCGAGCTCACCGTCTATCGCGGCAACACCAATGCGATCCGGCTGTACCAGAAGGCCGGCTTCCTGCTCAAAGCGGTGCAGCCGCGCGAGGCGGGCAATGACGGCTTCGACCGGACGCTGCTGGTGATGGCCCTGGCGCTGGATTCGCGACACTGAACTCGCGGCCACAGCGACGCTGCGAGGCCGCGTCAGATCACACCCGCATCGGATCACGCTAATGTGCTCGTCACGACTGTCAATTCAGCGCGACGTCAGGGCAGCTTGTCGAATCCGTCTGCGAGGCCGTTGAGGCTCAGCGGAAAGCCGATGCCTTCCTCCGGGGTCTCGAAAATGATGAAGGTCGCGGTCTTCGCGGTCTTGAGCTGGTTGAGCAGCTTGTCCTCGAGCACCACCTCGGCGACGCAGCCATTGGGCAGGCAGCGCACGAAGCCGGCGCGGCCGACATCCTGATTGTCGAGCTTCAGCCCGAGGCCGGAGGGCAACAGCACGCCGAGCGGCGCCACCACGCGCATCAGCCGGCTCTTCTGGTCGGCCGTCTTCAGCATGATCACGGTGAGGCCGGCATTGGAGCGGTCCTCGGCGACCACGCTCTGAATCAGCGCGCACTGCTCGGCCTGCGCGCCCGGCGGCGTGTCGCAGCGGATCTGCCAGTCGCCATGCACCGAGCGCACCGCGCCCTGCGCATGCGCGGGCAGCGGCATGCTGATTGCAGTCGACAGCGCGATCGCGATGGCCGCGAGTCCGGCCATGGCAGCTGCGCGGTTCGTGAATCGCGCGCGCACGGTCCGGAATCGGCACGAACCGCGCGAGTCATTCGCAGCTGGGGTCGACATGTCAGCTGTCCTGTCCGTTGAAACCCTGGGCCGGGTCGGTGGCATGACAATTTCCTGTGGGTGATCTGCGCATCCGACGCCATGATATGGCAATGATGGCGTCATGAGGACAGCACCAGCAGCGTACGGCACGAAACGAAACGAAATAAGGCCGCATCCCTGATGCAAGGCCGCTGCGCCTTCCCGAATCAGCCGCGCACACGGCCATGTTCCGTTGCCTACATCGCGGTGCCCGCGTGTCAAGCGCCCGTTGTCCGGGAAATCACGGCATGCGGCAATTTCTCGGAAAGATCGATGCAACTCCGCGCCGAGCGCCGTGCGCGATATCCGGCTTAAGACTGCATTGCGATAGGTCAAGAATTATGGTTTGAGAAGAAAGATTTCGTCATTCCAGTGAACTGGCCCAGGTGCTTTTCTAAGCGTCCGCCCGAAGGCCATTTGTCAGGAGAGCGGATCATGCGGCGCGCGGCTTGGACAAGGCGGTGCGCCGAGGGGGAAAGTTCTGAAGGGAGCGCGACGACATGAAGGTGTCGAAAGGCCAATTGGGCGCATGCTTGCTGGGGTTGGCCGTAGCGGGCGTGACGCTCGTGTCGGGTGAACAGGCGTTTGCCGAAATGGGGCAGCCGGCCCCGTGGGAATACAAGCTGCAGGAAGCTGCGACGCCGGTGATGGAGAACATCACCTCGTTCCACGGTCTGCTGCTGACGATCATCACGCTGATCACGTTGTTCGTGCTGGCGCTGCTGGTCGCGGTGGTCGTGAAGTTCAACGCGCGCGCCAATCCGGTGCCGTCGCGCACCACGCACAACACGATGCTCGAAGTGGCGTGGACGCTGATCCCGGTGCTGATCCTCGTCACCATTGCGGTGCCGTCGTTCCGCCTCCTGTTCCTCGAGCTCGATGTGCCGAACGCCGATCTCACGATCAAGGCGACCGGCAAGCAGTGGTACTGGAGCTATGCCTATCCCGACAACGGCAAGTTCGAGTTCGACTCGCTGCTGGCGCAGGACAAGAAGCCGCGCCTGCTCGCCGTCGACAACGAGATGGTCGTGCCGGTGAACAAGGTGATTCGCGTCCAGACCACCGGCGCCGACGTCATCCACTCGTTCGCGGTGCCGTCCTTCGGCATCAAGATCGACGCCATTCCCGGCCGTCTCAACGAGACCTGGTTCAAGGCGACCAAGGTCGGCATGTATTACGGCCAGTGCTCCGAGCTCTGCGGCAAGGATCACGCCTACATGCCGATCGCCGTGCGCGTCGTGAGCGACCAGGAATTCACCGCATGGGTCGAGGACGCCAAGAAGAAGTACGCCAGCGCGCCCACGAGCACCTACGCCTCGGCTGCGGGCGTGTCGCAGTAAACGCGGGGACGAACGCTAGGAATTGAGGGCCGCTTCAGGCGGTCCACGGGGACACTGAGGATTGGACAATGGCGACGAACGTAGCGACCCACACCGGCCATGACGATCACGCGCACGACCATCCGACCGGATGGCGGCGCTGGGTCTATTCGACCAACCACAAAGACATCGGCACGATGTATCTGATCTTCGCGGTGTGCGCCGGCATCATCGGCCTCGCCATGTCGGTCGCGATCCGCATCGAGCTGATGTATCCGGGCGTGCAGCTCTTCCACGAGAACCACACCTACAACGTCTTCGTGACCAGCCACGGCCTGATCATGATCTTCTTCATGGTCATGCCGGCGATGATCGGCGGCTTCGGCAACTGGATGGTGCCGTTGATGATCGGTGCGCCGGACATGGCGTTCCCGCGCATGAACAACATCTCGTTCTGGCTGCTGCCCGCCTCGTTCGCGCTGCTCTTGACCTCGACCTTCGTCGAGGGCGAGCCCGGCGCCAACGGCGTCGGCGCCGGCTGGACGATGTATGTGCCGCTCTCGACCTCGGGCCATCCCGGTCCGGCCGTCGACTTCGCGATCCTGTCGCTGCACCTCGCCGGTGCGTCGTCGATCCTCGGCTCGATCAACTTCATCACGACGATCTTCAACATGCGCGCGCCGGGCATGACCCTGCACAAGATGCCGCTGTTCGTGTGGTCGATCCTGGTGACGGTGTTCCTGCTGCTGCTGTCGCTGCCGGTTCTCGCCGGCGCCATCACCATGATGCTGACCGACCGCAATTTCGGCACCACCTTCTTCGATCCGGCCGGTGGCGGCGACCCGCTGCTGTTCCAGCATTTGTTCTGGTTCTTCGGTCACCCCGAAGTGTACATCCTGATCCTGCCCGGCTTCGGCATGATCAGCCAGATCGTCTCGACCTTCTCGCGCAAGCCCGTGTTCGGCTATCTCGGCATGGCCTACGCCATGGTCGCGATCGGCGGCATCGGCTTCGTGGTCTGGGCGCACCACATGTACACGGTTGGCATGTCGTCGGCGACGCAGGCTTATTTCGTCGCTGCGACCATGGTGATCGCGGTGCCGACCGGCGTGAAGATCTTCTCCTGGATCGCCACGATGTGGGGCGGCTCGATCGAGTTCCGCGCGCCGATGCTGTGGGCCGTGGGCTTCATCTTCCTGTTCACGGTCGGCGGCGTCACCGGCGTGGTGCTGGCGAACGCCGGTGTCGACCGCGTGCTGCAGGACACCTACTACGTCGTCGCGCACTTCCACTACGTGCTGTCGCTCGGCGCCGTGTTCGCGATCTTCGCGGGCTGGTACTACTGGTTCCCGAAGATGTTCGGCTACATGTACAACGAGACCATCGCCAAGGCGCACTTCTGGGTCACGTTCATCGGCGTGAACCTGGTGTTCTTCCCGCAGCACTTCCTCGGCCTCTCCGGCATGCCGCGCCGCTACATCGACTATCCCGATGCGTATGCCGGTTGGAACTTTGTGTCGTCGATCGGGTCCTACATCTCGGCCTTCGGCGTGCTGATCTTCATCTACGGCGTGATCGAAGCCTTCCTGCGCAAGGAGCAAGCGGCGAACAATCCGTGGGGACCGGGCGCGACGACGCTGGAATGGACCCTGTCGTCGCCGCCGCCGTTCCACCAGTTCGAGGTGCTGCCGAAGGTGCAATAAGCCCCGACGGCCTCCGATGCGGCGCCGCTTCGGCGCCGTATCCTCATCAGCCGGCCGGCGCCTCTCGCGCGCCGACCGGATCTTTGAAGCGACGTGCTGAAGCGGCCCTGGTCGAGAACGAGCCCCGGTTCAGCGCCTTTGAATTGAAGTCTGGATTCGTCGTGTCGGTCATTGATCAGAACGCCATCGCCGCCGGCCCACGGATTTCCGAGGCCGATGTCGGCGATTATGTCGCGCTGCTGAAGCCGCGCGTGATGTCGCTCGTGATCTTCACGGCGCTGATCGGCCTGTTGATCGCCCCCGGCCATTTCCACCCGGTGCTCGCCATCACCTCGCTGCTGTGCATCGCCGTCGGCGCCGGCGCGTCCGGGGCGCTCAACATGGCGCTGGAGGGCGACATCGATTCGCTGATGTCGCGGACCGCCAACCGTCCGATCCCGCGCGGCCGCGTCACCCGCCAGGAGGCGCTGGCGTTCGGCATCACGCTGTCGTTCTTCTCCGTGCTGACGCTCGGCATCCTCGTCAACTGGTTCGCCGGCGCGCTGCTCGCCTTCACCATCTTCTTCTATGTCGTAATCTACACGCTGTGGCTGAAGCGCTGGACCGCGCAGAACATCGTCATCGGCGGTGCCGCCGGCGCGCTGCCGCCGGTCGTGGCCTGGGCCGCGGTCACCGGATCGATCGCGCCGGAGCCGGTCTGGCTGTTCCTGATCATCTTCTTCTGGACCCCGC
>NZ_CAFJ01000610.1 GCF_000239795.1 Bradyrhizobium sp. STM 3809 | reverse complement strand
ATGGCGGAATCAAAATCCGCTGCCTTACCGCTTGGCTACGCCCCATCAGGTCGGCCGGATCGCCGGGCGTGCGAACGCCCGCGCGATTCCGGATCGGCGCCCGTGGTCTACCGAGCGCGCCCGTCCATTTCAACCGCCGCGCCGGAGGAATTTTGCGCGCCCCTTCGGTGATCCGCCGGTGCAGCCAATTCGTCAATGGCGGCAAGCCTTTATCCCGGCCGTCCGAGGCCGCCATGGCGCCCTGCCGCAGGCGGATGCGAAAAAGTTGAGGACCGGGCGGTTTCATGGGATGACGGCGGCCAAACCGGCTCATTTTCCAAGCCTCCGAGGACACGCCATGACCTATCGCGCCCCGCTCAACGACATGCTGCTCGCCCTCAACCACGGCGCCGGGCTGAAGGCGGCGGTCGAGGCCGGCCATTACGGCGATTTCGATCCGGACATCACCGCCGCGGTGCTGGAGGAGGCCGGCAAGTTCGCCACCGACGTGCTCGCGCCGCTCAACAAGATCGGCGACATCAATGGGATCAAGCTCGCCGACAAGAAGGTCACCACCGCCCCCGGCTGGCCCGACGCCTACAAGCGCTGGACCGAGGCCGGCTGGAACGCGGTGTCCGGCCCCGAGGCGCATGGCGGCCAGGGCCTGCCGCTCGCCGTCAACGCCGCCTGCACCGAGATCTGGAGCGCGGCCAATGTCGCCTTCGGCCTGTGCCCGCTGCTGACCCTCTCCGCCATCGAGGCGCTCGACGCCCATGGCAGCAAGGAGCTCAAGGACATCTATCTCGGCAAGCTGATCTCCGGCGAGTGGACCGGCACCATGCAGCTCACCGAGCCGCAGGCCGGCTCCGACGTCGGCGCGCTGCGCACCCGCGCCGAGCGCGCCGCCGACGGCACCTACCGCATCACCGGCAGCAAGATCTACATCACCTATGGCGAGCACGACATGACCGACAACATCGTGCATTTCGTGCTCGCGCGTCTGCCGGATGCGCCGGCCGGCACCAAGGGCATTTCTCTCTTTCTCGTGCCCAAGTTCCTCGTCAACGCGGACGGCTCGCTCGGCGCCCGCAACGACATCTATGCCACCGGCGTCGAGCACAAGCTCGGCATGCACGCCTCGCCGACCTGCACCATGACCATGGGCGACAATGGCGGCGCCATCGGCTATCTCGTCGGCGAAGAGAATGCCGGCATGCGCTGCATGTTCACGATGATGAACCAGGCCCGGCTCGGCGTCGGCCTCGAGGGCGTCGGCGTCGCCGATCGCGCCTATCAGCAGGCACTGGCCTATGCTCAGGACCGCAAACAGGGCCGCGCCGTCGGCAGCAAAGGCACCGGCTCGGACGCGATCATCGCCCATCCCGACGTCAAGCGCATGCTGATGCAGATGCGCTCGCTGACCGCCGCGTCGCGCTCGATCTGCTACGCCACCGCCGTCGCGCTCGACGTCGCCGTGCGCGCCAAGGATCCGGCGGTGCGCGCCGAGGCCGCCGCCCGCGGCGCGCTGCTGACGCCGATCGCCAAGGCGTTCTCCACCGACATCGGCAACGAGGTCGCCTATCTCGGCGTGCAGATCCATGGCGGCATGGGCTTCATCGAGGAGACCGGCGCCGCGCAGCATTATCGCGACGCCCGCATCACCGCGATCTACGAGGGCACCAACGGCATCCAGGCGATCGACCTCGTCACCCGCAAATTGGGCGCGAACGGCGGCGCCTCGGTGTTCAAGCTGCTCGACGAGCTCACCGACATCGTCCGCCGCGTCGAGGCCTCGAACGATCCGGCGTTCGGCACGACCGGCGCCAAGCTGCGCGAGGCGCTGGGCAGCCTCGACCGCTCGAGCCGCTGGCTGCTGGAGAAGCTCGGCACCGCGCCGAACGATGCGCTCGCCGGCGCCACGCCCTATCTGCGCCTGTTCGGCTCCGCGCTCGGCGGCTGCATGCTCGCCAACGAGGCGCTCGCCGCGCGCAGCGAGAACGAGACCGAGGGCGCGCGTCATGTGGCGCTGGCCCGCTTCTTTGCCGAGACCTTCGCGGTGCAGGCGCCATCGCTGGAAAAGACCGTCACCGACGGCGCGGATGCCGTGCTCGCGGCCGAGGCCGTGCTGGTGGCGTGAGGCGCCCGAGCTACACACACAGTGTCGTCCCGCGCTTGACCCGGGACCCATAGCCACCAGCGGATGTGGTGGACAAAGACGGGTCGGCCATCGTGCCCCGCACTTCTCCCTGGGGTTATGGATCCCGGATCGGCGCGCGCGTTCCGCGCGCTTGTCCGGGACGACGCTGGTTGTGTGGCGATCGCTGCGCCCATGATCGTCATCGGTCGATGCCGCTTTCGTCTCGGTCGTTGCCGAGACGCCCGCCACACATTCGATGTCGTCCCGGACTTGACCCGGGACCCATAGCCACCGGCGGATGTGGGGGAGAAAGACGGGTCGACCATCGTGCCTCGCACTCCTCCCTGTTGCTATGGGTCCCGGGCCAAGCCCGGGACGACAGTGAGATGTGGTGCACGCCTGCCCCTGCTCCGCTCGCGATCACGCAAGCAGCCAAATCCCGTTCCACGCCATCAAACAGCCTGTCGTGATGAAATGAGCATCCGCGCTCTCGCGACGCGTTGCGCGCCCGAGCTATGCGCTTCGAGTCCCGCCCTCCGGATGGA
>NZ_CAFJ01000611.1 GCF_000239795.1 Bradyrhizobium sp. STM 3809 | reverse complement strand
GCGATGGTCCGGGGAAGCGAACGAAGGATCGAGCAAGTGATGGTCGAGGCGGTGATCTTTGATTTCGGTGGCGTGATGACGACCTCGCCGTTCGAGGCCTTCGCGCGGTTCGAGAAGGAGCGCGGCTACCCCGTCGACATCATCCGCAAGACCAACGCCGCCAACCATCTCGAAAACGCCTGGGCCAAGTTCGAGCGCGCCGAGATCGATCTCGACACCTTCGACCGGCTGTTCGCCGAGGAGTCGCTGGCGCTCGGCGGCGCCGCGGTCAGCG
Organism: Bradyrhizobium sp. STM 3809; assembly: GCF_000239795.1. Taxonomy (GTDB): domain Bacteria; phylum Pseudomonadota; class Alphaproteobacteria; order Rhizobiales; family Xanthobacteraceae; genus Bradyrhizobium. The sequence goes on along the minus strand of NZ_CAFJ01000611.1, from coordinate 2,383 downwards.
GCCGCGAGGTGCTGCCGCTGTTGGCCGGCGACCTCCGCCCCGACATGGTCGAGGCGCTGCGGCGCATCAAGTCGGAGTGCAAGACCGGCTGCATCACCAACAACCTGCCGGCCAATGCGATCGGCAGCCAGGGCGGCCGCTCGTTCTACGTCGCCGAGGTGATGGCGCTGTTCGATCACGTGATCGAGTCGGCCAAGATCGGTCTGCGCAAGCCCGATCCGCGGATCTACCAGATGATGACCGACGCGCTCGGCGTCAGCCCGGCGGACTGCGTCTATCTCGACGATCTCGGCGTCAACCTGAAGCCGGCGCGCGAGATGGGCATGACCACGATCAAGGTGGTCAGCGCCGCACAGGCGATCACCGAGTTGGAGGCCGCGACGGGGCTCTCCTTGCGCTGACGGCCGTTTCGACGGCCTTGGCCATGGCGCGGCTAATGGTTCGTCTGCTTCGCCCGCTCCGGAAACGCCGCAGCGAGCGCCGCGCCATCGGCCCGCAGCACGCCACGCTCGGTGATCAGCCCCGTCACCAGCCGCGCCGGCGTGACGTCGAAGCCGTAGTTGGCGACCGGCGAGCCCGGCGGCACGATGCGCACCGTCTCGATGCGACCGTGGGCCGTGCGGCCCGTCATCTCGGTGACCTCCTGCGCGCTGCGCTGCTCGATCGGGATCTGCCGTCCCTCGGCAACGGCGAAGTCGATCGTCGGGGAGGGCAGCGCGACATAGAACGGCACGCCGTTGTCGTGCGCCGCCAGCGCCTTCAGGTAGGTGCCGATCTTGTTGCAGACGTCGCCATTGGCAGCGACGCGATCAGTCCCGACGATGGCGAGATCGACCATGCCATGCTGCATCAGATGGCCGCCGGTATTGTCCGGAATGACGGTATGCGCCACCCCGTGATGCCCGAGCTCCCACGCCGTGAGCGAGGCGCCCTGGTTGCGCGGCCGCGTCTCGTCGACCCAGACATGGACCGGAATGCCGCGATCATGGGCGAGATAGATCGGCGCGGTCGCCGTGCCCCAGTCGACCGTTGCGAGCCAGCCGGCATTGCAATGCGTGAGCACGTTCACGACCTCGCCCGGCGTCTTGCGCGCGGCCGCCGCCTCGATCAGCGCGAGACCATGCGCAGCGATGCCCTGATTGATCGTGACGTCCTCGCCGGCGATGTCCACTGCCCGGGAATAGGCCGCGTCCCGCCGCTCCGACGGCGCCAGTCGGCGCAGCATCGCGGCCATCGTATCGAGCGCCCATTTCAGGTTGATCGCGGTCGGCCGTGTCGCGATCAGCATCTCATAGGCGCGATCGATGCCGGGATCGGAGCGGTCGTCGCGCATCGCCAGCGCCATGCCGAAAGCAGCGGTGGCGCCGATCAGCGGCGCGCCGCGCACCAGCATGTGGCGGATGGCATCCGCCGCCTCTTCGCAGGTCGTGATCTTCGCCACCACGAACTCATGCGGCAGCCGCCGCTGATCGATCGCACAAACCGTCCAGCCGTCGGCATCGAGCCAGATGCTGCGATAATGCTTGCCGTCCACCTTCATGGTCTCGATCTCCCGTCAGCCGCGCAGAATGCGGCCCGCGACCGCATCGAGCTTCTTGAGGAGTTCGGGATCCCGCGCCTCCGGCGCGGTGATCAGGGCGGTGTCGAGCGCACGATCGGAGCCGATCGGACACGGCTCGTGCTCGCGCGGGAACTCGCGGGCCAGCCGCGCCACAAGCGCCTTGGCCTTGTCGGCATTGGTCGTCAGCACGCGGATGATGTCCTGCACCGTGACCGCGTCATGGTCCGGATGCCAGCAGTCGAAGTCGGTCACCATCGCAACCGTCGCGTAGCAGATCTCGGCCTCGCGGGCGAGCTTCGCCTCGGGCATGTTGGTCATGCCGATGACCGAGTAGCCGGCCGCCTTGTAGGTCATGCTCTCGGCATAGGTCGAGAATTGCGGTCCCTCCATGCAGACATAGGTGCCGCCACGCGCGACCGCGATCCCCTCGGCCTCGGCGGCTGCAGCGAGATGGATGCGCAGCCGCGGCGAGACCGGATGCGCCATCGAGACATGCGCGACGCAGCCTTTGCCGAAGAACGAGCTGTCGCGCTTGTAGGTGCGGTCGACGAACTGGTCGACCAGCACGAACGTGCCCGGCGGCAGTTCCTCCTTGAACGAGCCGCAGGCGGAGAGCGACACCAGGTCGGTGACCCCTGCCCGCTTCAGCACGTCGATATTGGCGCGATAGTTGATGTCCGAAGGCGACAGCCGGTGCCCCTTGTCGTGGCGCGGCAGGAACACGATCGGCAGGCCGGCGATGGTTCCGCGCCGCAACGGCGCCGACGGCTCGCCCCAGGGGCTCGCGATCGCCTCCTCGCGCGCGTCTTCCAGGCCCGGCAG
>NZ_CAFJ01000612.1 GCF_000239795.1 Bradyrhizobium sp. STM 3809 | reverse complement strand
AAGGTCGGATCGGTCAGCAGACGGAAGCCGTCGATTTCGATCAGGGCGGTCGGACCGCCGATCAGTGTGATCGCAACGCTCATGATGATGCTCCGCTGTGTCGCGCAGGGACGCGCGTGACCAGATAGATGCCGATGGCCACCGGGATGACGCCGAGCAGGTCCTGCAGCGCCACGTGCTCGCCGAGCACCAGGAAAGCGAAGATCATCGCCAGCGGCGGCATCACGAAATGATAGGCGCTGGCGGCGGTGGCGCCGCACACTTTCAGAAGATGAAACCACAGCACATAGGCCAGGATCGAGCCGCCGAGCACCAGGAAGGCGAATGCGCCGATCAGCTGCGCATTCGGCACGATGTCGTGCACGCTGGAGATGCCGAGCGCGACCGGCCACAGCACGAGCCCGGCCGAGAGGTTCTGGATGCCGTTGCCGACCCACAGGCTGCCCTTCGGCGCGAGCTGCTTGAACAGGACGGTGCCGGTGACCATCGAGGCGAGCGCCGCCAGCGTGAAGAGAATGCCCTGGAGATGATCGGTGCCGACCGACATGCGGTGCCACACGATCATCGCGACGCCGAGCGTGCCGAGCGCCAGGCCCGCGACCTTGCGCAGGGTCAGCGGCTCGCCGAGCAAGAGCGCGGCGAACACCGCGGTGAACACCGGATTGGCGGAGACGATCAGGCCGCCGAGCCCGGCCGACACCGTCTGCAGGCCGGTGTAGCCGAGGCCGAGATAGAGCGCGTTGTTCGCGATGCCGATGAGGGCGAAGACGGCCGCATCACGCCAGCTCATGCGCCACTCGCCCCTGACGGCGGGAACCGCCAGGATCAGGAGACCGGCGAGCGAGAACCGCGCGGCGAGCAGCAACAGCGGCGGGCAATAGGTGACGCCGATCTTGCCGGCGACGAAGGCGAAGCTCCACAGCAGGCAGAACAGGCCGATCTGAAGCGGCAGCAGGTTCGTCTTCATCGGGGTCACGGCAGCCGGAGATGAAACGGTCGACATCGGCGGTCTCCTTCCGCCGTCGATGTAGGGCTGTTCTTCCCCATTTGGAAATTAAATGATAGACTGAAACTCAGTGGAATTTCGAATGGAGGTTCCCGATGCTCGATCTGGAGCTGCTGCGCAGCTTCGTCTCCGTGGTCGAGGCCGGCGGCTTCACCCGGGCCGGCGAGCGCGTCCACCGCACGCAATCGACCGTCAGCCAGCAGATCCGCCGGCTCGAGGAGGACCTCGGGCAGACGCTGCTCAACCGCGACGGCCGCGAGGTGACGCCGACCGAAGCCGGCGAGCGGCTGCTGTCTTACGCCCGCCGCCTGCTGACCTTGGCCGAGGAGGCCCGTGACGTCGTCGCGCGTCCCGGCCCTGCCGGCGCGGTGAAGCTCGGCATCCCCGAGGATTTCGCCGCCTACCGGCTGGCAAAACTGCTCGCGGCGTTCTCGCGCGCGCATCCCGATCTCCGGCTCGACGTCCGCGCCGACCAGAGCCTCAACCTGAAACGCGACATCGAGCGCGGCGATCTCGATCTCGCGCTGCTCAAGCGCGGCGCGGACGACACCCGTGCGGCGATCGCGGCGTGGCCCGAGCAGGTCTATTGGGTGACCAGCAGGAGCCACCCCGTCGACCTCGATGCCCGTTCGCTGCCGCTGATCGGCTTTCCGCTCGGATGCCTGTATCGCAGCCGCGCCATCCATGCGCTGGAGAGCAGCGGACGCGCCTGGCATATGGCCTACACATCGTCGAGCCTCGCCGGCATCCAGGCCGCGGTCGCCGCAGGCATGGGGCTGAGCATCCTTTCGGAGATGTCGGTGCAGGCGGACCACCGCGTGCTGACGGCGCGTGAAGGCTTCGCGCCGATCGACCGCACCGAGGTCGCGCTCGTTGCCTCGCCCGCCGCCAGCCCGGCGACGCTGCGCCTGGCCGACCGGCTGGCCGAGTTCTGCGAGAAGGTGCAGGCGAAGGCGGCGTAGCGCGCAGGCTCGCTCTGATCTTGCTGTTCGTTCGCAGGACGTTACTTTTTCTCTCTCGCTAGGCCGCAGTAAGGGCCTCGCCCTTCGAGACGCCCGCCCTGAGGGCGGGCTCCTCAGGGTGAGGGGCAACGGTCGTGCGAGGCGATCCCGGATCTCTCCGCTCTCCATGAACACGCCGTCGGCGCGTTCATGGTCAATGTGCAGCGTCGCCCTCGGCGCTAAACCCTCATGGTGAGGAGCGCCGCGCCGAGCAAGCTCATTGGCTAGGCAAGATCGTTGCTCGCGGCGCGTCTCGAACCATGAGGCCCCAGTCTGGGCCACACCTATGAACTAATAACACCTTGCCGCGGCGATGCTGTGCAGCCGCGTGTCGCCGAGCACATGCGCGATGAAGGCGCGCTTCGGGAACAGTTTTGCGAAGGCGGCGTCGCGCACGCTCAGGCCGCCGGCATAGGCGCCGAAGGCCGGCATCACCGCGCGCTCGCCATCGGAGACGAAGCAGCGGCGCTCGAGCGTGCGCGCCCGTGTCGCGACCCGCGCTTTCGGATGCAGATGGCCGGCGATCTCGCCACGCGCGCCGGTCGGCTCGTGGCGGAACGTCACCGCACGAATGGTGATCTCGTCGGCGACATCGCCGCCGATGCCGTGCGGCGCCGGATCGTGATTGCCGGTGATCCAGATCCAGTCGCGGCCGACCTGGAGATTGGCGATCGTGGCGCGGTCATCGCCGGTCAGGCGCGCATGCGCGTCGCGGTCATGAAAGCTGTCGCCCAGCGCGATCACCGTGCGCGGATCGTACTGCGCGATCACCGCCGACAGCCGTCGCAAGGTGGCCACCGTGTCGAACGGCGGCAGCAAGGTGCCGTGCGCGGCGTAGCTCGAACCCTTTTCGAGATGCAGGTCGGAGACCACGAGCAGGCGCTGCTCGTCCCAGAACAAGGCGCCGGAGAGATCGGCGCGCAGCGTGATGCCCGCGATCTCCATCGTGCCCGATGAGGAGAATGTCGTCCCCCGCAACGCCGCCTCGCCTCTCGCTCGATCATGATTCGATTCCACAGAATCGCATCATGATCTGATTCCTTTGTTTGCGCATGATCTTTTTCGGAAAACCGGTGCCCACTTTTCCGGATCATGCGCTAGCCCATCGCCTCCTTCACGAGTTCCTCGGCGGCTTCCGCCAGGAGCTCGTCGGCGGCCTCGCCATAGACCGATTCCCGGCCGATTTCCAGCATCACCGGAACGGCCAGCGGCGAGACGCGATCGAGCGGGCGATGGGTGATTCGGCCCTCGATTCGCGTGAGCATATCACCGAGGCGGCGCAGATCGAGCAGGCCGGTGGCGGCATCGGCGCGCGCGGCGCGCAACAGCATGTGATCGGGCTGGTGCCGGCGCAGCACGTCGTAGACGAGGTCGGTCGAGAACAGCACCTGGCGGCGGGATTTCTCCTCGCCGGTGAAGCGGCGCGGGATCAGCCCGGAGATGATGGCGCAGGAGCGGAATGTCCGCTTCATCAAGGCGGATTCCGCGAGCCACGCCTCGAGATCGTCGCCAAGCATGTCCGGATCGAACAGGCCAGCGAGATCGAGCCGGCCTTGGCTCACCATATGCGACATGTCGCCGAGCCCCCACACCGCCAGCGCATATTCATTGGCGACGAAGCCGAGGGGACGGGCGCGCGCGCGCTCCAGCCGGCGCGTCAAGAGCATGCCGAGCGTCTGATGCGCAAGCCGGCCCTCGAACGGATAGCAGACGAGATAGTATTTGCTGGAGCGCGGGAAGGTTTCCACCAGCAACTCGCGCCGGGCCGGGATGCGCGACACGTCCTTCTGCAGCGCCAGCCAGTCCCGCACCTGCTCGGGCAATTGCCTCCAGGCCCGGTGATCGTCGAGCAGGCCGCGCACGCGCTCGGCGAGATAGGTCGACAGCGGGAACTTGCCGCCCATGTAGGACGGCACCTTGGGATCGGCGTCGTTGGCACGCGACACATAGACCTGGTCCTCGGCCAGCGTCTCGTAGCGCACGATCTCGCCGCCGAACACGAACGTGTCGCCGGGCGTGAGACCCTCGATGAAGTACTCCTCGATCTCGCCGAGCAGCCGGCCGCCGCGCGCGATCGCGCCGGTCGTGCCCTTGCCCCCGCCGCGCGAGCGCACCAGCCGCACCTTCAGCATCGCCTCCTCGACGATGGTGCCGACATTCAGGCGGTAGGTCTGCCGCACCTTTGGGTTGGCGACGCGCCAGGCGCCTTTCGCATCCTGCTTGATCCGGGCGAAGCGCTCATAGGTTTTCAGCGCGTAGCCGCCCGACGCGACGAAGTCGACGACATCGTCGAAATCGGCGCGCGACAGCTGCGCATAGGGCGCAGCGGTGATCACCTCGGCGTAGAGCTCGTCGCTGACGAACGGCTCGCCGCAGGCGCAGCCGAGCACGTGCTGCGCCAGCACGTCGAGCGCGCCGGTGCGCAAGGGCGGCGTGTCCTGCGCATTGTCGGCGATGGCGTCGATCGCGACCGAGCATTCCAGCACCTCGAAGCGGTTCGCCGGCACCAGCACCGCGCGTGAGGCTTCATCGAGGCGGTGATTGGCGCGACCGATGCGCTGCATCAGCCGCGAGCAGCCTTTTGGCGCGCCGACATTGATGACGAGATCGACATCGCCCCAGTCGACGCCGAGATCGAGCGACGAGGTGCAGACCACGCCGCGCAATCGGCCGGCGGCCATCGCGTCCTCGACCTTGCGGCGCTGCGCGACGTCGAGCGAACCGTGGTGCAGGGCGATGGCGAGATTGTCGTCGTTGATGCGCCAGAAATCCTGGAACAGCATCTCGGCCTGGCTGCGGGTGTTGACGAACACCAGCGTGGTCTTGTTGGCCTTGATCAGATCGTACATTTCACCAAGCGCGTGGCGCGCGGTGTGGCCGGCCCAGGGCAGCCGCTCGCGGGTGTCGAGCATCTCGACGACCGGCTGCGCCGCGCCGCCGGCGACGACGATGTCAGCCGCGGCCACGGCGCCCTGCGGCTGCGGCATCAGGAAGCGCGCCAGTTGTTCCGGCTCGGCCACCGTCGCCGACAGGCCGATCATGCGCATGTCCGGCGCGAGCCGCCACAGCCGCGCCAGCGCGAGCGACAAGAGATCGCCGCGCTTGGAGGTGACCAGCGCATGCAGCTCGTCGAGCACGACGCGCTTCAGCGAGGAGAACAGGAATGGCGCGTCGGCGGATGACAGCAGCAGCGCCAGCTGCTCGGGCGTCGTCAGCAGGACGTCCGGCGGATAGCGCCGCTGCCGCTGCTTGCGCGAGGCCGGCGTATCGCCGGTGCGGGTCTCGACCTTGATCGGCAGCTCCATCTCGGAGATCGGCGCGTCGAGGTTGCGCGCGATGTCGACCGCGAGCGCCTTCAAGGGCGAGATGTAGAGCGTGTGCAGGCCGGCGGGGCGGGCGACGGATCGGGCTGTGGTTTTCTCCCCGAGCTCGACCAGCGTCGGCAGGAACCCGGCCAGCGTCTTGCCGGCGCCGGTCGGCGCGATCAGCAGCGCGGAGCGCTGCGCACGGGCCTTGTCCAGCAACGCCAGCTGATGCGCGCGCGGCGTCCAGCCGCGCGCCGCGAACCATCGGATGAAATGGTCGGGCAGCGCGGGGCTGTCGTCAGGCGGGACTGGTCGGACGCGGGGCGGCACCGGGGGAAGGTAGGCAGTCCGGCGCGGTTCGTCGAGGGCGGGACGGCTGCCTGGTCCTCCGCCGTCGTCCCGGCGAAAGCCGGGACCCATACCGCGCAGTCCATCGGTAAGGCGCAACTGCCAGTCATCGTCCCACGGAAGCCGGTGGTTATGGGTCCCGGCTCAAGGCCGGGACGACAGCAGAGGATGCCGCGCCCTACTCCGTCATCGGCTTTTCCGAGATGCTCCAGTCCTTGCCGTCGAAGATCGAGATGTAGAGCGTCTTCATCGGCGTGTAGTCGTCGGGCGTGTAGGCGAAATTGACGCCGTCGAGGAAGAAGGGCGAATGGAAGCCGGCCAGCGTCGTGGCGTGCTTGAGCACGTTCTCGCGGGTCAGGTTGTCGCCGCAGCGGCGCAGGATCTCGCCCATCGACACCGCCTGGCCGTAGCCGGCATAGGCGATGGTGTTGTCGGGATCGATCGAGGGCAGGTATTTCGCCCGCAGCGCCTCGAAGCCCTTCACATCGGGATCGTCCTTCCACTGCGGCACGCCGGCATCCTTGGAATAGCGGATGGCGACGATGTCCTTGGCGTTCTCGAGTCCCGCGGCCGACAGGATCGAGCGGCCGGTGGAGCCCGCCGACAATAGCTGCAGCGGCTTCCAGCCGAGCTCGGCGACTTTCCGGATCGACTGCGACGTCGCCTTGCCGGTGGTGATGTTGTAGAACACGTCGGCGCCGGACTTCGACAGATTGATCAGCTGCGAATCGACGGTCGGCTCGGTGAGATCATAGGTCTGCTCCATGATCACCTGGGCCTTGCCGCCGGCATCGGCCAGCACCTTCTTGAAGGGGCCTAAGAAGTCGCGGCCGAAATCGTCGTTCTGGTAGAGGATGCCGATCTTGGCTTCCGGCTTCACGCTCAGCACGTGCTTGGCGAGGATGCGCGCCTCCGTCGGATACAGCGGCAGGCCGGCCATGGTCCATTTGTAGTTCTTGGGATCGTTCCACTTCGAGGCGCCGGTGTTGAGCAGCAGCTGCGGCACGCCCTTGGAGTTGAGGTATTTGTGCACGGCGGTCTGCGGCGCGGTGCCGAGCGAACCATACAGCGCCAGCACCTCCTCCTGCTCGACCAGGCGCCGCGTCGCCTCGACGCATTTCGGCGCGCTGTAGGCGTCGTCCATGGTGAAGAACTTGACCTTGCGGCCGTTGATGCCGCCCTGCTCGTTGAGCATCTGGAAATACGCCTCGCCGACACGGCCGAGCACGCCATACAGCGAGCCGGGACCGGAATGCGGCACGGTCTGGCCGAGCTTGATCTCGGTGTCGCTGGCGCCGGCGTCGTATTTCTTCTCGGCCGCCCAGACATACGGCGAGGCGATCGTCGAAGCACCGATGGTCGCAAGCGCGGTGGCGCAGAAATCACGCCGGGTCAGAGTCTTTTTCATTGGTTGTCTCTCCCTAGATGGCCTGCATTTTTTGGCATCGGGAGAGCCGCGGCAAGAGCGAAGTTGCCGCATTCAACGCTGCGTGCAGCGCATTCAATAGCGTGTAGACTCAAGTCCGGGCGGCGACCACCGCAAGTCCGCGCACCGGCTGCTGCTCCTCGGTGCGCGGCGAGGCCGGTTCGAGATGCCTGAGCTGCAATCCCGTCGACGTGATGGCACCGCGGACATATTCCGCACCATGGGCATAGCGCAGCCCCTTGCCCATGATCACGCCGTCCCCCTCATGGGTCTCGACGGTAAAGGTCAGAAGGCCGCCCGGCATCAGGACGCGGCGGGACTCCGCGAGCACCGGCGCGAGATCGCCGACATAGACCATGGCGTCGGCAGCGAGCACGAGATCGGCCGAGGCGTCCGGCTGCCGCTGCAGGCCGGCCGTCATGTCGTCGACCTCGAGCGCGGCATAGAGCCCGGTGGCGCGCGCCTCCGCGATCATGCCGGCGGAGAGATCGATGCCGATGAAGCTGTCGACGTTCTTGGCAAAGGCCGCGGCGCCGAGGCCCGTGCCGCAGCCGAGATCGATGGCGCGCTTGAAGTAGGCCGGCTTCCTCTCCGCGGCGCGCACCGCGAGCACGGCCTTGAACAGGATGTTCGGCGCCCGGTAGTTGAGCCGCTCGATCAGTTCGGCCTCGAAGCGCGGCGCATATTGGTCGAACAGCGACTGCACATAGGCCTTGGGCATGTCCGACAGCGGCGCGGCGCCGAGCTGCATCAGCCGCACGCCGGCGCCATGGCGGTCATCCGGATCGGCGGCCCGCGCGTTCTGGAACGCGGCGATCGCCTTGTCGGTCTCACCCAGCGTGATCCTGATCTGGCCGAGCTCGAACCAGGCAGAGGCGAAGTTGGGCGCGACCTCGATGGCCTGCTCCATCACCTCGGCCGCTGCGGCGAGGTTGCCCTTCAATTGCAGATCGCGGGCGAACTCGTAGCGGCGGTCGGCGATCAGGTCGCCGGAGGACAGGAAGAAGCGGTGGGGCATCGGGGAACCAGGGGGAGCGTCATGGCCGGGCTTGCCCCGGCCATCCATCATCGAACGAGTCATTCCAAATGATGGATGCGCGGGTCAAGCCCGCGCATGACCAGCGCAGGGTGGGACCGGCTGAATTTTCCAACGCGAGCCCTATATGACCACCATGCGTCCGCAAGACATCCTGCTGCCCGTTCCCTCCGGCCTGTGCTGCAAGGCCGGCGGCTTCCACATCGATCCCGTACGCCCGGTCGAGCGGGCGCTGATCACGCATGGCCATTCCGATCATGCCCGGGCCGGCCATGGCGCGGTGCTGGCGACGCAGGAAACGCTCGACATCATGCGGCTGCGCTATGGCGAGAATTTTGCCGGCAGCACGCAGGCGATCCGCTATGGCGAGGAGGTCCGGCTCGGCGACGTCACCGTCAGCTTTCACCCGGCCGGCCACGTACTCGGCTCGGCGCAGATCAAGGTGTCCTCGGGCGGCACCTGCATCGTCGCCTCGGGCGACTACAAGGATGCGCGCGATCCGACCTGTGCGCCGTTCGAGCTGGTGCAATGCGACGTCTTCATCACCGAGGCGACGTTTGGCCTTCCCGTCTTCCGGCACGGCGATACGGCGCTTGAAGTGAACAAGCTGCTGACTTCGGTGGCGCTGTTTCCCGACCGCGCGCATCTCGTCGGCGCCTATTCCCTGGGCAAGGCGCAGCGCGTGATCGCGCTGATCCGCGAGGCCGGATACGACGCGCCGATCTACCTGCATGGCGCGATGGAGAGGATCACGCGCTACTACCAGGACAAGGGCATCCCGCTCGGCGAGCTCAGGCCGGTGAAGGGCGTCAAGAAGGCCGAGCTCGCGGGCACCATCACGCTCGCGCCGCCCAGCGCGACCTCCGATCTGTGGACGCGGCGCTTCCCGGATCCCGTCACCGCCTTCGCCTCGGGCTGGATGCGGGTGCGCGCCCGCGCCAGGCAGCGCGGCGTCGAGCTGCCGCTGGTGATCTCGGATCATGCCGACTGGGATGGCCTGACCGCGACCATCGCGGCCACCGGTGCCGGCGAGGTCTGGGTGACGCACGGCCAGGAGGACGCGCTGGTGCATTGGTGCCGGAGCAAGGGCCTCGCGGCGCGGCCGCTCGATCTCGTCGGCTATGGCGATGAGGAGGAGAGCGAGGTGGCGCCTGCGGAGGAGACCGAGGCATGAACCGCTTCGCCGAGCTGCTCGACCGTCTCGCCTATGAGCCCGGCCGCAACAACAAGCTGCGCCTGCTGACCTCGTATTTCCGCGAGGTCGAGGATCCGGACCGCGGCTACGCGCTGGCCGCGCTGACCGGCGCGCTGTCGTTCAAGCACGCCAAGCCGGCGCTGATCCGCGACCTCATCGCCGCGCGCACCGATCCGGTGCTGTTCGCGTTGTCGTATGATTATGTCGGCGACCTCTCCGAGACCGTCGCGCTGATGTGGCCGAAGAGCGGGTCTCAGCAGCAGCGCGTTTCCGGGCACCCCCTTCCCCAGTCCTCCCCCACAAGGGGGGAGGGAGCGCAGTTGAGCGTGGCGCTTGCACCCACCCAAGCATCCACCATGGGCTCACCCGGAGATCCCGCCTCACCAACCACTGCTCTCACCGTTCCCTCCCCTCTTGTGGGGGAGGGTCAGGGAGGGGGATGCCACACGGGTGCTCTTTCGACCCGGCTCCCGCCAGGCCACAACAACCCGCCGCCGCCGACGCTCACCGAGGTCGTCACCACGCTGCGCACGCTCGGCAAGACCGAGATGCCGAAGCAGCTCGCGCGCTGGCTGGACGAACTGGACGAGACCGGGCGCTGGGCGCTGCTGAAGCTGGTCACCGGCGCACTTCGCATCGGCATTTCCGCCCGCCTCGCCAAGACCGCCGCCGCCGCGCTCGGCGAGAAGGATCCGCACGAGGTCGAGCTGATCTGGCCGGGCCTCGCGCCGCCCTATCTCGACCTGTTCGCCTGGCTCGAAGGCCGCGGCGACAAGCCCGTCAATCGTGATCCCGCCCCGTTCCGCCCCGTCATGCTGGCGCACGCCGTCGAGGACGGCGACTTCGCCAACATGGCGGCGGCCGACTACATCGCCGAATGGAAATGGGACGGCATCCGCGTCCAGGCGGTCAGCGGCCGCGAGGCCGATGGCCGCATCGTGACGCGGCTGTATTCGCGCAGCGGCGAGGACATCACCGCAAGCTTCCCTGATCTCTTGCCCTCGCTGCATCTGCCGGGCGCGCTCGACGGCGAACTGCTGGTGGTGCGAGACAGGCGCGTGCAGAGCTTCAACGTGCTGCAGCAGCGGCTGAACCGTAAGACGGTGTCGCCGAAACTGATGAAGGAGTACCCGATCCATCTGCGCGCCTACGACCTGCTCGGCGACGAGGACCATGATCTGCGCGAGCTGCCATTCGAACAGCGGCGCGAGAGGCTGGAAGGCTTCATCAAGCGCCTCGACGAGCCGCGTGTCGATTTGTCGCCGACCATCGCCTTTGCGAGCTGGGACGAGCTGAAGGCCGCGCGCGCCGATCCGGCCTCGGCGGGCGCTGGTGACGACGCCGAGGCGGTCGAAGGGGTGATGCTGAAGCGGCGCGATGCGCTGTATCTGCCAGGCCGGCCGAAGGGTCAGTGGTGGAAGTGGAAGCACGATCCTCATATCATCGACGCCGTGCTGATGTACGCGCAGCGCGGCCACGGCAAGCGCTCGTCCTATTACTCCGACTACACGTTCGGTGTCTGGACATCCGCCGAGGGAGGCGATCAGCTGGTGCCGGTCGGCAAGGCCTATTTCGGCTTCACCGACGAGGAGCTCTTGCAGATCGACCGCTTCGTCCGCCGCAACACCACGGAGAAGTTCGGTCCCGTCCGCCACGTCGTGCACGAGCCCGAGCAGGGCCTGGTGCTGGAGGTCGCTTTCGAGGGCCTGCAGAAATCGCCCCGCCACAAATCCGGCGTCGCCATGCGCTTCCCGCGCATCAACCGCCTGCGCTGGGACAAGCCGCCGCGCGACGCCGACCGGCTGGAGACGCTGGAACGCATGCTGAAAAGCGAGGCGGGAACCCTGCCGCTTGAATTTGCGGCGCGCAAGATTGACCACGAAGATACTCGTCATGCCCGGGCTTGACCCGGGCATCCATCGCCTCGGCAAAGATGGATGGCCGGGTCAAGCCCGGCCATGACGGCGGTGCGTGGAGCCCACACACGGCAAAGCATCGGCAACGCCGGAACATTAAATGCCAGTAACCCGCTTGCGGCCATGAGGCCGGTTCCCCACCTGCCCTGCCGTGCTCTATAATCCCCCGCACGAATCCGCCGGTGCACCGGCCTTCGCGCTAGCCTTCGCACCTGCCTTGGAGACCATGACATGTCGAACGACATCCGGGACTATCCGGCCCGCGCCCGCAGCTCGGATGGCCTGTATCGCTTTCTCGGCGGCTCGCCGGTGGCGGTGGCGTTCCGGCTGATCCTGCTGTCCATCCTGGTCGGCGTGGTGCTGTCGGCGATCGGTTTCGATCCGCTGAACATCCTGCACAGCATCCGGCTGTTGTTCATCCGTCTCTACGAGCTCGGCTTCGATGCCTTCAACTGGCTGTGGCGCTACTTCCTGCTCGGTGCTGTCATCGTGATCCCGGTCTGGTTCCTGTCACGGCTGTTCGCACCGCGCGGGCGATAGATCGATTCCAGTCACCGGAGGGGCGCAGCCGCGCCCCTCAACTGGCTCGCGGGCGCGAAGCGCGATAAGCATGGCGGTGCCGGACGAGCCGGCGCCAGGCGAGCTTTCCGTTGCATTCACCGACAGTCAACAGGTCCGACGTCACCAGCGCGCGGGTGTTCGCCATCGCCGGCCCGGCGATGCTCGCCAATATCACCACCCCGCTGATCGGCGTCGTCGCGACCACCGCGATCGGCCGCCTCGGCGAGGCAAGTCAGCTCGGCGGCGTCGCCATGGCCTCGGTGATCTTCGACTGCACGTTCTGGCTGTTCGGCTTCCTGCGCATGAGCACGCTCGCCTTCACGGCGCAGTCGCTCGGCGCCGGGGACACCAGCGGCATCCGCGTGACCCTGATGCGCGGGCTGCTGGTCGCCGCGCTGGTCGGCGGCGTCCTGATCGCCCTGCAGCGGCCGCTGGCCGACAGCCTGTTCGCCGCGATGGGCGGCTCCGACGCCGTCATCAGCGCCGGGCGCAGCTACTTCCTGATCCGCATCTGGTCCGCGCCGTTCGCGCTCGCCAACTACGTGTCTCTCGGCTGGCTGGTCGGCCAGGCCTGGGCACGGCTGGCGCTCGGCGTGCAGATCACGATCAACCTCATCAACATGACCGCGACGCTGCTGCTGGTGTCGCTGCTCGGCTTCGGCGTCAACGGCGCGGCGATCGCCGCCGTGATCGCCGAGGCCAGCGGCGTCGCGATCGGCTTCGCCGTCGCCCGGCACTACCTCCCCGGCCGGCTGGTGGAATCGTGGCGGCAACTGCTCGACCGCGAGCAGTTGCTGCAGGTTCTCGCCGTCAACCGCGACATCATGATCCGGACATCGGCGCTGATCGCCGTATATCTGTTCTTCAGCGCGCAGGGCGCGCGCGCCGGCGACGTGACGCTGGCCGCCAATGCCGTGCTCAACAATTTCCTGCTCGTCAGCGCCTTCTTCC
Organism: Bradyrhizobium sp. STM 3809; assembly: GCF_000239795.1. Taxonomy (GTDB): domain Bacteria; phylum Pseudomonadota; class Alphaproteobacteria; order Rhizobiales; family Xanthobacteraceae; genus Bradyrhizobium. The sequence goes on along the minus strand of NZ_CAFJ01000612.1, from coordinate 3,237 downwards.
TCGACGGCTTCGCCAATGCCGCCGAACAGCTCTGCGGCTTCGCCGTTGGCGCGCGCGACCGCAAGGCCTTCAAGGGCGCCACGCAGTTGATCCTGGCCTGGGGCTTCGGCTTTGCGCTCGCGGTGGCGATCGGGCTTGCGGTGGCCGGCCCCGCGCTGATCGACCTGATGACGGCGTCGGCCGCCGTGCGGCTTGCCGCGCGCGACTTTCTCGTCTTCGTCATCGTCTCGCCGCTGCCGGCGGTGTTCGCCTTCGCCTTCGACGGCATCTATATCGGCGCCACCTGGGCCCGCGACATGCGCAACCTGATGATCGCCTCGCTGGCCGCCTTCTTCCTGACCTGGCTCGCGCTGCGCTCGCTCGGCAACACCGCGCTGTGGTTCGGCCTGCTCGCCTTCTACGCCTCACGCGGCGCACTGCAGGCCGCGCGCTATCCGGCGCTGCTGAGGACGTCGTTCGGGACCGGCCCGGCTCGGCCGACAAGGTAAGCTGTCATCATCCGCGCAAGCGGATGATCCAGTGCGCCGTGTCGTCACGGTTCAACGAAAGCCGCCGCGGCGGACTGGATCCCCGCCTGCGCGGGGATGACAGCAGCGTGCGTAGGGTGGGCAAAGCGCAGCGTGCCCACCGTCTTTCCGCAAATGGTGGGCACGCTTCGCTTTGCCCACCCTACATTCCTTTGCAGAAGATGCAGCCCGCCCAAATCAAACCGGCCAGTCCTCCGCCGTGATCGTGGCCGCATCGGCGCCGACGATCTCCGACAGCGACTCGCGCCCCGTGCGCAGCAGGGTCGAGGTCAAATCGGCCTTGATGCTCTCGACCAGGCCGAGGCCTTTGTAGACCAGCGAGGAGTACAGCTGAATGAGGCTGGCGCCAGCGCGGATCTTGGTCAGCGCGGCGCCGCCGGTGTCGATGCCGCCGACGCCGATCAGCGGGAAGGCGCCCTCGACGCGGACGAAGGTCTCGGCGACCATGCGGGTCGACAGCCGGAACAGCGGCCGGCCCGAGAGACCGCCCTGCTCCTTGGCGCGCAGCTGCTCACGCAACGAGTTGGGCCGCGCCAGCGTGGTGTTCGACACGATCATGCCGTCGACGCCGCGCGAGCGCGCGACATGGACGACGTCGTCGAGCTCGGCGAGGCTGAGATCGGGCGCGATTTTGAGCAGCACCGGGGTATCGCCGGCCTTGCGGCGGACGCGGTCGCGCGCCTCCAGCACCTTCGACAGCAGTTCGTCGAGCTGCGAGGCCTGCTGCAGATTGCGCAGGCCGGGCGTGTTCGGCGAGGAGATGTTGACGGTGAAGTAGCTCGCGACCGGCGCGAAGGTCTCGATCAGCCGGACGTAGTCGGCGACGCGGTCGGCGGAATCCTTGTTGGCCCCGACATTGACGCCGACGATGCCGCCCTGGTTGGCGCGGCCGGCGAGCCGGCGCAGCACGATCTCGGCGCCGTCATTGTTGAAGCCCATGCGGTTGATGACGGCCTCGTCGCGCTCCAGGCGGAACAGCCGCGGCCGCGGATTGCCGCTCTGCGGACGCGGCGTGACGGAGCCGATCTCGACGAAGCCGAAGCCGAGCCGCAGCAGCGCGTCCGGCACCTCGGCGTTCTTGTCGAAGCCGGCGGCCATGCCGACCGGGTTCGGGAAGTTGAGCCCGAAGGCCCGCACCGCGAGCTTGGCGTCGTCAGGCCGCGGCTTGATCGCCGGCAACAGCTTCAGGCCCTGGATGGCGAGCCGGTGCGCATCCTCGGCATCGAGCCAGCGGAGCAGCGGCAGCGAGAGCTGGTCGAAGGCGCGGATCACGGCGTGAGGTCCGGAATGTCGTGGCCGCCATCGGCGCGGCTGTGCATCTGGTGAACGGCGGTGACGGCGCCGACATCGAGTTCGCCATAAAGGTGAGGGAACAGCTCGTCATTGCGTGACCGCTCCCAGCGCAGGCCCGGCCCGAGTGCATCCGCCTCGACCTCGACCAGGAACAGCGCATTCTGCCCGAAGAAGTGCTTGCGCGCGGTCTCGCTGACCTGGGAGGCGGTCGAGAAATGGATGAAGCCGTCGCGCAGATCGTCGGCGCTGCCGCGATAGACGCCCTGCCGCTCCGCCTCGCGCCATGCCGAAGCCGAGCAGATTTTGTAGATTTTGGGCACGTTCGCGCGGTCCTGGCTCGAGCTTGAGTTTGCTGACGTTTTCGGGATGCAGCCGACCGTATCGGCAGGATCAGGCGAACTCAAGCCTCGTCTGCCCGACGCGGGCACCAGCCGCCCGCCGCAGTTGCATCCGTGCCATGACGGATGTCGCTGGATGCAGCGGGTTCCTCAGCAAGGATTAACCAGAATGGGGTTTTCTTGGTTCCCGCGAATCGCTCGCGCTCCCGGGCCGCTGACGCGCCGCACGATTGCATGCCCCATTGTCGAGATTTGGAGATTGCCATGGACCGCCGCCACGTCTTGAAGGCCCTTGCGGGCCTCGCCCTCTGCCCCGTCTGCGCCACGCCGGGCTTCGCCGCCGAAGGCGCACCGCATTGGAGCTACGAGGGCGCGACCGGGCCGGCCAAGTGGGGCGACCTCGACGCCGCCAACAAGGTGTGCAGCATCGGCAACCAGCAATCGCCGATCGACATCGAGAACGCCATGAAGACCCGGCTGCCGGACTTCAAGCTGTCCTGGGCCAAGACCGCCGATACCATCGTCAACAACGGCCACACCATCCAGCTCAACTTCGCCGACGGCAGCGGCACGCTCAAGCTCGGCGAGACCAACTACAAGCTGCTGCAGGTGCACTTCCACCGGCCGAGCGAGCACCAGATCGGCGGCAAGAACTTTCCGATGGAGGCGCATTTCGTGCACCGCGCCGCCTCCGGCAGCCTCGCCGTGCTCGGCGTGCTCATGACCACCGGCCGGCCCAATCCCGCCTTCGCCCAGATCGTGGCGACGATGCCGGACAAGGAAGGCCCGGCGGTGAAGGCCGATCCGCGCATCAATCCCAACATGATGCTGCCGAACCGCCGCTCCTATTATCGCTATGCCGGCTCGCTGACGACGCCGCCCTGCTCCGAGGTCGTCGAGTGGCTGCTGCTGAGCGACCCGATCCAGGTGGCGGAAGCCGACGTCGCGAAATTCGCCAAGCTCTACCCGATGAACGCCCGCCCGGTGCAGAAGCTCGACCGCCGCTTCGTGCTGCAGGGGATGTAGTCGACCGCCCGCATCGGGCAAACGCGCCGCCAAACACTCCGCCGTCGTCCCGG
>NZ_CAFJ01000613.1 GCF_000239795.1 Bradyrhizobium sp. STM 3809 | reverse complement strand
CGAGGATCGACAGCAGGAAGCCGACGAACGCCAGCACATAGCCCCACGCGATCGTCAGCGAATGCCGACACGCGGCCTTGACTCTTGTCCACATGACCAAGCCTTTCCATGAGATGTGAAGACGAGCGGCGCGACTGCGCGAGCTATGCCGCGCCTGACGCCCAGGTTGATTCGTTCGTGCCATCGATCAGCGACGCTCGGTCGCAGGAGCTCCCGAGAGCCCTGCTCGGGACGCCTCAGCGACGGCCGAGAACACGCGCCACCAGGGCAGCAAAAAGGGCTCCAATGGAGCCCTTTGCTGGATGCCTGATCGACGCCTGGATGGGGGGCGACGCCCCCGCGAGGGGCGGCGGCATGGACTCCTGCAACCCGCGGCCCAAGCTGATCGTCGGGTCGATCTCCATCATAGCCTTGAGCAGGCCGGCACAACCTGGCTGCCGGTCGACCGCCTGGGGATCGTAGACTCCGTCACGGACATATTTTCCCGCGCGGTACTGGTCGGTCCCGGCCCATAGATAGGGCGACGGCACCCCACGCCGGGCATAGCCGAGCCCGTTATACTGCTCGAGCAGCGTCAAGGCGCCGCCGATCGACCAGTCCCGCCATCGCGCCGCATAGGGCGGGCAATTGGCGAGTGCATCGACCGCGGCATCCTCCCACGATTCGAAGGGCCCGCGCCCGGCCGGAACATGGACCGACACCCGATCCCACGGGTCCCCCTGCGCCAGTGAGCGGGACCAGTTCTGCGACGATTCCCGCTCGTGGATCACGGCAATGATGGGCCAGGGAACGCCGGTGCGCCGGGCCACTGCTTGATAGCGTGGCTTGGCGGCGACGAGGCGACGGGCGGCTGAGACGCAGTCAGAGAAGGGCCTCCTTGATCCACCTTGCAGAATTCGCTTTCATTATGCAATCGATCTTGACCATCACCACTCACTTCCAAATTGGATATAAGTAAACTCGTAATTCACGACAGACTTGCCACTTTTCGGATACCCCGCGCATGCCATCATCGATCCAGATTGGTTTTTTGAGCATCGGCGCACTATGTTTGTGCGCTGGAATGATCCACGAGATCAGGCTGCGAGCTGTTGAGATACGCGATGACTACGATTATTGGTGGTGGTCTATTAAATAGACCCTGACACTCGCCCCTCTTGAGCCGAAGCGAAAACTGCTCGGGTCAAGAGCACGATCTGAGGTTTCACTCAGATTCGATCGCCTTCCGTCCGCGCACAACTTTTGTTTGCATTTCTGATAGATTTTTGCTTTGCAGAGTACAGTTCAAGCTAGGCCATTAGACCGCGCCATGCGCCCCAAACCAACCCGTGTTGCCTGTCTGGCCCACACCCTG
>NZ_CAFJ01000614.1 GCF_000239795.1 Bradyrhizobium sp. STM 3809 | reverse complement strand
AAGCCCGGCGTCTTGGAGGCGTAGGGCACGCCCGAGGTCTCCTCGATCGGCAGCGCGTCCATGTCGGCGCGCAGGCCGATGGTCTTGCCCGAGGCCGAGTTGCGGCCACGGATGACGCCGACCACGCCGGTGCGGCCGATGCCGGTCACGACCTCGTCGCAGCCGAAGGCGCGCAGCTTGTCGGCGACGATGCCGGCGGTGCGGTGCACCTCGTAGAGCAGCTCGGGATGTTCGTGGAAGTCATGGCGCCAGGCCGCCATTTCGTCGGACAGGGCGGCAATGCTGTTGATGATGGGCATGAGGAGGGGATGACTCGCTGAGGTGGATCGGGACACTGCTTCGTGCGGCCGGATCGGCCGGCGACGCCGCGCGATGGCGGACTATGACCCGGTCAAAAAAGCGAGGCAAGTTGCGGCCGGCATGGCGCCATGCGCGGCCGCCTCGGCGGAGTGCCGGTCGTCCCGGATTCCGGAACGCGTTCAGGCGAGCGGGGCAGGGGCCGGCACCCGAGGGTATTTGTGCTCGGGCGGCACCACCAGGCGGAACGCCCGCAGCTTCGGCTCGCTCCATGCGGCGAGCGGCGTGCCGCAGATGCCGCAATCGGCCCGGCCGGGAGCGCCTACGGCGGAGGTCGACTCCGCGATCTCGTAGGCGGCGTGACAATGAGGGCACGTCAGGCTGGATATCTTCATGGCTTCACTCTGGCACACATGGCGACGGCGCGTTTTGAACCAGATCAATGCGACGCATCGACGACCGCATCGAACAACGCGTCACGCCTCCTCGGGTTGCCAGGGTGTCGGCGTCTTCGTGAAGGCGCGCCAGGCGTCGCGCAGCGGATCCTCGACGCCGGCCATCGCATGCGCGTGCCAGCCGGTGATCGCGGCGGCGGCGATCGCCGCGTCCGTCGAGGTGGTTCCGAGCGTCGCGATGACGCCGGCGGTCACGGCCATGTCGTTGTAGTGGCCGAGTTGCTCCTGCAGCTCGGCGAGTGACCTCGCATATTTCCTCGCCGGCTTGCTCGGGCCGTAAAGCGGCAGCAGGAAGTCGATGCTGTAGCGCAGCTTCTTCAGCGCGAGCCGCAGCCGGTGGCGGCGCTCGGCCGGCAGCCTCTTGAAATGGCGGCCGCGCCTGAGCACCTTCTGATGCCGCTCCGACAGGACATGTCCGGCAAAATCGATCGCGGGCCCGGCGAGGCGGCCGAGCTCGTCCGGCGACACCTCGTTGCGCCAGCCGCGCGATGCAGTCCAGGCGCCCAGTCCGAGCACGAACGCGGTGCAGCGGCGATCGGCGAGCGCGACGCGCAGCTTGCGATAGGCGAGGTCGCGCTGCCGCTCCGCCAGCGTCCGCAGCGTGTCGAATCCCGCGACGTCAGCGCAGGCCTCCGCGATCTCGGGCAGCGTCTGGGTGAGGAACACGTCGAGATCACGCGCCGCCGAGAGATTCTGCGCCAGCCATCGCGCGTCGGCCTCGAGACCGTTGAGCGCAGCCGAGGTGCCGAGCGGCCGCATGATGTGCAGCGCGGCGCGCAGGCGGCGCAGCGCGACGCGCAACTGATGCACTCCTTCCGGATCGCGTCCGTCCTCGGCGGCCGGCAGGGCCTGCAGCAGATGATGCAGGCTGCCGCGCAGCACGATGGCAAAGGTCTCGTCGAGCGACACGGCCGGCTCGAAGCCCGGCCGCCGCGGCTTCTCGGCGCCGGGCGGACGCCCGGCGGCCAGATCGAAACCGCGCGCCGATTTGCTGCGGATCGACGGCTTGACGTCGCCATGCTCGGCGAGCCGCTGCGCGATCTCGTAGATCGCCGCCGGACTGCCGCTCTTCAGCTCCAGCTCGATCTCGCTGACGGGCTCGCTGCGCTCGCCGGCCCTGATCACACCGCTGTCGAGCGCGAACTCGATGACCGCGCCGGGCAGGTCGAGCAGGCGCGCGTGGCGATGCACGTCGGCCGTGAACACCGGCTGCAGCGGCGCTTTCGTCAGAATGTCGCGCAGCTCGTCGGGCAGCAGCGCAGCGGCGAGCGACAGATCCGGCTCCATCGAGGTGACGCTGGCTTCCCATTCGCCGCGCTTGAGCGGATCGTCGCTGTGTTGCGCCTTTACCGTCTGCACGAAACGCGCGCCGGTCTGGCGCACCCGCAGGGTGAAGCCGTTCTTCCACAGCGTCTGCTTGGGCGTATCGTAGTAGATCGATTTGAGATGCTTGCGCGTACCCTTGTTGCGCGCATGGGTGACGACGATCGGCGCGGCGTTGAAGCCGGCGAGCTGCGCGGGATCGACGACGAGCTTGAGTTCGATCTCGTGGCCGGTGCCGGACCCGGGATCGGGAAGCACTGGTGTGCCGACCTCGGTCTCTCCGGCGCCCTCGGCCGACGTCGTCGTGATCTGAGCGGGCTGCTGCGGGAGATCGGCGGCCCGGCTTCGATCGCTGTTCGCAGCGTTATCAGCGTCGGGCGTGCTGAGTGCACGGTCGCTGCCGTGGATCGACGCCGTGGCGTTCGAATCGGGCATTGGTCGATTCTGTAACCGTTTGATGACAGTCATCTCTCGTATAACCGCAGCCCGCCCCGGGGAACAGTGGCAATTCTTGCAGATCTCCGCCCCAGCGGGCGCGCACGGACCTCACCTCTCGCATTTTTTGTTGCGAGTTCAATGACAAGCGCCGGGCGCTGCGGCCGACATCCGCTCACCAAGATATGTCCGATCGATGGAACCTCAGATCCAGCCTGTCAGCATCAGCCGCGTTGCGACGAGGATCGCCGCCGCCGCCGTCGCCAGGCTCGCCGCCATGACGAGGCCGCGGCCGCGGCTCGCCATCGCGCGTGAGCGCTCCCGCGGATCCTGCAACGCGTTGAACGAGCCGCGCCCGTGACGCCGGTGGCGGAACGTCTGCAGCCAGAACGCCAGCGCGATGGCGCCCGTTGCGATCGCAAATACAGTCGACACGCCGGCAGCAAATCCGAGATCGACGCCGACGCTCTCCAGCATCGCGCGCAGCTCGACGGCGAGGCGCGCCAGCAGCGTGGCGGCATAGTCCGCCGCCGCTGCGCCCGTGTAGAGCAGCACCGCCGTCCAGACGACGGCGGCAGCGGCGATCAGGATCGAGAGCAGCACCGCAAGACCATCGCCGGCCATGAAGCCGATCGCGGCCGCGATCAGCGCCAGTGCCGGCATCACGTTGCCCATGGGAATCGGAAGAATGATCGTGATGGCCATCAGCAGCAGCGGCAGCGCCAGCAACATCCGCGCGGTGCGGCCGGTCAGCCAGACCAGCCTGTCCTCGCGCAGGCCGCGCTCGGCATAGCCGGCCCAGTCGAGGCCGGCGCGGATGACCTTGCGCAGCAGACGCTGCGGCACCGGCCGGCGGCGCACGGCCTCGGGCAACCACAGCCGCTCGGCGCCAAACAGGATCTGCAGCGCGACCAGCGCGACGAAGGTGCCGAACACCATGCCGAACGGGCCGGGCAGCGGAATCAGTGCCGGAATCGTCAGCAGCAGCAGAGTGAGGCCGAGGCCCTCCGATTCCAGCCGGTCGAACAACTCGCCGACCGACGGCTCCTCCGAGCGCACCGTGCGCGCGATCGCGAGCAGGCGCCGGCTGATCGGGCCGTTGTGACGGCGCGGCCCGGATGATGCGACCTCATCGTTGGAAGCGGCACCGTTCATCGCCACGCCGTCACCTCCCGTTGCTCACTTCACCTGCTCGGCCGCAGGCCGCGTCTTCCACAACGAATAGGCGATGCCCGCGCCGAGCAGACCGAAGGTGATGCCGAGCGACAGCGCCGGCGGAAACTTCTCCAGCCCGAGCAGATCGGCGAGGAAGATCTTCGAGCCGATGAAGATCAGCACCGCGGCCAGCGCCAGCTTCAGATACTGGAATCGATCGACCATCGCGGCGAGCGCGAAGTACAGCGCGCGCAGACCCAGGATCGCGAAGATGTTCGAGGTGTAGACCACGAACGGATCGGTCGAGATGGCGAAGATCGCGGGCACCGAGTCGACGGCGAAGATGACGTCGGCGAATTCGATCAGGATCAGCGCCAGGAAGAGGGGCGTCATGAACCAGGTCATCTTGCCGCTCGCATCGGGCTGGCGCACGAAGAAACGCTCCTCGTGCAGCCGCTCGGTCACGTCGAAGCGGCGGCGCATCCAGTTCAGCGCTGGATTGGCGCCGACGTCGTGCGGCTTGTCCTTGAACACGAGCATCTTGATGCCGGTCGCGACCAGGAACAGCGCGAACACGTAGAGCACCCAGCTCGCCTGCGCGACGATCGCAGCACCCAGGCCGATCATGATCGCGCGCAGCACGATGACGCCGACGATGCCCCAGAACAGCACGCGGTGCTGATAGGCGCGCGGGATCGCGAAGTAGCTGAAGATCATCGCGATGACGAAGACGTTGTCCATCGCCAAGGCCTTCTCGATCGTGAAGGCGGTCAGATAGGCGGTGCCGGCCTCGGCGCCGAGCTGCCACCACACCCAGGCGCCGAAGGCGAGCGCGAGCATGATGTAGACGGCGCTCATCACCAGGCTCTCGCGCACCGAGATTTCGCGCGTCTTGCGGTGGAGAATGCCGAGATCGAAGACAAGGAGGGCGAGCACGATTGCAAGGAAGGCGAGCCACATCCAGATCGGCTTGCCGGCAAACGCGATGAACAGGAAGTCCACGACGGGTCCTCTTTCAAAGCCGGTGATCATGATGTCGTCAGGTCCGACATCGTGAAAGCACCGGCTGCTTCACCAGAGGGGCCCGGACCAGGGGTATGCGGACGGACGTATGTGTCGCCCCGGCGGTTTTCAAGACCGTATCGTCTCCTCCCGCCGTTCAGAGAGATGAACGAGCGGACCGAGCAGGAGGTGCGACAGAGTGTCCGCTGCCTTGCAGCCGTTCAGGCGCGAACTAATTCCAGGGAGCCGGAGATCCGGGCCCCTCTGATAGTCTGCGACGATGTTCGCGCGACTATGATGTCGGACTCTCTTTCGTGACCGAGACCGCCATCGGTATTTCGCTCTCCGGAGCGGTGCTGGCCGGTCCTGGATCTCTTGGGAGTTTGATGAGATGCGATCACACGCGTCGCTTGCAGCGATGGCCGCTGGCGGCTTCTGCCTTGGACCTTCCCCTTCCGGAGTCGCTTATCACGCACGCCGACAGCTGCCGGAGCGAGGCCGGGGCGACGGCCATGGAACCCGGACGCCTGCTCGGACCTTTCTATGGAACCGGCGGGAAATGGACTGGGCCGGCTGGTATATTCGGTACGGGAGCAGGGTGTGAGCGCGGGGGACGACCAGATATCGATCGCAAAGGCGCCTCCGCCGCGCCAAAGCGTGACGACGCGCCGGCTTCTGATGATCATCAATCGCGGCAGCCGCTCCGGCGGGGAGGCGGCCGGCATTGCCGTCTCGCGGCTGGGCGCCGCGGGCTATGACCTGGTGATCACCGCGCCGCACAGTCCGCGCGAGGTCGCGCCGTGGATCGAGGCGCATGCCCATGACGCCGAGGCCGTGGTCATTGCCGGCGGCGACGGCAGCCTCAACGCCGCCGCGCCCGCGCTGGTGAAGACCGGCCTGCCGCTCGGCATCATTCCGGCCGGCACGGCCAATGATCTCGCGCGCACGCTCGGGCTGCCTGACGACATGGAGGCGGCGGCCGACGTCATCACGGCGGGCCACCGCCGCGAGATCGATCTCGGAGACGTCAACGGGCATCCGTTCTTCAACGTCGCCAGCCTCGGTCTCTCCGCCGAGCTGGCGCGGCAGCTGACCAAGGAGACCAAGCGGCGGTTCGGCCGTCTGGGCTATGCCATCACCGCACTCAAGGTGCTGACCAATGCGCGTCCGTTCCGCGCGATGATCGTGTCGTCGGAGGGCGCGGTGCGGGTGAAGACTTTGCAGATCGCGGTCGGCAACGGCCGCTACTACGGCGGCGGAATGGCGGTCGATCATCGCGCGGAGATCGACGACTCCCATCTCGATCTCTATTCGCTCGAGGTCGGCCGCGTGTGGAAGCTCTTGGCGATGGCCTATGACTTCCGCAAAGGCCGGCATGGCCTGTGGGAGGAGGTGCGCGCCTCGCGCGACACGTCGTTCGAGATCCGTACCCGCCGGCCGCGACCGATCAATGCCGATGGTGAGCTCGTCACTTTCACGCCGGCGCGCTTCACCGTGCTGCCGCGTGCCGTCACCGTGTTCGTGCCCAGGGCCGCAGGGCAGGCCGGCAGCTGACGCCGCCCGACCCGCAAGCTGCGGCCGCTCGTTTTCGACCGATCACATGTTGAGAGACTCATGACCAAGCAGACCCGCTTCAATCTCTGGTACGCTGTTGTCGCGATCTTCGTCGCGATGATGATCCACAATGCCTGGACGAGCTATCGCCAGGTCGCCGTGATTCCCTACAGCCAGTTTCAGGACCTGCTGAACGCCGGCAAGGTGAAGGAGGTCGGCGTCTCCGAGAACTATCTCGAGGGCACGCTGAAGGAGCCGCTGCCCGGCGGCCAGACGCGCTTTGCGACGACGCGCGTCGATCAGGAGTTTGCGAAAGAACTCGCCAAGGCCAACGTGACCTTCACCGGCCGCGTCGAGAGCAACATCCTCGGCGACATCCTCTCGCTGGTGATGCCGATCGCGCTGTTCTTCGGCGTCTGGTACTGGCTGTCGCGGCGGATGATGGGCGGCGCCGGCGGGCTCGGCGGCGGCCTGATGCAGATCGGCAAGAGCAAGGCCAAGGTCTATGTCGAGGCCAACACCGGCGTGCGCTTCGACGACGTCGCGGGCGTCGACGAGGCCAAGGACGAACTGCGCGAGATCGTCGCCTTCCTCAAGGATCCGAAATCCTATGGCCGGCTCGGCGGCCGCATGCCGAAGGGCGTGCTGCTGGTCGGCCCGCCCGGCACCGGCAAGACGCTGCTGGCGAAGGCGGTCGCGGGCGAGGCGGGTGTGCCGTTCTTCTCGATCTCGGGCTCGGAGTTCGTCGAGATGTTCGTCGGCGTCGGTGCGGCGCGCGTGCGCGACCTGTTCGAGCAGGCGCGCGCCAAGGCGCCGGCGATCATCTTCATCGACGAGCTCGATGCGCTCGGGCGCGCCCGCGGCATCGGCCCGTTCGCCGGCGGCCATGACGAGAAGGAGCAGACGCTCAACCAGCTGCTGGTCGAGCTCGACGGCTTCGATTCCTCGACGGGGCTGGTGCTGCTCGCC
>NZ_CAFJ01000615.1 GCF_000239795.1 Bradyrhizobium sp. STM 3809 | reverse complement strand
TTCATCGCCGCCGCCCATGCGCCGACCGGCGCCGCCCGCCGCCTCGCCGAGCGCGCCCGCCTGATCGACATCGAGGCCGAGCTGGAGCAGGCGCGCATCGATGCCGCCGGCAAGCGCCAGGCGCTGGAAAGCGCCGAGGCCGAGGTGAAGGCCGCGACATCGGCCGAGAGCGCCGCGCGCGAAGCCTGGCGCGCCGCGCAGCGTGAGGTGAACGCGGCGCGCGAGCGCCATGCCAATGCCGAGCGCGAGATCAACCGCCATTCGGCGCGCAAGTCGGCACTGGTCGAGGCGTCCACGCGTCTCGCGCATGACCGCGCCGAGATCGCCGAATTGCACCAGAATGCGCTGGAGGCGATCGAGGAGCTGCCGGCGACCACCGAAGCCGACGGCCGGCTGGCCGCCGTGCGCGCCGAGATCGAGACCAAGCGCCGGGCCGCCGCGCAGGTCCGCGCCGAGGCACAGGCGCTGGCGCGCGAGGCCGAGCTCGCCGACCGCCGCGTGCAGGCGATCATCAACGAGCGCAACGACTGGTTCAACCGCATCCGCGGCGCCGGCTCGCAGATCGCCACCATCGAGGCGCGCATCGCCGAGGTGAGGGACGAGCGCGCCGAGCTCGACAACGCGCCGGAGATCTTCGCCGAGAAGCGCAGCGCGCTGATCGACGAGCTCGCGATCGCCGAGGAAGAGCGCCAGGTCGCGGCCGACGCGCTCGCCGAAGCCGAGACCGCGATGGGCGACACCGACCGCGCCGCCAAGGCCTCGCTCGAAGCATTGTCGAAGTCGCGCGAAGCGGCGGCCCGCGCCGAGGAGCGGCTGGAGAGCGCCAAGCGCCGCGTCGCCGACGTCGAGCGCGAGATCCACGACATGCTCGAATGCGAGCCGAATGCGGTCGCCGCGATGGCCGAGATCGGCCCGGACACCCAGCTGCCGCCGCTGCACGAGATCGAGGACAGCCTGGAGAAGCTGCGCCGCGACCGCGAGCGGCTCGGCGCCGTCAATCTGCGCGCCGAGGAAGAGCTGACCGATGTCGAGGGCTCGCACACCGCACTGACCACCGAGCGCGACGACCTCGTCGAAGCCATCAAGCGGCTGCGCCAGGGCATCCAGAGCCTCAACAAGGAGGCGCGCGAGCGGCTGCAGGCCTCGTTCGAGACCGTCAACGACCATTTCAAGCGGCTCTTCACCGAGCTGTTTGGCGGCGGCGAGGCGGCATTGCACCTGATCGAGAGCGACGATCCGCTCGAGGCCGGCCTCGAGATCATCGCCAAGCCGCCGGGCAAGAAGCCGCAGACGCTATCGCTGCTCTCAGGCGGCGAGCAGGCGCTGACGGCAATGGCGTTGATCTTCGCGGTGTTCCTCACCAACCCCTCGCCGATCTGCGTGCTGGACGAGGTCGACGCGCCGCTCGACGACCACAACGTCGAGCGCTTCTGCAATCTGCTGCACGAGATGAAGGGCTCGACCGAGACCCGCTTCATCATCATCACCCACAATCCGATCACCATGGCGCGCATGAACCGGCTGTTCGGCGTCACCATGGCCGAGCGCGGCGTGTCGCAGCTCGTCTCGGTCGCGCTCGACGAGGCCGTGAAGATCCTCGACCAGCAGGTGGCGTGATCGTGCTCACTCATTCCGGACCGCCGCATCAGCGGCGCCCGGACTGACTCTTGGAGAGAGCCATGATCTCTCCTGACCTGCCCCCACACCTCAAGGCCGCGCTCGAAGCCGGGCTGCATAGGCAGTCGCGGCAGGATGCAGCGGCTCGCGCCGCGCGCATCTCGGCGGCCTATCGCAGCGGCGGCAATTCCGCAACGATCACCAGCGAGGCCGACGCCATTGCCTACGCCGCGGTGCGGATGCCGGCGACTTACGCGGCGGTGGCGGCGAGCCTGAATGCGGTGATGCAGGCGAGCCCGGAGTTTGCGCCGGCCTCGCTGCTCGACGTCGGCGCCGGGCCGGGCACCGCGAGCTTCGCTGCGGCGGAGGCCTTTGCGTCGCTGGCCTCGTTCCAGGCCATCGATGCCAATCCGGCGTTGCGCACGCTGGCGCTCGCGCTCGCTGACGACACGATACGACTGCACGATCTTGCCTACACGCTCGGCCAGGCGAGAACGCTGGTCGATCGGGCGGAGAGCGCCGACCTCGTCATCGCCAGCTATATGATCGGCGAGTTGGGCGAGGCCGAGCGCACCGCGATCGTCGATGCGCTGTGGGCCAAGACGAACCAAACTCTCCTGATCGTCGAGCCCGGCACGCCAGCCGGCTATCAGCGCATCGCCGCCGCGCGCGATCGGCTCATCGCGGCCGGCGGCGCTCACGTCGCCGCGCCCTGCCCGCATGCGGCGGCGTGTCCGCTGGTCGTCCCGGACTGGTGCCACTTCGCGCAGCGGCTGGCGCGGTCGCGGGCGCATCGCGAGCTGAAGGGGGCGGATGTGCCGTTCGAGGATGAGAAGTTCAGCTTCATCGCCCTGACCCGCCAGCCGGTCACGCATCGCCCGGCCGCGCGCGTACTCGCGCCGCCGCTGGTCACGAAGATCGCTATGACGGCGAAGCTGTGCCAAGCCGATGGAACCGCGGCCGCGGTCAGCATTCCCCGCCGCGACAAGCCCGCCTTTGCCGCCGCGCGGCGATGGGACTGGGGCGACGGCGTGGAGCCGCCGACACGGCCATGAATACCTTCGCGGCCTGGCTTGGTTAACGCTGGGTCGACTTTGTCTCTCATTTTCCCGACTTCGCGAAACCCGAGAAAAACCCGCGTTTGCTACGGTGAGCTGCATGAGGCGCTGAATGCGCTGCTCACAAGGGAACGCGTGTCGATGTTCAGGACGATGACGATCGCTGCAATTCTCGTGGCTTCGGCAGGAACGGCCTTCGCTGGAGGACATGGCGGCGAGTCGGCACCGCCGCCCCCGAAGCAGGAAGGTCCGCCGGCCAAGGCCGTCATCGGCAAGAACGGCCCGGTGCTGACGGATCCGAAGGGCATGACGCTGTACTATACCGAACGTGACGACACCGGCCGCAAATCGACCTGCGACGGCGCCTGTGCCGAGAAGCGGCCGCCATTGATGGCGCCGGACAACGCGGTCGCCACGGGCGATTTCACGGTCATCACCCGCAGCGACGGCAAGAAGATGTGGGCCTATCGCTACCGCCCGCTCTACACCTCGCAGCTCGACAGCGCCCCCGGTGAGATCAAGGGCGATGACCCCGCCCAGCAGTGGCGGGTCGCCCGGCCGTATTGATCGTCCTGTCCCGGCCCTGCTGACCACGTCCCCGCCAGCCGGGTGCTTCGCGAACGAACCGCGGCATCCGAACTGGCTTGAACGGGCATCCGACCTGCTGCGACCAATGCACGCCGGTCCACCCGCGGTCCGGCAGGGGCGCCGCGTGCCGGCTGCCCTCTCCTCCTGCCCTCTCCTTCGGAGCCCGTCATGTTCGGCTGGATCGTCCTCGGCATCCTCATCATCATCGTGCTGGTCGCCATCACCGCCTACAACCGGCTGGTGGCCCTCAGCCAGCGCGTCGGCCAGGCGTTTGCCGACATCGACGTCCAGCTCAAGCTCCGCCATGACCTGATCCCGAACCTCGTCGAGACCGTGAAGGGCTATGCGGCGCACGAGCGGGGCACCCTGGATGAGGTCATCAAGGCCCGCAATGCGGCCATCTCCGCCCAAGGGCCGGCCCAGGTCTCGGCCGCCGAGGGTCAGCTGTCCGGCGCCCTCGGCCGCCTGATTGCGCTGTCCGAGAGCTATCCCGACCTCAAGGCCAACGCCAACTTCCAGCAGCTGGCGGGCGAGCTGTCCGACATCGAGAACAAGATCGCCGCCAGCCGCCGCTTCTTCAACAATGCGGTGCAGGAATACAATACCGGCATCCAGCAGCTGCCGGCCGTACTGTTCGCAGGCGCCCTTGGCTTCACCCACAAGGAGTTCTTCGATCTCGGCACCAGCCGCACCGAGGTCGAGGCCGCGCCGAGCGTCAAGTTCTGAGCCCGCGCCCTCCCCGCTGAAGGGCCCGACACCATGGCCGCCTACGGTCTCTACACCCACATCGCATCGAACAAGACCCGTTCGATGCTGCTTCTCGGCGGTCTCTTCCTGCTGATCTACGTGCTGGTGTTCGCCGGCGCGCTGATCGCGGAGGTGATGATCAACGGCAATGGCAGCGTCGCCTATTACATGAACGCGGCCACCCGCGACCTGATCAAGGCGCTGCCCTGGGCCACGCTGGGGGTGGCCGCCTGGATCGTCATCGCCTATTTCTTCCATCAGAAGATGATCGACGCGGTGACCGGCGGCGCCGCGGTGACCCGCCAGGAGCAGCCCCGGCTGTACAACCTGCTGGAAAATCTCTGCATCTCGCGCGGCATCACGATGCCGCAGCTGAAGATCATGGACAGCCCGGCGCTGAACGCCTTCGCCACCGGCCTCAACCCGCGGCAATATTCGGTCACCGTCACCACAGGCCTTCTCGCCGCGCTCGACGACCAGGAGATCGAGGCGGTACTGGGTCACGAGCTGACCCACATCCGCAACGGCGACGTCCAGCTGATGGTGGTCGCCGTGATCATCGCCGGCGTGGTCGGCTTCTTCGGCGAATTGTTCTTCCGCCTGTTCACCAACATGAGCTGGGGCGGCGGCTGGGGACGATCCTCCTCGTCTTCGTCCTCCTCCTCGTCGGACTCCGATCGCAAGGGCTCCGGCGGCGGCGCCATCATCGTCGTCATCGTCGCGGTGGTGCTGATCGTTCTGGCCTGGCTGCTCTCCCAGGTGGTCAAGCTGGCGCTGTCGCGCACCCGGGAATACCTCGCCGACGCGGGCGCCGTGGAGCTGACCAAAAACCCGGACGCGATGATCAGCGCACTGCGCAAAATCGAGGGGCGCGGCGAATTGCCCGGCGCGACGTCCGCGGTGATGGAGCTCTGCGTCGACAATCCGCGCGAGGGCTTTGCCGACCTGTTCGCCACTCATCCGTCCGTCGAGTCCCGCGTCCAGGCGCTGATCAAGTTCGCCGGCGGCCACGATCCCGGCCCGCTGGCGCTGCCTTCGGACGAGGCGCCGGCGGACGATTCTGGCGCTGAGAACGCGGACGGAGCCGCCCCCCCGCCACTGCCGCCGTCCGGACCCTGGAGCCATGCCGATGCGCCGACGGCCTCGCCTGGCGCCGCCCCCGACGGCGGCCCTTGGAGCACGCCGGCCGCGGGGCCGTGGGGCAGGCACTAGTCGCCGGCGCTCTGGCCTCGATCGGGGGGTGGCCTGCTGCCACGGCCAATCGTCTTGCCAGTCGCTCTCAGCTGTTTCCGCGTGCGAGAGCACGGGTCGGGCCGATTCCTCCTGATTGCCCGGCCCTGTTGCAGGAAAGGCGCAGATTTCCCCCCTGCCGTGCTGCAATGAATTTGAATTCTTCAGCGTTTCTGCCATGTTCGCGGCCAAAGCAGAATGCAATGCGCCGGCCGACGGGCCGGCCTCAGGGCTGAAGGACTTTCCATGGCGAAACCGGCAGTGGTGGTGGTGGGCGCGGACAAGGGCGGGGTCGGCAAGACCACGGTGTCGCGGACGTTGCTCGATTATTTCAGCGCCAACAACGTCCCCACCCGGGCGTTCGACACCGAGCATCCGCGCGGCACCCTGAAGCGCTTCCACCCGGAGATCACCGAGATCGTCGACATGAACTCGACGCCGGACCAGATGAAGATCTTCGACACTTTGAGCGCCGTCGCCCCCTCGGTCACCGTGATCGACGTCCGCGCCGGCCTGATGTCGCCCACCCTCGCCGCGCTCCGCGACATCGGCTTCCTCGACGCCGCCCGCTCCGGCCAGATCACCTTCGCGGTGTTCCACATCCTGGGCTCCTCGATCGCCTCGCTGGACGAGATCGCCGAGACGGCGAGCTACATGATCGGGGCGAAATATTTCCTGGTGAAGAACTTCATCAACAACACCAGCTTCTTCGAGTGGGACCAGTCGACCTACAATTCCTACTTCCACCGCATCAAGGATGCGACCGAGCTGACCATCCCCAAGCTCAACGAGATGGCGTTCGAGCAGGTCGAGGTGGCCTCGGTGCCGTTCCTCAAATTCGTCGCCAACAAGGGCCCCCGCGACGAGGCCGCCAACTACTCCTTCGTGCTGCGCGGCTATGTCCGGCATTGGCTGGCCAATGTCTGGAGCGAGTACGACCGCATCAAGCTCACCGACATCGTCGGCTCGACCAAGGCCCCGACGCCGCGGCCGGCCGGGGAAAAATAGCGTCTCCGTGACGGATGGGACTTTATCGCAAGCACGTTTGACCTGATATAGGTCTGATGCCCGCGACGCCCGTCTACATCGTCTGCTCGCCCCGGCCGCAGTCCGGGAAGACGCTGCTTGCGCGGGTCCTGAGCGAGTTCCTGCTGCTGAAGAACGGCCAGGTGCTCGCCTTCGACGTCACCTTGCGCGAGCCGTCGCTGCTCGACTTCCTGCCGCAGATCACGGAAACCGCGACGATCGAGGACACCTACGGCAAGATCCAGCTGATGGACCGGGTGATCCTCAACGACGGCATCCCCAAGGTGATCGACCTCGGCTACTACTCGTTCGACGAGTTCTTCAAAATGTCCGAACAGATCGGCTTTTTGAAGGAGGCCGCGCGGCGGAACGTGGTTCCGATCGTGCTGTACTGCGCCGAGGGCGACCGGGTGTCGATGCGCGCCTATGACGCCCTGCGCCGGCAGATCCCGAAGAACCAGCTGATCGTGGTCGAGAACGACCACGTGCTGCGCGAGGAACTCCCCCAGCTCTACAGCCGCAGCAAGCATCTCAAGATCGCCGCCCTGCCCGCGTTCCTGAAGACCTATATCGAGCGCTACTCGTTCTCCTTCACCGGCTATCTGCGCCAGGAGCGCGACCCCTCCACCGAGCTCTATCAATGGATCCGGCGCAACTATTATGCGTTCCGCGAGATCGAGCTGGAGCTGGTGATGCAGCGCTCCTGAGGCGCTGCTTCAATGCCCCTCGAACGCGATCAGCGTGCGCACCGGCACCTCGAGCGCGCGCAGCTTGGCGGCGCCGCCGAGATCCGGCAGGTCGATGATGAAGCAGGCGGCCACCACGGTGGCGCCGATCTGGCGCAGCAGCTTCACCGCGCCCTCGGCGGTGCCGCCGGTGGCGATGAGGTCGTCGACCAGGATGACGCGCTCGCCGGGCTGCACCGCGTCGACATGCATCTCCATCTCGTCGGTGCCGTATTCCAGCGCGTAGGACATGCTCACGGTCTTATGCGGCAGCTTGCCCTTCTTGCGGATCGGCACGAAGCCGGCGGAGAGCTGGTGCGCCACCGCGCCGCCGAGGATGAAGCCGCGCGCCTCGATGCCCGCGACCTTGTCGATCTTCGACCCGGCCCACGGATGCACCAGTTCGTCCACCGCGCGGCGGAATGCCCGCGCGTCCGCCAGCAAGGTGGTGATGTCCCGGAACAGGATGCCGGGCTTGGGATAGTCCGGAATGGTGCGGACCGTGTTCTTGATGTCCAGATCGAACGTCATCGTGCTCTCATCCACTCTGTGTGTTGCCGTCATTGCGAGCCACCCGGACCGCGCGGAGCGCGGCCGGATGACAGGCTCCGTGACGCAATCCAGGGGCCGCGAAGGAAGAACTGGATTGCTTCGTCGCTTGCGCTCCTCGCAATGACGGCAGTGATCAACTCCCCGGCTGATTGAGCCGGAACGCATTCTCCACGATCCTCAATCCCACGGCATCGCCGAGCGACATCAGCGACTCCGGGTGGAACTGAACGCCGCCCACCGGCAGCGTCTTGTGCTCGATCGCCATCGCCACGCCGTCCTCGGTGGCCGCCGTGACCGTCAGCACCTCGGGCATGCTGTCGCGCTCGACGTAGAGCGAATGATAGCGGCCGATCACGATCTCGTTCGGCAGCCCCTGCATCAGCCGCCCGCCGCGCACCTGCACGCGTGACGGCCGTCCGTGCGCGGGCTGCGCGAGCTGGCCGAGCTGGCCGCCGAAATACTCGCCCATCGCCTGCACGCCGAGGCACACGCCGAAGATCGGCAGCTTCTTTGCGAGCGCCGCGTCGATGGTCGAGGAGATCTTGAAATCCTCAGGCCGCCCCGGCCCCGGCGACAGCACGACCAGGTCCCAGCTGCGCTCGGCCAGCATGGTCTGCGCATGGACGTAGCGCACCACGGTCACGTTGGCGCCGACCTGGCGGAAATAATCGGCCAGCATGTGCACGAAGGAGTCGTCGTGATCGATCAGCAGCACGTTCTTGCCGGAGCCGGTCGCGTCCGGTGCGGTCGACGACAGCGGCTTCGGCGGATCGCCGCGCAGCGCCTGGAACAGCGCCGCCGCCTTGACCTGGCACTCGCGATCCTCGGCCGCGGGATCGCTGTCGAACAGGCAGGTGGCGCCGACGCGCACCTCGGCGAGCCCGTCCTTCATGCGAATGGTGCGGATGGTCAGCCCGGTATTGATCGAGCCGTCGAAATTCACCGCGCCGATCGCGCCGGCGTACCAGCGCCGCGGCGAGCGCTCGTTGTCCTCGACGAACTGCATCGCCCACAGTTTTGGCGCGCCGGTCACCGTGACCGCCCAGGCGTGAGTCAAAAACGCGTCGAGCGCGTCGAAGCCCGGCCGCAGCATGCCCTCGACGTGATCGACGGTGTGGAACAGTTTCGAGTAGGTCTCGATCTGCCGCCGCGCCAGCACCTTGATGGTGCCGGGCACGCAGATGCGCGCCTTGTCGTTGCGGTCGACGTCGGTGCACATGTTGAGCTCGAACTCGTCCTTCTCGGAGTTCAGGAGCTGGCGGATCTGCTCGGCGTCGCCGATGGCGTCGCGGCCGCGCGCGATCGTGCCGGAGATCGGACAGGTCTCGACGCGGCGGCCGTCGGAGCGCACGAACATCTCCGGCGAGGCCGAGACGAGGAATTCGCCGTCGCCGAGATTCATCAGCGCGCCATAGGGCGACGGGTTGATGCGGCACAGCCGCTGGAACACTTCCGCCGGCGAGCGCTCGCAGGGCTCGGCGAACAACTGGCCGGGCACCGCCTCGAACAGGTCACCGCGGGCGAACGCCGCGCGGGCCTTCTCCACCGTCGCCTGGTATTCGCCCGGCGCGTGGTCGGCAAAACCCTGGCGGGGCTCCTTCAGATAGACGCTGGCGTCAGTGTCGCGCGGCAGGCCTGATGTCGACTGGCCGTTCCAAGAAAAATCGTAAGACAGCACGACGCCGCGGCCGGTGGCGCGGTCATAGGCCAGCAGGCGATCCGGGACATAAAGCACGATGTCGCGCTGATCTTTCTCACGCGGGCGCTTCTGGACGAGATCCTCGATCTGGAACACGAGATCGTAGGCGAAGGCGCCGAACAGGCCGAGCAGCGGATCGTCATTGGTCGACAGCGCCGCAATCATCGCCCGCACCAGCGACATCACGCTGGCGCGCCGCGTGCGCTGGTCCTCCTCGATCGGCGCCGGGCCGCGGACGATGTGACCAGCGAGGCGCGCCGGCGAAGCCGCGGTGATGACCACGCACGGCTCGCGCAAGCTGTCCTTCAGGAACGCTATCAGCACCTCGCCGCGGCGGTTCAGCGCCTGCAGGGTGAAGTCGGTGCCCCTGGTCTCCAGCACCAGCGGCGGATCGGCGAAACCGAGGTCGAAGCTCTCGTAGCGGCCAGGCACGGTCGTGCCCGAGGACAGCACCACCCCGCGGCGGCGGTCGAGCAGGTCGATCAGGTCGTCCAGCCGGCTGGCGCCGCCGGAAAACTGCTCGACGGTGCGCGTGATCGCGAGCCCGCTCGAGGTGCGGTAGTCGCTGCGGGCCGGAAGGGCGAAAACGGTCCTGTTCATGGGGTCCTCTTGGGCGTCCTCTTACGGAATTTGCCGAGGAAACGCCACACAGGACCAACCGGAAGCCGCCGCTGCGTGGCGGCCCCTCTGCGATCTCATGTCAAACAAATCGCACCGGCCACCTTTTACAAGGTGCGCCACCAGAGACGGGCTGGGCGGACAGGGGTGCTCATGGGCCGGAACTGACCACGGCGGGGAGCCGGGGTCAAGGGCGGCGGGGACACAGGTGGGGGTGGCTT
>NZ_CAFJ01000616.1 GCF_000239795.1 Bradyrhizobium sp. STM 3809 | reverse complement strand
GCCGTGCCCAGGCCGAGCCGGGTGACATCGAGTGAGCTCCTGCCAAGACGGACGCGTTGCATTGTTCTATCCTTGTTGTTCGGCGCGTGCAGATCGCGTCATTCTGCATGAGCGGATGCGACGGCACAACGTCGGAGCATTGTGCGATACGGCAACGAGGAGGAACGATGGCGGAGATCAATGCGCTGACGGCGCTTGGCGTCGTGGTGGCAACGGCCGCGACGGACGCCGTGTATGTCATGTTCACATCTGCTGTCGTTGCGCGGCGGCGGCTGTCGGCCGCGAACTGGAGCGCGATCTGGTACACGCTGTCGTCATTCGCGGTGATCAGCTACACGGAAAATTGGATCTATGTCGGCTTTGCGGCGATCGGCTCGTGGATCGGCGCCTACGCCTCGATGACGTTCCTGCATCGTCCGCCCGGCGGACCTGCGCCGATCGGCGCTGCGCCCGAATGAGCTTGGCTTGCATGCCAGCCACGTGTGCGTGAACGACAGTCGGAGCGTGCGAAGTTCCTTGACGCGGAACGGGGCTTCCCTTAATCACGCCTGCGGGACACCTCCCCCCAACGGGAGGCTTACTATCTGGAAGGATAGATGATGACTGCAGCGAAGCCTTCGCAGCGGCCTGCCGTGCCGCATTTCTCCTCCGGCCCCTGCGCCAAGCGCCCCGGATGGACCGCCGAAAATCTCAAGGACGCCCCGCTCGGCCGCTCGCATCGCGCGAAGGTCGGCAAAGCCAAGCTGAAGCAGGCCATCGAGCTGACCCGTGAGGTCCTCGAAGTGCCGGCCGACTACAAGATCGGCATCGTGCCGGCGTCGGACACCGGCGCGGTCGAGATGGCGTTGTGGTCGCTGCTCGGCGCGCGGCCCGTCACCACCATCGCCTGGGAATCGTTCGGCGAAGGCTGGGTCAGCGATATCGTCAAGGAGCTGAAGCTCAAGGACGTCACCAAGCTGCACGCCGGCTATGGCGAGATCCCTGATCTCGCGAAGGCC
>NZ_CAFJ01000617.1 GCF_000239795.1 Bradyrhizobium sp. STM 3809 | reverse complement strand
CGTTCCGGCATTCCCTGCGCGGTGGTTTTCACGCTTATACGCGCTCTCCCCGGGGACCGGCGTTCTTGCCCCCGTCGGCCGCGGAGCTCGTCAGACCTCCACGACCTTGGCCTCAGCTTCGGGAGGCCAGGACCACGCGACTTCACGTCCGCAAGTCCATCGCTCGTCCGCGCATCACGCGCGCCGACGTCCTCGCAGCCACCGCATTGCCGGCCCAACGTGTCGTGACGACGCGTACGTCCCTCATCCGGACCGGAACGCGGATGTTATACGCATGATTTGCTGATTTTCGGAAGTAATTTATTTTTCGCAGAGGCTCTTGAAACGGGCTTCGTCGTTGATCGCGTGGCCGAATTTTCTGTTTTGCAGCAGACGCCGCCACGCCCTCCGCCGTCATTCCGGGGCAGCCGCGTCAGCGGCTGAGCCCGGAATCCATACTCACGAAACGCAGTTGCGGGCGAGGTACGGCCACGTGCAGCTCGCTTCCTGTCGAACAGTCGTGGCTATGGATTCCGGGCTCGCGCTGCGCGCGCCCCGGAATGACGAGGTGGAGGGCGTGTGCTGTCCCGGCGTCGGATGTGGTATGGGCTGCGCGGTGAGTTGACGTCGTGCGGTGTGCGGTGCCGATGGGGCGACCGGGGTTGGGGCCCGAATGGCGCGTTCCCGCGTTGCCTCGTATTGAGTTCGGCGATGTGAGTTCGGCGATGGCGGGCGCGCGAGGCCGCGAGACCAGGCCGCGCCTGCAGATGTCGCCGCCAGACGAAAGATTGACATGCGCAGTTTCGAAGATCGGGTTCTGCTGTTCCTGCTGGCCGTGATCACGCTGTCGCTCGGCTGGATCCTGCTGCCGTTCTATGGCGCGGTGCTGTGGGGCGTGGTCGGTGCGATCGTGTTCGCGCCGCTGCACCGGCTGATGTCGCGATCGATGCATGGCCGGGAGGGACTCGCGGCGGCCATCGTCGTGCTGCTCGTCATCCTGATCGTGATCATTCCATTGTCGCTGATCGGCACGGCACTGGCGCAGCAGGCCGCCGGAGTCTATGGGCAGATGCAGGGCGGCCAGCTCGATGTCGGCCAATATTTCCAGAAGGTTCTGGACGCACTTCCCGCAGGGATCGTCGATCTGCTCGACCGCTTCGGACTCGGCAGTCTGGCGGGGCTGAAGGACAGGCTGTCGGCGCTGCTCCTGAGAGGCAGTCAGGTCATTGCCGGCCAGGCGCTCAATATCGGCCAGGGCACGTTCGAGTTCTTCGTCAGCCTGTTCCTCATGCTTTATCTGCTGTTCTTCCTGCTGCGCGACGAGGAGACATTGTCGAGGCGGATCGCGGATGCCATTCCGCTGCGCGACGAGCAGCGCAACGCGCTGATCGCGAAGTTCGTCGTCGTCACCCGCGCGACGGTGAAGGGCAATCTGGCCGTGGCGCTGGCGCAGGGCGCGCTGGGCGGGCTGATCTTCTGGTTTCTCGGCATCACCGCGCCGCTGTTGTGGGCCGTGGTGATGGCGTTCATGTCGCTTCTCCCCGCGGTGGGCGCGGGCATCGTGTGGTTTCCGGTCGCGCTCTACCTGCTGGCGACGGGCGCGATCTGGCAGGGCGTCATCCTGATCGCCTATGGCGCGCTCGTCATCGGCCTGGTCGACAATCTGCTTCGTCCGATCCTGGTCGGGCAGGACACCAAGATGCCGGACTACGTGGTGCTGATCTCGACGCTCGGCGGCATCGAGGTGTTCGGCCTCAACGGCTTCATCATCGGTCCGGTCATCGCGGCGATGTTCATCGCGGTGTGGGACATGTTCACGGTGGTGCGGAGCGAGGAGCGGGCGGTCGCCGACGTGACGCGTCGGGCGGATTAGCGCAGCGTCATCCGCCATGATGTCGAGGAGCGAGTTGCGGCGGGTTGCGCTGCGCTCA
>NZ_CAFJ01000618.1 GCF_000239795.1 Bradyrhizobium sp. STM 3809 | reverse complement strand
CCGACTGCCGGCGGGTCCGACGCTTGCGCCACGCCCATCTCGCGCGTCATCTCCGCCGGTGGGTATGGATTCCGGGCTCGTTCGCGCTGCCTCAAAATGGCTGCGCCATTTTGCGCGCGAACGCCGCGGAATGACCGGAGAGAGGGGGGACGAGCGGGCGGGGCGGTTGCGCGTTGCGACTGCCAGTCACTCAGGTCGTCGCCGCCAGGAAGAAGTCCACGCGCTTCTCGACATGCGCCTGCGCTTCCTTCTTCAGCACCCGCACGTCCTCGCCGAGCAGGACTCGCATCAGCATCGCGAACACGACGAGGTCGAGAAAGACCCGTGCGGTGTCCTCGATCCGGTCGGCCGCGAAGGCGCCCTTGCCGGCGAGACCCTCCGCGCGGGCCAACTCGCCGATGGCGTGGCCGACATTGACGGTGGCGCGCTTGCGCGCGCTGTCCTGGATCTCGAGCGTCAGCTCCGGGAAGCGTGGGTTCTCGGCAATCGCGGTGCGCATGAGGCCGATGGTCTCGTCCACCATGGCGCGCTCGATCAAGGTCTGGCCGAGACTGATCAGCCGGGCGCGGAAGGTGCGCCCCTGCGGCACCAGGTTTTCATATTGGGTGTTGCGACCGGCATGGCGTGCGATCACCGCCGCGAACAACGCTGCCTTGCTGGGGAAGCGCGCATAGATCGTCGGCTTGCCGGCGCGGGCCGTCTGCGCGATCTCGTCGACGCTCGCCCCTTCGAAGCCTTGGGCCAGGAACACGGTCTTGGCGGCATCCAGGATGCGCTCCTCGACCTCGCCGGCGCGTTCGAGCGGGGGGCGCCCGACCTTGCCGCGTGCCGTCCTGGAAGCCGCCATCCGATCCGCCATCGCTTCTATCGCGCTTTATGAAACCGTTTCGTTCTGTCCTGTTTGGCATAGGGGCGAGAGTTCAATCAAGGCCGCCGGAGTAAGATCCTGACCTGGAAGGTCACCCTCTCGGGTCTCAGCGGGCCGCCGATCGGGGCGCATGTCCATGGTCCGAGCGAGCCTGGCAAGACCGCCGGCATCGTGCTGCCGTTCAAGAACCCGGAACCGCCGATCACCGGCGCCGCCGCCCTCACCGATGCGCAGGCCGACGACCTGCTGGCCGGCAAATGGTACGCCAACATTCACACCCGGACCAATCCAGGTGGCGAGATCCGCGCCAGATGACGAGGCAGTAGAGGCCGCCCTCAGGCCGCCTTGTCCGGCGCGCCGCTGGCAACGGTGCTCGCATCCGCGCGCGCCGCCGACAGCAGCATCAGCGCCGTCAGCGCCGAGAGGCTGAGGCTCGCCGACACGATCAGCACGCCGCGGCCCAGCGCATCGATCAGGAGCCCGAACACGAGCGGCGCGAAGGCCTGGCAGATCCGCGAGGGCGCACCGATCAGGCCGAGCCGATAGGCGTAGTTGGCGGGGCCGAAGATCGCGAGCGGCAGCGTGCCGCGCGCGATCGTCAAAATGCCGTTGCCGGAGCCGTGCAGCAGCGCGAACGCCGCGGCGGCGCCGCCGCCGAACAGGCCGATGGTCAGCGCGCCGATCGGATGGGTGATGCAGGCGAGGCGGGCCGAGGCGAGCGGATGGAAGCGGCTGAGGAAGCCCGCCTCGAACACCCGCGCAGCGACCTGCGCCGGCCCGATCATCATGCCGGCGAACAGCGCCTGCGCCGGCGTGGCGCCGAACGCCTGCATCAGCCGCGGCAGATGCACCGCCATCGCCGCGGTCACCGTCCAGGCCGCGGCCATTGCGAAGGCGATCAGCACCATCGGCCGGTCGAGCGGGATGTTCGGCTTGCCCGCGGGCATGTCGCCGGGCGCCATCGCGGTGGTCCGCGGCAGCGACAGGTTGAGCGGCAGGCCGATGACGAGATGCGCGACCGCCCAGGCGAAGCAGGTCTCTCGCCAGCCGATCGTCGCCAGCCCCCAGGTGCTCAGCGGCCAGCCCACCGTCGAGGCGAAGCCGGCGAGCAATGTGATGCCGGTGATCGCGCCGCGCGCGTCCTTGCCATAGATGCGCCCGAGCGCGCCGAACGCAGCGTCGTAGAGCCCGAGCCCCATGCCGACGCCGAGCCACAGCCAGGCGATCCCCATCACCCAGAGCGAATGCGACAGGCCGAGCAGCGTCAGCCCGATCGCCAGCACGAGGTTGGAGGCGCACAGCACCTGCCGGCCGCCGACCCGATCGATCTGCCGGCCGATGCGCGGGCCGAGCAGGCCGGAGATGATCAGCGAGGCGGAGAAGGCGGCGAAGAACCAGTTGTCGGACATGCCGAGATCCCTGGCGATCGGGTCGGCGAGGATCGCCGGCAGATAGTAGCTCGAGGCCCAGGCCAGTGTCTGGGCGGTGCCGAGAGCGATGACAACGCCCAGCCGTCGTGCCTGCATTCCGAAAAGACCTCTCGTTCGCGCTCGCGTCAGGCGCAGCCGCAGCCCGCGCGCCCGGCCGCCTTGGCTTTGGCGTCGTCGGCGCAGCAACTCTCTACCCCTGACGGAGCCGGCCCGCCACAGCAGCCGGACAGGGCAGGAATGCTCGCCAGCCCGCCGCGGGTGCATACGCCGGTCTCCGGCAGCGTCAGCTCGACGCGCGCGGCGGCCTTCTTGTCCCCGGCGATGTCGGCGGTGATCGAACGCACCTGCTCATAGCCGGTGATCATCAGGAAGGTCGGCGCGCGGCCGTAGCTCTTCATGCCGGCGAGGTAGAGCCCGGGCTCGTCGGCCTGCGCCAGCTCGCGCGCACCGTGCGGCCGCACCGTGCCGCAGGAGTGCTCGTTCGGATCGATCAGCGGCGCCAGCGCCACCGGCGCCTCGATGGCGGGATCGAGCCGCAGCCGCAGCTCCGACAGCAATGAGAGATCAGGGCGGAAGCCGGTGGCGACGATCAGCTCGTCGGCGTTGATGCGGCGATCGCTGCGCGCGCTGATCTTGAGCCGCCGGTCCTCATCCTCGATGCGCGCCACGGAGAATCCCGTCTCGACCTGGATGCGTTCCGAGCGCACCAAATTGGCGAAGGCCATGCCGAGCTCACCGCGCGCGGCGAGCTGGTCGGCGCTGCCGCCGCCGAACGATTTCGCCGGATCGTCCGCCCGCAGCAGCCAGATCGCCTGGGTGCCCGGTTCGTCCGCGGCGAGGGCCGCGAGGTCGAGCAGGGTGCCGACCGCGGAATGACCGCCGCCGAGCACGGCGACAGTCCTGCCGGCATAGCGACTGCGTTGCGCGTCTCGAACATCCGGCATGCCATAGGCGATGCGCGGCGCATGTTCGGCCTCGCCGAGCGCAGGCAGGCCGTTGCCGCCGGCGGGGTTGGGCGAGAACCAGGTGCCGGAGACGTCGATCACGGCATCGGCCAGCAGCGCCGCGTCGCCCTTGCCATTGCGCGTGCGAAGCTCGAACCGCGCGGCGGCGCGGCCCTTCGATTTGGCCTTGTCGAAGCCTGTCCGGCTGATCGCGGTGACGCGTTGCGACGTCCTGATGACGTCGCGCAAGGCCGTGCGGGTCGCCAGCGGCGCGAGATAGCTCTCGATCAGCTCGCGCCCGGTCGGATAGGTCT
>NZ_CAFJ01000619.1 GCF_000239795.1 Bradyrhizobium sp. STM 3809 | reverse complement strand
GATGGTCGACCAGCTCAACCGCTTCGCGGGCGAGGTGACCCGCGTCGCGCGCGAGGTCGGCACCGAGGGCCGGCTGGGCGGCCAGGCCAACGTGCCGGGCGTGGCCGGCACCTGGAAGGACTTGACCGACAGCGTCAACTCCATGGCCGGCAACCTGACCGCGCAGGTCCGCAACATCGCCGAGGTCACGACGGCGGTGGCGCGCGGCGACCTCTCGCGCAAGATCACGGTCGACGTGAAGGGCGAGATCCTCGAGCTCAAGAACACCATCAACACGATGGTCGATCAGCTCAACGCCTTCGCCTCCGAGGTGACGCGCGTCGCGCGCGAGGTCGGCACCGAGGGCAAGCTCGGTGGCCAGGCCGAGGTGCCCGAGGTCGCCGGCACCTGGAAGGACCTCACCGACAGCGTCAACTTCATGGCGTCGAACTTGACCGCGCAGGTCCGCAACATTGCCGAGGTGGCCACCGCGATCGCCGGCGGCGATCTGTCGAAGAAGATCACGGTCGACGTCCGCGGCGAGATCCTGCTGCTCAAGGACACCTTGAACACGATGGTCGAGCAGCTCCGCTCGTTCGCGGCCGAGGTGACCCGCGTCGCGCGTGAGGTCGGCACGGAAGGCCGCCTCGGCGGCCAGGCCGTGGTGCCCGGCGTCGGCGGCACCTGGAAGGACCTCACCGACAACGTCAACCTGCTGGCGGCGAACCTGACCACGCAGGTGCGCAACATCGCGGAAGTTACAACGGCGGTCGCCCGCGGCGACCTCTCTCGAAAGATCACCGTCGACGTGAAGGGCGAGATCCTGGAGC
>NZ_CAFJ01000620.1 GCF_000239795.1 Bradyrhizobium sp. STM 3809 | reverse complement strand
TACCACAGGTTCAGCCGGATCGACCCGGCATTCCCTACGCGGAGGTTTTCACGCTTACTTTGCGCTCTCCCCGGTGTCCGGCTCTTGAGCCACCGTCGCCCGTGCGATGCCTCGGCATCGTCGCGAACTTGGCGCCAGCTTCGGGGCGCCAGGACCACGCAACTTCACGTCCGCAAGAGCATCGTTCGTCCGCGCCTCCGCGAGGAAGCGCTGCGACGTCTCGCGGCCACCGCATCCCCGCCTCGCGTGTCGTGACGATCGCGCGCAACGCCCCTCCGTGGTGAGGCGGGATGCGCGGGAGGATCGTCCTGATTTGCCCGACGGTGCAAGGCGTCACGCTGCGACAATTCAACACGACGGGCAGTTTCGTCATGGCTGCGATGCGCCGGCTGCCCGCCGGGCCATCGGTCTCGATGTCGGGGGCTGCGGCATATCGCGCATCGGCAGCCGGGGCGAGCGGGATTGATTGTGGACATTTGCCGGATGACAAGCGCCGTTTGCGGCCATGCTGCGGCGCGACGATGTCTCCGGTTCGGAGTTGGACTAATTAGTTTCATGAATGTGCGGTCAGCGGCCGCGCGTCGGGGTTTCCGAGGGCCTTGTTGCGAATGCTCCTCATGATCGCCTGAAATCGTCCTGGCTCGGCAAAACTTCCGCCGACCTTTGCCGATCATTTCCGATGCAAGGGGAGCTGGTGGCGCGCACGCTGCGTGCGAGGTCGGCAACGCCCTGACGTGATCTCGATCGTCTCTGCAAAGTCGCGGCGTTTCGTTGCAACCTCATGCACCTCATAAGACCGGCGCGTTCGCGGTGCGGACGAAGCGGCTCATGGTGACCCGGTCCCATCGCGGGGTCACGCTTGCACTCGTCGAGGTGCTGCTGCTGACCGTGATGGTCGTCGATGCCGCGTCGGCGCAGCAGGTCATCAAGGCCAAGCCGAGCGACGTCGTGCCGGGTCGCGCCGACCGGCTGTTCTTTCGTCACATCACCGCACGAAGCATCTACTACAACGTTCCCAGGATCGCGAACGACAGCCGGACACTGACGATGCGTCAGG
>NZ_CAFJ01000621.1 GCF_000239795.1 Bradyrhizobium sp. STM 3809 | reverse complement strand
TCGCGTGGTCCTGGCGCCCCGACGCTGGCGTCAAGCCCGCCGTGCTTTTGACGAAGCGCGCGGGCGACGGTGACTAACAAGCCGGACACCGGGGAGAGCGCGAAGTAAACGTGAAAACCATCGCGCAGGGGAGGCCGGGATGTCTCGGCTGCACCTGTGGTGACTGCCGCCTGCTTTCTTCTCTGCAGGCGGGCCATGGGGGCGGCGAGCTCCCGGCCTTCCCTGCGCCCTCTCATGATCGAGATGGCGGGACTGCCGCATACCTCGGGCGTGTGACGCCGCGAGACTGATGAGGTGTGTCTGCAATGCTGTTTGAAGCGTGGAACTGAAGATATACGCCGTGGATGCGTTGAATAGAGTAGCCAAAGCGGCCGCCGTCAGGTGGCGGCGTGCCCACCCGTCGGCGAGCGAGACGCGTCTCCACTGGTGACACGCGTTCTCACCGCCGTCATTGCGAGGAGCGCAGCGACGAAGCAATCCAGAGTCCCGCGGGTGCCCCTGGATTGCTTCGCTTCGCTCGCAATGACGGAAAGAGCAGAGCCGTAGGGTGGGCAAAGGCGAATGCGAGCTCTTTCAACGGGCGAGCTCGCAGTGGCGCCGTGCCCACCATGCTGCAGCGGCGTGCGCTGACGGTGGGCACGCTGCCGCCTGCGGCGGCTGCTTTGCCCACCCTACGAGTATCAGCTAGCTCCACCCCTCCAGCACGATCTTGCCGCGCGAGGTGTTGCTCTCGATCAGGGCATGCGCGCGCTTGAGGTTGGCGGCGTTGATGGTGCCGTAGTTGTCGCCGAGGGTGGTGCGGATGACGCGCTTGTCGATCAGATCGGAGACGTCGTTGAGCAAATTGTGCTGCGCGATCATGTCGGGCGTCGTGAACGAGGAGCGCGTGAACATCGATTCCCAGTGGATCGAGATCGCCTTGCCCTTGAAGGCGGCGAGCGAGAACTCGGCGGGATCGTCGATCAGGCCGAACTTGCCCTGCGGCGCCATGAACTCGGCGATCGCCTTGTAGTGCTGGTCGCTGTGGGTGAGGCTCGCCACCAGGCCGACCGGCGGCAGCTTGAGCGCGTCGATCTGCTCCTTCATCGGCTTGGCGTGGTCGATCACGGCATGGGCGCCGAGCGCAAGGCACCAATCGCGCGATTCCGGCCGGGTCGCGGTCGCGAGCACGGTCAGGCCGGTGAGCCGGCGAGCGAGCTGGATCAGGATCGAGCCGACGCCGCCGGCCGCGCCCGTGATCAGCAGCGTGCGGTCATCGAGGCTCTTGCCGGGCACGGCGCCAAGCCGGTCGAACAACAGCTCCCAGGCGGTGATCGAGGTCAGGGGCAGGGCGGCGGCCTCCGCAAACGACAGGCTCTTCGGCTTGGCGCCGACGATGCGCTCGTCGACGAGATGGAATTCGGCGTTGGTGCCCTGGCGCAGGATCGAGCCGGCGTAGAACACCTCGTCGCCCGGCTTGAACAGCGTCACCTCGGGGCCGACCGCTTCGACCACACCCGCGGCGTCATAGCCGAGGATCTTGGTCTCGCCGGCCGGCGGCGCGGCCCGCTTGCGCACCTTGGTGTCGACGGGATTGACCGATACCGCCTTCACCGCGACGCGGATGTCGCGCCCTTTGGGCTCGGGTTTGGCGATCTCGAAATCGAACAGCGCCCGCTCTTCCGTGATGGGCAGCGACTGCTGGTAACCGACGGCCTTCATGAACAACCTCCTGGCTGGCCCTGCGATAGGTCCTACTTGTCCTGCTGGCGTCGATTGAGCAAGTACTGTAAAAAAGGGGAACTAGTCCCCGTTTGGATACTATTGGGCCGAAACGCAATGAAACGGAAGAATTTCACCCGCCGCCCGGGCTGCGCGGTCGAAGCCACGCTGGACCTGATCGACGGCAAGTGGAAGGGCGTCATCCTCTACCACCTGCAGGGTGGCAGCCAGCGCTTCGGCGAGCTCAGGCGGATGATGCCGGGCATCACCCAGCGCATGCTGACCAAGCAGCTGCGCGCGCTGGAGGACGACGGGCTGGTGGTCCGAAAGGTCTATGCCGAGGTGCCGCCGCGGGTCGATTACACGCTGTCGGAGGTCGGCGAGAGCCTGCGGCCGGTCATCGAGGTGCTGAGGAGCTGGGGCGAGCGGCACCAGGAACGGCTGTCCAGTGCCCCCGTTTCAGACACCATCAAAACGCCGCATCAGACCGCCTGAGCTTGGCCGCACCGGCCGTTCCGCCTATATCCAGGGCCTCATTTTTCCAGGATTGCTCGCATGACGTTGATTCGCTCCACCGTGGCCCTGCTGCTGTCGCTGCTGGCCGCCTCCCCGCTCGCGGCGCAGGACCGGCGCGTGCCGCAGTCCGCGGCCGAGCTGCGGCTGTCCTATGCGCCGATCGTGCAGCGGGTGCAGCCGGCGGTGGTCAACGTCTACGCCGCGAAGGTGGTGCAGAACCGCAATCCCTTCCTCGACGATCCCGTCTTCCGCCGCTTCTTCGGCCTGCAGGGCGGCCCGCAGGAGCAGATGCAGCGCTCGCTCGGCTCGGGCGTGATGATCGATCCGTCGGGCCTCGTCGTCACCAACGTGCACGTCATCGACGGTGCCGACGAGGTCAAGGTGTCGCTCGCCGACAAGCGCGAATACGAGGCCGAGATCGTGCTCAAGGACAGCCGCACCGACCTCGCGGTGCTCAGGCTGAAGGGTACCAAGGAGCAGTTTCCGACGCTCGAGCTCGCCAATTCGGATGATCTCCTGGTCGGCGACGTCGTGCTCGCGATCGGCAACCCGTTCGGCGTCGGCCAGACCGTGACCCACGGCATCGTCTCGGCGCTGGCGCGCACGCAAGTCGGCATCACCGACTATCAGTTCTTCATCCAGACCGACGCCGCCATCAATCCCGGCAATTCCGGCGGCGCGCTGGTCGACATGAGCGGCCGGCTCGCCGGCATCAACACCGCGATCTATTCGAAGTCCGGCGGCTCGCAGGGCATCGGCTTCGCGATCCCCGCCAACATGGTCCGCGTCGTCGTCGCCTCCGCCAAGGCCGGCGGCAAGGCGGTGAAGCGGCCGTGGCTCGGCGCGCGGCTGCAGGCGGTGACGCCGGAGATCGCGGAGAGCCTGGGTCTGCGCTCGCCGACCGGCGCGCTGGTCGCGAGCGTCACGCCGAACAGCCCGGCGGCGCGCGCCGGCATCAAGTCGTCGGATCTGATCGTCTCGATCGACGGCCAGGCCGTCGATGATCCCAACGCCTTCGACTATCGCTTCGCCACCCGTCCGCTCGGCGGCACCGCGCAGATCGAGCTGCAGCGCGGCGGCAAGCCGGTGAAGGTCGCGGTGGCGCTGGAGACGGCGCCGGACACCGGACGCAACGAGATCGTCATCAATGGCCGTTCGCCGTTCCAGGGCGCCAAGGTCGCCAACATCTCGCCGGCGGTGGCCGACGAACTGCATCTCGACGCCGATACCGAGGGTGTCGTCATCCTCGAGCCCGGCGACGGCACCACAGCGGCCAATGTCGGCTTCCAGAAGGGCGACGTGATCATGGCGGTCAACAACCAGAAGATCGCCAAGACCGCCGATCTCGACAAGGCCTCGCGCGAGCAGGCCCGGCTGTGGCGCATCACGGTGCTGCGCGGCGGCCAGCAGATCAACGTCACGCTCGGCGGATGAGCCCGAAGCGCCCCCAGCAAGGCGGGCCGAGCCTCTTCGCTGCGGCGGGGATGGAGCACGATGCGCCGCGGCCGTTGCCGGAGCGGCTGCGGCCGCACAAATTGTCAGACGTGGTCGGTCAGGATCACATCCTCGGCCCCGACGGCGCGCTGACCCGCATGCTGGAGACGCGCACGCTGGGGTCGCTGATCTTCTGGGGCCCGCCGGGCACCGGCAAGACCACGGTGGCGCGCCTCCTCGCCGACGCCACCGAGCTGCATTTCGAGCAGATCTCCGCGGTATTCTCCGGCGTCGCCGACCTGAAGAAGGTCTTCGACGCCGCCCGCGCCCGCCGCGAGACCGGGCAGGGCACGCTGCTCTTCGTCGACGAGGTGCATCGCTTCAACAGGGCGCAGCAGGACTCCTTTCTCCCCGTGATGGAGGACGGCACCGTCGTGCTGGTCGGCGCGACCACGGAGAACCCGTCCTTCGAGCTCAACGCCGCTCTGTTGTCGCGCTCACGCGTGCTGGTGTTCCATTCGCTCGATGCCGCCGCGATCGAGAAGCTGTACAGCCACGCCGAAGCTGTCGAGGGCCGCAAGCTGCCGCTCGACGAGGAAGCGCGCAATGTGCTGATCCGCATGGCCGACGGCGACGGCCGGGCGTCGCTGACGCTCGCCGAGGAGGTGTGGCGCTCGGCGCGCAAGGGCGAGATCTTCAATGCCGTACAGCTGCAGGAGATCCTGCAGCGCCGCGCGCCGATCTACGACAAATCCGCCGACGGCCACTACAACCTGATCTCGGCCATGCACAAATCGGTGCGCGGCTCCGATCCTGATGCCGCGCTGTACTACTTCGCCCGCATGCTCGATGCCGGCGAGGACCCGCTGTTCCTGGCGCGGCGCATCGTCCGCATGGCGGTGGAGGACATCGGCCTCGCCGATCCCCAGGCGCTGGTGATCGCCAACGCGGCCAAGGATGCCTACGACTTTCTCGGCTCGCCCGAAGGCGAGCTGGCGATTGCCCAGGCCGTGATCTACGTCGCGACGGCGCCGAAATCCAACGCCGCCTACAAGGCCTTCGGCGCCGCCAAGCGCGTCGCCAAGGAAGGCGGCTCGCTGCTGCCGCCGAAGCACATCCTCAACGCGCCCACCAAGCTGATGCAGAGCGAGGGCTACGGCTCCGGCTATCAATACGACCACGATGCGCCGGACGCGTTCTCGGGCCAGGACTACTTCCCGGAAGCCCTCGGCCGCCAGCACTTCTACGACCCGCCCGAACGCGGCTTCGAGCGCGAGATCAGGAAGCGGCTGGACTACTGGGCGAAGCTGCGCAAGGAGCGGGGCGGATAGAACAGCCCACGCTGTTCGTTACTGGGCCGCACATCGCGCTGCTCGTGTTGCATCCTGCTCTCACCGCGTCATTGCGAGCGCAGCGAAGCAATCCAGAGTCCTCGTTCCGCCCTGGATTGCTTCGCTGCGCTCGCAATGACGGTCGAGAGAGCGCGTTGCTACTTCCCCGCCTGCACGAACTCGGCGATCTCGCGCGTCAGCCGGTCGTCGGCGGTGTTGATCGAATACACCTCCGACATGTGGCTGTGCTGCGGCAGCATGACCGCGCGGGCACAGCCCGTTGGCCGTTTGCAGGCGGCCTGCTTCAGCAGGTCGAACTGCTCGACGAAGCGCGGCGGGTCGAGCTCGGCGGAGGCGATCATCAGCGGCAGGGTCGAGGCCTGCAGGCCCTCGAGCGACGAGCGTTCCTTGAAGCGCGAGGGATCGATGCCGAAATAGGCCATCTCCTGGTCGCCGAGAGGCGACGCGGTGAGGTCGTAGATGCCCGATGCCATGATGGCTCCGGCCAGGCCCCCGCCGCCCACCTTGTGGAATTCGGGATGCGCGACGTAGGTCGCGACATGCACTGCGCCGGCCGAATGCCCCATCAGGTAGATTCGCGCGGGATCGCCGCCGTTCTCCACGGCGTGCGCCGCCACCCATTGCACGGCGCTGGCGACGTCCTCGACGCCGGCCGGCCAGGGAAATTTCGGCGCCAGGCGGTAGGTGATGTTGACGCCGACGAAGCCGCGCTTCACCGCCCACAACATGATGTTGTCGTAGAAGGGGCTGTCCGGCGTGGTGCGCTTGTTGCCGCCGATGAAGGCGCCGCCATGCACGAAGATCAGGATCGGACGCGGCGCGGCCGCCGTGTCGGGCGTGAAGACATCGAGCAGGTTGCGCTCGGCCGCGCCGTAGCGGACATCGCGCTGCACCTTGACGTCGGCGTAGGGTTCCCGGGCCTGCAGCGGCGCATAGAGCGCAGCGGTCTTCGGCGGGTCGATCACCCGGCCGATCTCGATCAGCTTCCAGGCGATCTCGTCAGGCATCGGGCTCTGCTGCGCCTGCGCATCGCTCAGCATCAGCGCGGCCGCAACGATCGCCAGGCCCAGTCGTGTCAGCGTCATACGAAGAGCTCCGATCAGCATCGATTCGGCGGAGGACATGCTCGCGGCATTTATCGCGTTTTCGCCGTGACTGGCAGTGGCTTTTGGGATACGCAGCACCCATGAGCCGCCGCATCAAACGCACCCAGAGCCGATCCGACCGTCCGACCGACCGCCGCAACAGCGAGCGGCCGAAGGCGGAGGCCGCGCGCGGCGCCAGCGCGCCCGCCAAGCGGGAGATGCCGAAGCGGGAGCCGGCAAAGCGGAGCGAGAGTGATCGTCCGCGGCGCGAGCGGTTTGCCGGGGAGCGCGAGGCGGCACCCCGCGGCGAGTTCGGTCCGCGCAAGGGACGGGCGCCGC
>NZ_CAFJ01000622.1 GCF_000239795.1 Bradyrhizobium sp. STM 3809 | reverse complement strand
GCGCCCGCTCCGGTCCAGGCGGCCGTGCCGCCGACTCCGCCGCCTCCGGCGGCGCCAGCCCCACCCGCAACGGCGGCCTCGCCGGTGCCGCCACCCGCCCAGTCATCGACCGTTGCCGCTCCTGTGGTCACCCCGCCTGCACCCGTCCAGCCGCCCCCACGGCCAGCTCAGGCGCCAGCGACCGTCGCGACGGCGGCGCCGCCGCCCGCTGCCACGCGCGACCCGAATTCCCCGGTCGGCATCTGGTTGACCGAGGAGAAGGAGGGCAAGATCCGCATCGAGCCCTGCGGCACCAATCTCTGCGGCTACGCGATCGACGCCAAGACGAACCAGAACGGCGAGCAGATCCTGATCAACATGCGGCCGAGCGAGAAGACCCAGGAGAAGAAGTGGAGTGGCCGCATCTTCGATCCGAACAGCGGCAGCACCTACGACTCGACCATCGCGCTGAAGGGACCGGACAGCCTGCGCGTTCAGGGCTGCGCCTTCGGTGGCATGTTCTGCGGCGGCCAGACCTGGACGCGGGTGAACTGAGCGCGGCCGTCGCGTCCACAAGACAACAGCGCGCGGCCTTGCGACCGCGCGCCCGACATTTCATCAGTTGGCGATCAGCCGACCGGCGTGGCGTATTCCTCGTCGGTGACGTGCTCCATCCAGGTCACGTGCTCGCCGTTGAGCGATTCATGCATCGCGACGTGGACCATGCCGGTGGTCGGCGCGGCGCCATGCCAGTGCTTCTCGCCCGGCGGAATCCACACGACGTCGCCGGCCTTGATCTCGCGCACCGGTCCGCCCTTGGCCTGCACGCGGCCCACGCCCTGGATCACGTAGAGCGTCTGGCCGAGCGGATGGGTGTGCCAGGCCGTGCGGGCGCCGGGTTCGAACGCGACGCGTGCCGAGGCGACGCGGGCCGGAGCCTGCGGCGTGATGATCGGGTCCTGCCAGACCGTGCCCGTAAAGCTTTCCGCCGCTGCGCGGCGCGTCGGGCGCGAGCCCGCGAGATAAACATCCACCATTGTTCTGCCTTTCCTGAAGCTGTGCCGTCGATCGATCGGCGCCGCGAACTACTTCTTCGACGCGGCGTAGCGCGCCTTGGTCTCGGCGTTCATCGGGTACAGACCCGGCAGCACCGCGCCCTTGTTCACCTCGTCGACGATCCAGGCCTCCATGCGCTCCTGCTCGGGACCTTCGGCGAGCACGTGGTCGAGCATCGCCTGCGGGATCAGCACCGCGCCGTCCTGGTCGGCGACGACGACATCGTTCGGGAACACCGCTACGCCGCCGCAGCCGATCGCCTCGCCCCAGCCGACGAAGGTCAGGCCCGCGACCGACGGCGGCGCGGCATAGCCATCGCACCAAACCGGAAGGCCGGTGCCCATCACACCCTCGAGGTCACGCACCACGCCGTCGGTGATCAGCGCGGTGACGCCGCGCTTGACCATGCGGGCGCAGAGAATGTCGCCGAAGATGCCGGCGTCCTTGACGCCCATCGCGTCGACCACGGCGATGCAGCCCTCCGGCATCGCCTCGATGGCCGTCCGCGTCGAGATCGGCGACGACCAGGATTCCGGCGTCGCCAGATCCTCGCGCGCCGGCACGAAGCGCAAGGTGAAGGCCGGGCCGACCAGCCGCTTCTGTCCCGGACGCAGCGGCCTGGCGCCGCGCATCCACACATTGCGCAACCCCTTCTTCAGCAGGACCGTGGTGATGGTCGCGGTGGTGACTTGCGAGAGGGTGGCGATGGCTTCGGGGGTGAGGGACATTGTGAGACTGGCGCTCCAAAGGGCTGGCGGAAAAGACGGCGCATCTTGCGAGCGAGCGTCGCGGCGTCAAGGGCATGCTCCGTGCGCGCAGCGCATGCGGGGTTGCAGCGGCCCGATAAAGTCTCCTTATCGCAAGACATCCGATTAATTTATTGAATTTTCGAGACTTTTTCCTTTGACCCAATTCCACTCGCGACCAAAAGCAGCTAATCAGGACGCAGCACCCGAACCGATCTTGCGACTCATGGCCGACCCTTTTCCACGTCCCCGCCTGCTGCCCAGCGGCGACAGCGCCGTCACCGTCGAGTTCAGCCGGACCATCGACGAGACCGCCAACCGCCGCGTGCTGGCGCTCGATCATGCGCTGGCTGCGGCCGGACTTGCCGGCATCACGGAGACGGTTCCGACCTATCGCTCGCTGCTGGTGCACTATGATCCCGGCGTGATCGACCACGAAACATTGTGCGCCCGGCTGCTGGCGCTGTCGGCCGGTTCGCTGGCGCCGGAGACCGACATCAGGCGCTGGCGGGTGCCGGTCTGCTATGGCGGCGAGAACGGCATCGACCTCGAGGACGTCGCCAAGGCGCTCGGCCTGACGCCCGACGAGGTCGTCGCGCGCCATGTCGCGGGCACCTACCGCGTGGCGATGATCGGCTTCACGCCCGGCTGGTCCTATCTGTCGGGCCTCGATCCCTCACTGCAGATGTCACGCCGGCAGAACCCGCGGCTGGCGACGCCGGCCGGCATCATCGCGATCGGCGGCATCCAGACCGGCATCCAGTGCCTGGCCGGCCCGTGCGGCTGGCATCTGCTCGGCCGCACCGCCATGCGAACGTTCCAACTGCATCGCGAGCCGACCTTCCTGCTCGAGCCGGGAGACGAGGTCAGCTTCATTGCGGTGGATGAAAAGACCTTTGCCGAGCAGGAGCGCGCGGCCGAAGCCGGCGAGCTCATCGCGGAGCGGATCGCGGCATGAGCACGCTGGTCGTTTCCCAGATCGGCCCGGCAAGCTCAGTGCAGGATGGCGGCCGGTTCGGCGCGCAGCGCTACGGGCTGACGCCGTCCGGGGCGATGGACAAGCTGGCGCTGGCGGCAGCAAACAGCCTCGTCGGCAATGAACTGATGGCCGCCGCGATCGAAATCGGTCCATTCGGTGCGACGTTCGTCGCCAAGGGCGGCGCCGTGCGCGTGGCGCTGTCCGGCGCGCCGCGGCCGGCTGATGTGGCCAAGCGTCCCGTCGAGATGAATACGTCGGTCACGCTGAGCGATGGCGAAAAGCTGACGCTCGGCTTTGCCCGTGGCGGTTCGTTCAGCTATCTCGCCATCGAAGGCGGCATCGCCGGTGAGCCGATGTTCGACAGTTTGTCGGTCAATGCGCGTGCGGGACTGGGCAGCCCCTACCCGCGCCCGCTGCAGTCGGGCGATGTGTTCGAGACGGCGCCTGCGAGTGAGACCCCGGAGATGCGGATCGAGCTCCCGAGGACAAGCGGCGCGATCCGGGTCGTCATGGGGCCGCAGGACGACGAGTTCAGCGACGAGATGAAGGCGCTGTTCCTGGGCAGCGACTGGACGGTCTCGGCGACCAGCGACCGCATGGGCTATCGCCTCGAAGGTCCGGTGATCCGTCATTTGCACGGCCACAACATCGTTTCCGACGGCACCGTGGAGGGCAGCATCCAGGTGCCCGGCAACGGCTCGCCGATCGTGCTGATGTCCGACCGCGGGACCAGCGGCGGCTATCCGAAGATCGCGACCGTCATCACTGCCGATTACGGCCGTCTGGCGCAGACGCCGGCCGGCACGCCGTTCCGCTTCCAGGCGGTGAGCATGGCCGAGGCCCAGGCCGAACTGCGGCGCTACAGGGATCTGCTGCGCAGCCTGCCGGATCGCGTCCGTGAGCTGACGAGCAGCGAGTTCGACGTCGACGCGCTGTTCACGGCCAACGTGGCCGGCCATGCCGTCAGCGCAACCGACGTCACCACCTGGCCCGGAGTGACGCCCGATTAACCTGATCGCCGCTAACGCTGCTTCCGACCCCTCAACGCGCGGAGCCCTGACATGACCAGCACCGTCGACCTGAACTGCGACCTCGGAGAAAGCTTTGGCCCCTGGGAGATGGGCAACGACGCCGCCATGATCGAACTGGCGACGTCGGTGAACGTGGCCTGCGGCTTCCACGCCGGCGATGCCGACATCATGCGCCGGACGGTCGAGATGGCGAAGGCCAGGGGCGTCAGTGTCGGCGCCCATCCCGGCTATCGCGATCTGCACGGCTTCGGCCGGCGTCCGGTGCCCGGTCTGAAATCATCGGAGATCGAGAACCTCGTCGCCTATCAGATCGGCGCGCTGCAGGCGATCGCGACCGCCGCCGGCCACAAGGTCACGCATGTGAAGGCGCATGGCGCATTGTCCAACGTCGCCTGCGAGGACGACATGACGGCGAACGCGATCGCGAAGGCGATCAAGGCCGTCGATCCGAGCCTGATCTTCGTCGTGCTGGCCAATTCGAAGCTGGTGACCGCGGGCGAGAAGGCGAACCTGTCGATGGCGCACGAGGTGTTCGCCGATCGCGCCTATGACGACAACGGCCTGCTGGTCTCGCGCAGCAAGCCCGGCGCCGTGCTGCACGATCCCAAGGAGATTGCGGACCGCGTCGTGCGCATGGTCCAGGACGGCGCTGTCGTCTCGGTGACGGGCAAGGCGATGAAGATGCGGACCGACACCGTCTGCATTCACGGCGACACCGCCGGTGCCGTAGAGATCGCCCGCGAGGTGCGCAAGGCACTCGACGCGGCCGGGATCACGGTGGCGCCGTTCAAGACGGCGCCCTGAGCGGAGGGAGTGCTGATCAGAACGGATGGGTGAAGGGCATGCCCAGCGTGATCGCGGCGATCAGGGCCACCGCCCCGTAGAAGGCGACCAGCGCCGCCGTCGTGCTCCGCTCGCGCATCGCGCGGGCCTGGGGCATCTGGCGCAGGGGCGTGGTGATGGTCTGCATGGCCGGTCTCCTGAAGTTCCGACTCCGAGAGAAAGGCGTTCTCGCAGGTCGGCGCAAGGCAACCGGGCAAATAACGACAAGCCCCCCGTTTTGGGTCCCCAGGGAACCAAAACATTCTCGACCGGAGTTCCGGCCGAGAATTTTATCCGCCGGGTTCCACCGGGTTCCCAGCCGTTAATAAACGTCGAGCTGGAACCGGCCCTTCTTCTTGAGCTCCGCCACGAAGCTGACGGCCTCGTCGGTGGAGCGGGCGCCGAACTGGGCGACGATGTCGACCAGCGCGCGCTCCACATCCCTGGCCATGCGCTTGGCGTCGCCGCAGATGTAGAGATGCGCACCGCCGGCGAGCCAGGTCCACACCTCGCGACCGACCTCGCGCATGCGGTCCTGGACGTAGAACTTCTTGTCGCCGTCGCGCGACCACGCCAGCGACAGCCGCGTGAGGAGACCCGCAGTCTTCATCGCGTTGAGCTCGTCGGCATAGAAGAAGTCGCAGTCGCTGCGCTGGTGGCCGAAGAACAGCCAGTTCTTGCCCGGCGCGCCCGTCGCCTTGCGGTCGAGCAGGAAGGCACGGAACGGTGCGATGCCGGTGCCCGGGCCGACCATGATGATCGGTGTCTTCGGATCGGCCGGCAGCGCGAAGCCATGCGCCTTCTGGACGTAGACGCGGAGCTTGTCGCCGGGATTGATGCGCTCGGCGAGGAACGTCGAGGCCAGCCCGAGACGCTTGCGCTTGCCGATGACGTAGCGGACGCAGTCGACGGTCAGCGACAATTTTCCGGGCGTCGCATTGTGCGACGAGGAGATCGAATACAGCCTCGGCTGCAGCGGCTCCAGCGCCTCGACGAAGGCCTCCGGATGCGGCCGCACGCCGGAGAACTTCTGCAGCACGGCCATGACGTCGAGCGTCGCCGCATCGCCATCGGGATCCTCGCCCTGCGCCAGCCGCCGCGCCTTCTCGCGGGTGGCGCCGCCGGTGATGAAGGAGATCAGCTCGAACAGCGAATCCGGCGCGGGCGACAGCGAGACGTCCTCGAGCAGGCACTGCCGCAGCGGCTTGCTGTGCACCTCGGTCATGTGCGAGGCGCCGAGCAGCGCGATGATCTGGTCGACGAGGCCGAGATCGTTCTTGGCGAAGATGCCGAAGGAATCGCCGACGACGTAATCGAGCCCGGCCTCGGCGAGATCGAACTCGATGTGCCAGGTCTCCTTCTCCGAGCCCGGCTTGTTGAGCAGCCGCCGCGACAGGAAGGTCGCCTCGACCGGATTGTCGCGCGAGCGGCCGGGCGCGCTGACGACGACGGAAACGGCGGCAGGTGTCGCGGTCACGGCAGCCGGCTTGGCGGCCGGCGCCTTGTCGATCTCCTCATAGAGCGCCTTCAGCATCCGCGCGGTTTCCTTGCCGCCGGGGACGCACAGGTTCAGGCGCGCTTCGCTGCGATCGGCGATCGCATCCGAATAGTCGCTGCAATTGTAGCCGCATTGGCCGCAGTCCTGCTGCGCCATCGCAGCCATCATGCGCCGGCGCAGCGGGCGACCTTCGGCGAGCTTCATGCGCTCGGCAATCGGCATGGTCTGATCGTGCCAAGGCGCCTCGCCATCGTCTCCGTCGCCGGCGGATGCGAGCACCGCGCCGTTCTGTGCCGGAGCCAGCGGCGTGGAGCCATCGAGGCCGAGCGCGCCGGCGAGGAAGCCGTTGAGCCAGGAGCGCTGCGCCTCGGAGAACGGCGCGGACGCGGGAATGATCTCGATCTTCGGCATGGGCGTGATCTGGTTCATGCTGACACCTCGGATGAGGTCTGGGCTTCGGCAAGCTTACGGAGAGCGTCGCCGTCATGGCGGCGGGCGAAAGAGAGGAACGTCTCGTCAGGAGAATCGCGATGGGCGAGATAGGCCTTGAGCAGCTTCTCTACGGTGCGCGGCGCGTCCTCAGCCTTGAGGTCGCGATAGACCTCACGGCCGATATCGGCCTGCGGGCCGAAGCCGCCGCCGGCGAACAGATGATAGCCTTCGACGGTCTCGTCGGTATCGCCGACCGGCACCTTGGCCGCGATCATGCCGATGTCGCTGATGTAGTGCTGGGCGCAGGAGTGATGGCAGCCGGTGAGATGAATGTTCAGCGGCGTGTCGACGGCCACCCTGCTCTCGCACCAGTCGCCGATCTCGGCCGCGTGCTTCTTGGTGTTGGCGGCGGCGAACTTGCAGCCGGCATTGCCGGTGCAGGCGATCAGCCCGGCGCGGATGGGCGAGGCTGTCGTCGAGAGTCCGATCTGTGCGAGCGCGGCGCAGGCCAGGGCGACGTTCTCGTCGCGCACGCCGGGGATCAGCAGGTTCTGCCAGACGGTCAGCCGGATCTCGCCGTCGCCGAGATCGGTCGCGATCTTGGCGAGCCCGCGCATCTGATCGGTCGTCAGCTTGCCGAGCGGCAGCACCACGCCGATCCAGTTCAGCCCCTGCTGCTTCTGAGGGTGCACGCCGATATGCGCCATGCGGTTCGCCTCGGGCCGTGGCCTGAGCGCCTCGTCCGGCACGCGTGCGAGCGTGCGGCCGAGCCTCGCCTCGACGGCCTCCATGAACTTGTCGTGGCCCATGCCGTCGAGCACGTATTTCAGTCGCGCCTTCAGCCGATTGGTGCGGTCGCCGGTCTCGATGAACAGCCGCACGATGGCATCGGCGACCTCCGTCGCCTTCTCCGGCTCGACGATGATGCCGGTCGGCTTGGCGAAGTCCTTGTGACCGGTGATGCCGCCGAGACCGAGCCTGAACCACACGCCCGGCGCGACGCCAAAGCCGTCCTTCACCTCGACCGCGGAGAATGCGATGTCGTTGGTGTCTTCCAGCGCAGCGATGCGCCCGGCGCCGTCGAACGCGACGTTGAACTTGCGCGGCAGGCCGTACAGCGAGCGGTCGTTGAGGATGTGGAAGTGCCACTCGCGCGCATAGGGCCGCGTATCCAGCAGCTCCTGCGGATCGATGCCGGCGGTCGGCGTGCCCGTGACGTTGCGGATGTTGTCGGCGCCGGAGCCGCGCGCGGTGAGGCCGAGATCGGACAGACCTTCCAGCAGCATCACCGCGTGCTTGGGCGGGATCTCGCGCAGCTGCAGATTGGCGCGCGTCGTGACGTGGCTGTAGGGACCGCAGAGCCGATCGGCGAGATCGGCGAGCCCCGCAAGCTGCCAGTGCTTCATGACGCCGTTGGGAATGCGCAGCCGGCACATGTAGGAGTCCTGCGCCGGCGCGACGTGGAACAGGCCGTAATAGCGCCAGCGGAAATTGTCGGCGGCGGACGGCGCGGCAT
The DNA here is from genome assembly GCF_000239795.1 of Bradyrhizobium sp. STM 3809. Lineage (GTDB taxonomy): Bacteria > Pseudomonadota > Alphaproteobacteria > Rhizobiales > Xanthobacteraceae > Bradyrhizobium. The sequence goes on along the minus strand of NZ_CAFJ01000622.1, from coordinate 26,210 downwards.
TGCTGCGGGCCTGTTCCTTCAGCCGCTCATAGGCGTCGAACGGATGCAGCTCGCGCTTGACCTTCTCCTGGTCGGCGAGCTTGCGCCCGGACGCAAGGACCTTGTCCTGCGCCTTGATGTGAATGGCGTCCGGCCCGGTCGGCTCGGCGGGGCCGGCGCTCGCGGGGCCACGGCCGGCAACCGTCACCCTGAGGCCAGCGGCCAGCCCCTCCAGGTAGCGCTTCTGCTCGTCGTTGAAGTCGACAGACAACGGCTCGATTTTCATGATGGCGGACGAAGCTCCAGCGGCCATGGCGGTTGGCGTTCGGGGATGGAATGAGGATCACGTCGCCCGAACCGCCGGCATTGGCATCGTTCAGGAGTGCGATCCGACCAGCTTCGTTGCTGCGGAAATCCGACACGGATTGCAGCCAGCGGCATCTGCGGCGGCTGACTGCACTGCAATATTCAAGTTGCGTGCCAGCCGCGACGGGCAGGAAATATGAGGAATTTCAGGAGCCTGCACGAATCATTGAACCCGCGATGACGGCCTCAAGCCCTCAAACGCGAGCACTCCGCCCAAATTTTGATCGGCGAAGCGCTGTGCCTGCTTTCTGTTCGGACGAGAGATCAGGCCGTCCAGCGGCCGATCTTGAAGGCCTTCAGGTGGCCCAGGACATCGTCCGCCGCGAATGGCGGGCCGGCGAAAGCGCCGATGGCGCCATCCTGAACCTGCCCCTGGGTGCCGAGCGCGGCATCGTAGATATCCGGCCGGAACACGCCGGTCGCCGTGCTCAAGGCTTCGCTGCTGAGCGGCGTCTGGCCCCAGCGGACCATCTGCGCGTACAGCCAGGCTGCCTGGATCTTCTCCGGACGGGCCGCCCCTTCGCGGCCGACCAGCAGGTAGCGTGGGCTGTCGCGGAAGGTGCCGTCCGGCGAGATCTTCAGCCGGCCGTCAAGGGTGCGCTTGAGAACCTCCGCGCCGACGCCGATGCGCTCGGGCTGAGCCAGGATTCGCGCGGCATCGTCGTGGTTCTGCTCGATGAAATCGGCGGCGCGAGCGCAGGCGCGAACCAGCGCGGACAGCGCGTCGGGGTTCTTGTCCGCCCAGCTCTGCCTGACCGCCAGGACCTTTTCAGCCGCCCGCACCAGGACGTCCGACACGAAATGGAGGATATGGCCGATGCCGAGATCGACGGCGATCGAATTCCACGGCGCGCCCACGCAGAACGCATCGACATGGCCGTTGGCGATGCTGTCCACCATGTAGGGTGGCGGCAGCACGACGAGCCGCACGTCCTCGTCGGGATCGACGCCGCCGGCGGCCATCCAGAAACGGAGCTGGTAGTTGTGGGTCGAGAACGGAAACGTCATGCCGAAGGTTAGTGGCTCGGCGCCGGCCTTGCGCCGGGCGGCCACAACGCGGGACAGCGCCAGCGCGGTCGCCATCGGATCGAAGCGGTCGCCGTCGAGATGCGCCATGAGCTCGGCATGCAGCGCCGGCGTGACCGTGATCGCGTTGCCGTTCACGCCGAGACTGAACGGCGCGACGATCGGAACCTTCACGTGGCCGATGCCGAGGCTTGAGGCAATCGCAACCGGCGCCAGCAGATGCGCGGCATCGAACAGCCCGATGTTGAGCTTGTCACGGACGTTCGACCAGGAGACCTCGCGCACGAGCGTGACGTCGAGCCCCTCCGCGGCCGTGAAACCCTTGTCGACGGCGACGATCAGCGCCGCGGCATCGACCAGCGGAATGAAGCCAATGCGAAGCGGGCCGGTCATTTCAGCATCTCCGAGGCGGTCAGGATCGACTGCGCGATCTCACCGATCTTCTTCTTCTCGCGCATCGCCGTGGAGCGCAGCAGCACATAGGCCTCCTCCTCGGTGAAGCCCTTCATCTTCATCAGAATGCCCTTGGCGCGGTCGATCACCTTGCGATCCTCGAGCGCCGACTTGGTGCGCTCCAGCTCGTCCTGCAGCTTCGAGAAGGCATTGAAGCGGGAGATGCAGAGGTCGAGGATCGGCTTGATCCGCTCCTTCTTGAGGCCGTCGACGATATAGGCCGACACGCCCGCCTCCACCGAGGCCTGGATCGAGGCGGCGTCGCTCTGGTCGACGAACATGGCGATCGGCCGGCGGACCGCCCTGCTCACCTGGAACATCTGCTCGAGCACGTCGCGGCTCGGGTTCTCCAGGTCGATCACGATGACATCGGGATCCAGGGCGTAGATCCGCGCCAGCAGGCCCTGCATTTCGCTGACATGCACCACACCGGTAAAGCCCGCCTCACGCAGGCCCTCCTCCAGGATGGCGGCGCGGATCGGGCTCTCGTCGACGATCACGATTTTAGGCGACTGCTCGGCGCTCATCGTTCACCAGTTGTCCGGGCCGAATCCATAGCACGGACACGACCGGCTTAAAGCATTGTCTTTCTGAGCAATTCGGACTAGCCGACGCTGATCCCATCAGGCGGTTCCAAGATGCGGCAGAGTTCCCGTCCAGACCGGCTTGGTTCACCTCGCGTTTGCTGTTGAGATGACGAATCCATGCTTTCGGCCTGCGGGGCTCTCCAAAGAGAGACGCCTGAAGGCGGCTTTGATCAAGGCTCGTACCTCTACGGAATCGCAGCGCCAGCGATCATCTTGTCGAGAAGTGGCAGGGCCGCCAGCACTGCCGCTTCGTTGAGGCCGGAAATAGCGAGCTGCACGACGTAGGAATTGCCGTCCTTGTCGAGATCGGCGTAATGCGCAATGACTTCGATCGGCTGGTCCTTCAGAGACGGATTGTCGTAGCGATTGATGATCACCTTCGGGTTGACCGACGGAAGCGCAGTGATGTTGGCCTCCTTGCCGGATGTCCTCGCCCAATCCCGATCGCTGGCTGCGACCCATTCGACCAATCCGGTGCGATCCTTGTTGTAGCTTCCCCTGGCATAGATGATGGCCTCGGCTTTGCCGAATTTCTTGCCGTTGGGCACGAACATCGAGGCGCCGTATCTGAGACTCGCGGCCTCGTTCATTTCCCACCCGTCAGGCGTCTTCACGCGTGGCCTGAATTCCGCGCACATGCGTTGTTGCCCATCGCAGACATGGATGATCTTGTCGACTTCAGCCCGCGTCGGAAACATCGCGCCGTAGGAAACGGTGAGGCACGCCAAGCCGAAAATGAACCGGCGCATCGCTGTTGAGCTCCTTGAAATCCAGCGAAAACAGAATAGCAACCGACACGCGCATGTTCGAGCCATTCGTCTCGGCTCCCGCAGTCGCTCGATTGGAACGAGCTTCCATCGAGAGCCATCAACAAAGTCCCTATCTCGCTCGTTGCGGGCCGATCCTCTCTCCGGAGGAGACCGTCCTGCTTTAACATCGCACCGTTGACGTTAATTATTGAATTTCTTCATCGGATCAATTAGTTGGATTGCCATATCCGAACAATTCAAACGCAGGTTCCGGGCGAGCACATGGACAGAGCGCCGCGTATTTCTTTTACCAGCCTCGGTTGTCCGAAGGCGCTGGTCGATTCCGAGCGCATCATCACGCGGCTTCGCGCCGAGGGCTACGAGCTCGCCCGCAAGCATGACGGCGCCGACGTCGTCATCGTCAACACCTGCGGCTTCCTCGACAGCGCCAAGCAGGAATCGCTGGCGGCGATCGGCGCGGCGATGGCCGAGAACGGCAAGGTGATCGTCACCGGCTGCATGGGCGCCGAGCCGGAGCAGATCGAGCAGGCCTATCCCGGCGTGCTGTCGATCACCGGTCCGCAGCAGTATGAGAGCGTTCTGGAGGCCGTCCATCGGGCGTCTCCGCCCGTCCATAACCCGCATCTGGATCTGGTTCCGCCGCAGGGCATCAAGCTCACGCCCCGGCATTACGCGTATCTGAAGATTTCCGAAGGCTGCAACAACCGCTGCACGTTTTGCATCATCCCGAAGCTGCGCGGCGATCTGGTCTCGCGGCCCGCCGCGGACGTGCTGCGCGAGGCGGAACGGCTGATCGCAGCCGGCGTCAAGGAACTGCTGGTCATCTCCCAGGACACCTCCGCCTATGGCCTCGACATCAAATATGCCGAGAGCCCGTGGAAGGACCGCAACGTCCGGGCGCGATTCCTCGATCTTGCCCGTGAGCTCGGTGAGCTCGGCGCATGGGTCCGGCTACACTATGTCTACCCCTACCCGCATGTCGACGAGGTCATCGGCCTGATGGCCGAAGGCAAGGTGCTGCCCTATCTCGACATCCCGTTCCAGCACGCCAGCCCCAACGTGCTGAAGGCGATGCGGCGGCCGGCCGCGCAGGACAAGACCCTGGACCGCATCAAGGCCTGGCGCGCCGCATGCCCGGATCTGGCGCTGCGCTCGACTTTCATCGTCGGCTTCCCCGGCGAGACCGACGAGGATTTCGCCTATCTGCTGGACTGGCTGGACGAGGCCGAGATCGATCGCCTCGGCTGCTTCAAATACGAACCGGTGGCCGGCGCGACGTCCAATGCGCTGCCGGGCCAGGTTCCGGACGAGGTCAAGCAGGAGCGCTGGAACGCGCTCATGGCGCGGCAGCAGAAGATTTCCGCACGGCGGCTGAAGCGGAAGGTCGGGACCCGCCAGCAGGTCATCCTCGACGAGGTCGGGCCGACCGTCGCCAAGGGACGCTCCAAGGCGGATGCGCCGGAGATCGACGGCGCCGTCTACGTCTCCAGCCGGCGGCCGCTGCGGGTGGGCGAGATCGTCACGGCCAAGATCGAGCGCGCGGACGAATACGACCTGCACGGGACGGTGGCGGGGTTCTGACCGCCGTCCGGTTTCAAGACGCCGACGAACTCGCTCTGACGTTCCACAGCTTGATGAGCCGCTTCGCCTCCTCGAGCGTGAGCTCGAGATATTTGGCTTTCAGCTTCGTCAGTTCGTCCGGCCTGGTCGCGCCCGACACGAACCGGCTGTCGAGGATCGCGGCCACCGTGGTCCAACTCAGCCCCGCGGCCTTGCACGGCACGAGAATGCCATCGCTGCGCAGGCTCTGCATCAGCGGACGCACCAGCTCGATGCTGCAGGTCGCGAGCTCGGCGATCGCTGCGATGGTCTCCACGTAGCGGCGCTGCCTTGCGAAATCGAGCAGCATGGCCTCGTTGAGCTTGCCGCTCTGCCGCAACTGACCGATCGCCAGCTTGGCGCTGCCGAAATCGCGATGGCGCGACATGCCCCGCTCCGCATCCGCCGTGGCGGATGCAATGGCCCCGCGGATCTCCTCGTAGAGATGCGGCGGCGCAGAGGCGAGCAATCTCGTCTTCACAGCTTCACTTGCGCCCTGCAGCAGCGCGCGGCGCAAGGCCGCCGGCAGATCGGCACGGATGCCGGTGGCAATGGCGAGCTCCGGATCGCCGGCCGCCTGGGCCAGGATGATGGAGAAGCCGGCCGCGGAGATGCGAGCCCCGGGATTCTTCATCAGCTTCCGGCTGACGCTGGGAAAGCGCCGGACCAGCAGCGCATCGGTGACCACCTCCTGCAGCCACCAGCGCCCGGCGATAGCGACGAGGTGCTTCTCACCGCGGGTTTTGGCGATCTCGATCAGATCATCGTTGCTGAGCCGGGGCGACTCCGAGAGCACCGGGCCGGCGACGGCGATGTCGTCATGATGCGCGAGCCGCCGGATGACGGTCACGGGGGTCTGCGGAACGGGAGCGAGCTGGGCGCTGAGCTCCGCAAGCGCGATCCGCGCGCCGACATCGGCCAGAGCCCGCAATTCGATCGTGTTGACCAGACGCTCGAACACGTCGGCGAACAGAGCGTGCTGCTCGACGTCCATGTTGCCGGCCGATGCGATGAAAAGCGATGCCACCCGTTCGGCGACGCCGGAGCAGCGTTCGGCTGAGCCGGTGGCGATCGCCGCCTGCACTTCGTCGGCGATGGAGAGATGGGTATTCGACATCGCTCATCCTGAGCGGGAGGGATTCGATCTGGGCAGCACGGTAAATCCTGCCGCTAAATGTTTGGTAAAATTTGAACTAAACAGTTCCGGGCCGGATCGCGCCGGCGACCCGGGCCCGGCCGTGGCGCGAGGCCGCCGCTTGGCCCCCAACCGTCTTCGCCGGCAGGCGAGCGATCCAGTCGTTTGGCCTTCGGCCTGCCTCTGACTTGGCGAACCCGGCAGCGTGGTCTCTTCCGAGCGAGCCAGAGCCGGTGCACTTGACACCCGTCGCGATTTACCTGTATGGCCGCCGCATGATCTTCAACCGGACCAACCGCCGCGCCGCCGTTTGCCGTCGTCACCGCCGTGACGATGCCGGGGCGCGCCATGTCCGAAGACGTTGCTGATCACTTAAGCTCATCAGCTCCAGGTTTTCGAGAAGGCCGCTCCCGCAAAGGAGCGGCCTTCTCGCTTTTGCGCCCACCTGTCCCCCCCTGAGCATAGGAGACCGACCATGCTGACCGCCTCGCATCCGTACGACGCTCTGATGGAGATCACGGCGCGTCCGCGCACCGTCTTCGTGCAGGGCAAGGGCTCTTGGCTGTGGGACGACAGCGGCAAGCGCTATGTCGACTTCATCCAGGGGTGGGCGGTGAATTCGCTCGGCCATGCGCCGCCGGAACTGGCCAAGGCGCTCGCCGACCAGGCTGCCCGGCTGATCACGCCGAGCCCGGCCTATTTCAACGACACCAGCCTGCAACTGGCGAAAGGGCTCACCGAGCGTTCCTGCTTCGAGCAGGTGTTCTTCACGAATTCGGGTGCGGAGGCCAATGAGGGCGCCATCAAGCTGGCGCGTAAGTACGGCAGCCTTCGCAAGAACGGCGCCTATGAGATCATCACCTTCGAGGGCGGCTTTCATGGCCGGACGCTGGCCACCATGTCGGCCTCCGGCAAGAAGGCGTTCGAGCCCTTGTTCGAGCCGAAGGTGCCTGGATTCCCCAAGGCCCGGCTGAACGACATCGCCTCGGTCGAGGCGCTGATCTCCGACAGCACGGTCGCGATCATGCTGGAGCCGATCCAGGGCGAAGCCGGTGTGTGGCCGGCGACGGACAAGTTCCTGCAGCAGCTGCAGACGCTCACCACCAGGCACGGCCTGCTGCTGATCGTCGACGAGATCCAGACCGGGATGGGCCGGACCGGCAAGCTGTTCGGCTATGAGCATGCCGACGTCCTTCCGGACATCATGACGCTCGGCAAGGGCATCGGCGGCGGCGTCCCGCTCGCCGCCCTGCTCGCGACCAGCGAGGCGTCCTGCTTCGAGCATGGCGATCAGGGCGGCACCTTCAACGGCAACCCGCTGATGTGTGCGGCCGGCCTCGCCATCCTCGACATCGTCGCCAAGCCGGAATTTCTCAAGGCCGTGACCGACAACGGCCTCTATCTCGAAAGCGAGCTGCAGCGTTTGTCGGCGCGGCACGGCCTGGGCGAGGTGCGCGGTCGCGGCCTGCTGCTGGCGCTCGACGTCGTCAGGCCGATCGCGCCCTCGATCGTGGCGCATGCATTCGAACTCGGCCTGCTCTTGAACGCGCCCCGGCCTGATGCGCTGCGCTTCATGCCGGCGCTCAACGTCACGCGCGACGAGATCGCGGCGATGATCGAGACGCTGGACGGGATCCTGACCAAGGCCGGCGCGGCGCGCTGCGTCGCCTGACCAGGTCATGAGCCGAGCGGCGGTCCGGCGTGAGCCGGGCCGCCCCTCGGGACATCGGGCCGGATGGCTTCACGACCACGAGCCGCGCCATCAGCCCCTCTGTCGGTCGGCAGCGTCCCGGCCCCGCTGGTTTTGCGGTCGATTGACCTGGATCAAAGACAACGCCCCCCTGGAACAACGATCTTGGCGGGGCCAAACACCTGCGATCCGATGCATGACGTTGTATCCTATGGGATATAGCGCCGTACGGGATGTGATCAGCTCGTCGGGAGCGAGGCTTGCCGGGACCAAGCTGATGATCATTCCGCCGACAACGACGTCGGCACGCAAGAAGGAGATGCAAGTATGGCGAGAGACAATCTGGCGCGGGTGCTGCCCGTCGAGGACACGCGCAGCCACATCGCCCCCGCTGCCGCCACCGAGGACGTGTTGATCCACGTCCGCTTCTTCCCGAACTCCGACATCAACATGATCGGCGAGAAGCCGGCCGGCCTGACCGCCAACCAGTGGTACGAGCGGCTCTTGGACATGGCCCGTCCGCACTACCAGACCTTCGCCGGCGGCCGCGGCTTCTTCCGCATTCCCCGCCCCTGCTTCGAGGCGATCCTCAAGGACGTTGCGGCCTGATCGAGGCTCTCTTCGAGTGAGGCGGTGAGCGTCCTCTCCGTCTCGCTCCTGTCGACCGCGGTGCGCCGGGTGCGCCGCGGTCGCTGGCGTTCATCGTCGCGGCATTGGCGGAGGACAGAATGAGCGACGCGGCTTTTCGTGAACTGCAGCGCATGTTCAGTGCGCTCGTCGCCTCGACCTCGGCGGCGCCGAACCTGGCGGACGTGCTGGCTGATCGCGCGTTCGATCTGTTCGAGGCGAACATCGATGGGCAGACGGTGCATCTGCCGGCGCTTGCCTGTGCCAAGGGATGTCCCTCGTGCTGTGCGCTGCGGGTCACAGCCACGGCGCCCGAGATCTTTTTGCTCGCGCGCTACATCCGCCAGATCGACGCACGCATGTCGGACACGGCGCTGGGCTCGCTGGCGCGACGCGTCAAGCTGGCCAACCGCACCACGCGTGGCCTCGGCGAGGCCGAGCGGATGACGTTGCGGCAGCCCTGCCCGTTCGTGGTCCGCGGCGGCTGCATCATTCACGCGGTGCGCCCGCTGGCCTGCCGCGGCCACGCCTCGTTCGATCGGCGCGCCTGCGCACAGGCGATGGCCGGCCGCGATGTCGAGGTCCCGGTCTCGGCGCCGCATGTCGCGCTGCGCAGCCTGGTGCAGGACTCGCTTCGGGCGGCGCTCGATGCCGCCGGGCTTGCCTCGGGGCTCTATGAGCTGAACCAGGGCCTCGCGCTGGCGCTCGATGATCCCGAGCGCGAGCGCGCCTGGCGCGGCGGAGAGGACAGCCTCGCGGCGGCGCGAATCGAGCCGTCCGCGGCGGCGCGGACCGATCAGTTGTGGAGCCGGGCCGCCGGCGATGAAGCGGCTGTCCGGGACGAGGCGTGACGCACGGGCGCAAGCCTCAGCGCATTATGGCTTCAGGATCGACGCGCCCGTGGTGGCGCGACTCTCGAGGTCGGTATGGGCGCGCGCGGCGTCCTTCAGCGCATAGGCATGATTGATCGGGACGTGCAGCTTGCCGCTGATCACCGCCGAGAACAGCGTGTCGGCGCCTTCCAGCAGTTCCGAGCGCTTGCCGATGTAGTCGTTGAGCTTCGGCCGGGTCGCGAACAGCGAGCCGTGGCTGTTCAGCTCGGCGATCGAGAATGGCGGCACCGGCCCCGAGGCATTGCCGAAGCTGACGAACAGGCCGCGCGGCTTCAGGCAGGACAGCGATCCCGGAAAGGTCGACTTGCCGACGCCGTCATAGACCACGTCGCATCCTTCCCCGCGGCTGATCTGCTTCACGCGGGCGACGAAGTCTTCCTCGTTGTAGAGGATGACGTGGTCGCAGCCATTGGCGAGCGCGAGATCGGCCTTGGCCTTGGAGCCGACGGTGCCGATCACATGCGCGCCGAGGGCGCGCGCCCATTGGCAGGCCAAGAGGCCGATGCCGCCGGCGGCGGCGTGGATCAGCACACGGTGGTGCGGTTCGACCTTGAAGGTCTTGTGCAGCAGGTACCACACGGTCAACCCCTTGAGCATCAGCACCGCGCCCTGCTCATAGGTGATGTGGTCGGGCAGCTTGACCAGGCGCTGCCAGCCGATGTTGCGCTCGGTGGCGTAGCCGCCGAGATTCTCATAATAGGCGACGCGGTCGCCGGGATGGAAATTCGTCACGCCGGGTCCGACCGCGACAACCTCGCCGGCCGCCTCGTTGCCGGCGACGAACGGCAGGCCGGGCGCCTTGTACAGGCCGGTGCGATAATACACGTCGATGAAGTTCAGGCCGATCGCATGCTGGCGGATGCGGACCTCGCCCGGCCCGGGGGCGGCCAGATCGACCGGCTCGTAGACGAGCGCCTCCGGCCCTCCCACCTTGTGCACGCGCACCGCCTTGGCCATTCCGCGATCTCCCCTTCGGATTCTCTCCCGGCCGCATCTGAGAATCCGGCGCAAGAAGCCTCGACAATTACCTGATTCTCGGCGGACATTCGGCGCGTCGCGCTGGCGGGCGCGAGGTTTCGGCTGGGCCGCCGCGTCAAGCCAAGGCGATCGGACGAGCCTTGTCAACTCGGCCCGTCAGCAACTCGTCCTGCCAGCCTTTTCAGCAACAGCCTTGTCAGCGTCAGCCGTCTCGGCGTCAGCCCTGGCGCTTCCTGCGGTTGCGCGAGGCCATCACGTTGAAGGCCTCGACCGCGAGTGCGAAGGCGATCGCGAAGTAGATGTAGCCGCGCGGGATATGGAACTCGAAGCCGTCGGCCACCAGCGCAACGCCGATCAGCACCAGGAAGGCGAGCGCCAGCATCTTGGTGGTCGGATGGTTGGCGACGAACCGCGCGACCGGCCCGGACGAGACGTACATGATGATGACCGCGATGATCACCGCCGCGATCATGATCTCGAGATCCTGCGCCATGCCGATCGCGGTGATGATCGAGTCGAGCGAGAACACGAGATCGATGACGATGATCTGCACGATGACCCAGAAGAAGCTGCTGCGGCCGCCGGCCTGCGGCCCCTCGTCCTCCCGCGCCTCGACCTCGGCATGAATCTCGTGCGTCGCCTTGGCGATCAGGAACAGACCGCCGCCGATCAGGATGATGTCGCGCCAGGAGAAGCCGAGGCCGCGGATCGAGAACACCGGCTGGGTGAGGCCGATCAGCCAGACCAGCACGCTGAGCAGCATGATGCGGAAGATCAGCGCCAGCGCCAGACCGATCTGCCGGGCGCGCAGCGCCTGCGGCTCCGGGATGCGCGAGGTGATCACCGACAGGAAGATGACGTTGTCGATGCCGAGAACGATTTCCAGCACGGTCAGCGTCAGCAAGGCGGCCCAGGCTTCGGGACTGGCGAGAAGGTCGATCATGCTTTCAAGGATCTCAATAGGCGGATCGCGGAGTCGCTCGCGACGATGTAGAGGCCGATCGCGCACAGCAGCACCGTCACGATCGGATGAACGACGAAATTCCGGCTGAGCGCGTGGATCACCAGCACGCCCCAGAGCACGACCAGCGGCAGCGTGAGCCAGCGCAGCCGACGGACGCGCACGGGATGGATGACATGAAACGGCGCGAAGGTGAGCGCGATCAGGAGTGCGAGGCCGAGCGTGGCGAGCAGCGGCGGCGGATGCAGCAGGAACAGATACAGCGCGGCGATGTTCCACAGGCCCGGGAAGCCGCGGAAATGATTGTCGTCGCTCTTCATGCGGCGATCGGCAAAATACAGCGCGCCGGTGACCGCGATGCCGACGCCGATCAGGGGCGCGGCCAGCGGCAGCAGCATGCCGCTCGCGGTGACCGCATAGGCCGGCACGAACACATAGGTCGTGAAGTCGACCACGAGGTCGAGCACGTCGCCGGACCAGTCGGGCTGCACGTGGACGACGTCGAGCCAGCGCGCCATCGGTCCGTCGACGCCGTCGATCACCAGCGCGACGCCGAGCCACCAGAACATCGCGGTCCAGTGCTCGCGCACCGCCTCGAGCATGGCCAGCAGCGCGACACCGGCGCCGAGCGCGGTGAACACATGCACGGAAAACGCCGCCGCGCGATGCGCGGGCGTGGCCGTTACCGCGCTCTCTGGTCTGACCTGATCCATGCTGGCCCACTGCTATCAGGAATCGGAGCGAATTGCATATCGCCGCTTGCGGCGATGCGCCGCGCAGGCGTGTGGGATCACTCTTGAAAATGCCGGCGGGAACGTCAAATGTTCCGGCATGACCCAGGCAGACAGCAGCTTCGAACACACCAGCTTCGACGTCATTGTCGTCGGCGGCGGCCCCTCCGGGCTCGCGGCGGCCATTGCGCTGGCGCAGACCGGCGCCCGGACGGCGCTTGTCGCCCGCAAGGCGCCCTATGGCGACAACCGCACCACCGCCCTGCTCGGCGGCTCCGTCGATTTTCTCGACGAGATCGGCGTCTGGTCGTCGTGCCGCGATCGCGCCGCGGGCCTGAAGACGATGCGGCTGGTCGACGATACGGGCCGGCTGATCCGCGCGCCCGAGGTCCGCTTCGTCGCCGACGAGATCGGGCTCGACGTATTCGGCTACAACATCGCCAATGCCGTGCTGGTCGAGGCGCTGGAACAGCGCGCCGGCGAGATCGAGGGCCTGACGCGGATCGCCGAGGATGCCGAGAGCGTTCGCAGCGCCGCCGAGGCGGTGACCGTCACCACCGCATCCGGCCGCGTGCTGACCGCGCAGCTCGTGGTCGGCGCCGACGGCCGGCATTCGCTGTGCCGCGAGGCCGCCGGCATCGGCGTCGTCAGGCGACCGCTGCAGCAGGCGGCGTTGACGTTCAACATCAGCCATGTCAGGCCGCACCACAACGTCTCGACGGAATTCCACACGCCGCGTGGACCATGCGTGTTCGTGCCGTTGCCGGGCGACCGCTGCAGCGTGGTCTGGGTGGCCTCCCCAGCGGAGATCGAGCGGCTGCAGGCGCTGGACGACGACGCGCTGTCGGCCGCCGCGGAGCGGCAGTCGCATTCGATCTTCGGCCGCGTCCATGTCGAGCCCGGCCGTCACGTATTCCCGCTCGCGATCGAGCGGCCGCAAGCTTACGCGCAGAACCGCATCGCGCTGATCGGCGAGGCCGCGCATGTGGTGCCGCCGATCGGCGCGCAAGGCCTCAATCTCGGCCTGCGTGACGGCATCGACATCGCCGATGTCGTGGCCAAGGCCAAGGCGGCCGGCGAGGATCTCGGCGCGCCGCAGGTGATCGCCCGCTACGGCGCCGCGCGTCGCGCCGATATTCTCAGCCGCACCTTCGTGATCGACGTCGCCAACCGCTCCTTGCTCAGCGACCTGCTGCCGATGCAGTCGGTGCGCGCGGTCGGCATGCATCTGATCGGCGGCATCGGCCCGCTGCGGCGGCTGGCGATGCGCGAAGGTCTGGCGCCGTCGTGGCGCACGTCGCGCAAGGCGGGCTGAGCGGATCTACGGAAACACCAGCCGTCCGCTCTGGATCAGCCACATGGCCGTGGTCAGGGTCAGGACGGAGGCGAAGGTGCCGATCAGGACTGCCGATGACGCCGGCTTGATCCAGCTGTCGTACTGGCGCGCGATCACGAACACGTTCAGCGCCGGCGGCAGCGCCGCCATCAGCACCGCGGTCGCGGCCCAGGGCTGCGCGAACGGCCCGAGCAGCAGCATCAGGCCGAACGACACCAGCGGGTGAATCACGAGCTTCACGACCGTGAGCACCGGCACCTCCCATGGCAGCCGCTCGAACGGTCGCAACGCCACGGTGACGCCGAGCGCGAACAGCGCCGTCGGCGCAGCGGCATTCTGCAGGAACTGCAGGGTGCGATCGACCACGGTCGGCGGGTGCAGCTGCAACGCGGCTGCGAGGATGCCGGCCGCGGTGGCCATGATCAGCGGATTGCGCAGGATCTGCTGCAGCACCGTGCGCACCGCATGCGCAACCGAGGCATGATCGCGCTCGGTCAGTTCGACCAGCAGCGGCACGATCGAGAACAGGAAGATGCTGTCGCAGCAGAAGATCAGCGCCGTCGGCGCCGCGGCCTTCGGCCCGAGCACGGCGAGCGCCAGCCCCGGTCCCATATAACCGATATTGCCATAGCCGCCGGCAAGTCCCGCCATGGTCGCCTCGCGCAGCGACAGGTGGCCGATCAGCTTGCCGAGCACCAGTGCCAGCGTGAAGGTGAGCATCGTCGCCAAGGTCGTTGCAACCAGGAAGGGAGGGTTGCTCAGTTCCGCAAATGGCGTGCGTGCGATCAGGTTGAACATCAGGGCGGGCAGCGACACGTACAGCAGGAAGAAGTTCATCCAGGACAGCCCGGATTCCGGCAGCTTCTTCCATTTACCGCAGGCGAACCCTATGAAAACGACGCCGAAATAAGGCAAAGCGAGATTGAGAATATCGAGCATGGGTCTTTGCGGAGGACCCGTAGCGGGCCTTTGGAATGCAGGGCGCGAATCGACGATGCCTAGATTAAATCCGCCCCCCGGGCACTAGCATCAGCCTCAATCCTGGTCTATTCGACTAGAATGATCAAAGCGCGAACTGCCAAGTTTCAGATCGGCCAGATCGTCCGGCACCGAGTGTTCTCGTTCCGGGGCGTGATCTTCGACATCGACCCTGAGTTCAACAACACCGAGGAATGGTGGCTCTCGATCCCCGAAGAGGTTCGGCCGCATAAGGACCAGCCGTTCTACCATCTGCTGGCCGAGAACGCGGAATCCGAATACGTCGCCTATGTGTCCGAGCAGAACCTCGTTCCGGACGAGTCCGGCGAGCCCATCCGGCACTCCCAGGTTGCCGAGATCTTCATCAAGGACAAGTCCGGCGGCTATCGTCCGCGCAACCCGCTGTTGAACTGACCGCTGCCCGCCTCCGGCCGCACCCGTCGCCGGGCGGGATCGGCGTTCTCGCAGCGGTCGCCGACAATCCAAGCCAATAAAAAAGGCGCTCCGATCGGAGCGCCTTTTGCGTTGTCGATCTCGCGGGTTCGGCCGCGCGTTACTGCTTCGCCTGGGGCTGCCCGCCTTGCGTCTGCTCCAGCTTCTTGCGCTGCTCCTCGGCGCGCTTCTGCAGCTCTTCCTGCAGCTTCTGCTGGGTCTTCTCGAACTCCTTCGGATCCGTCGGCGGGCCGTCATAGGCCTTGGCGAAGCTGCTGTTGCCTTCCTGCAGCGGCAGCGGCAGCGTCAGCGCGGTGCCGTTCGAGTTGATCGCCTGCACGTAGAGGGTCTGGCCCTTCTTCAGGCTGGCCAGGAAATCCGCGGTCGCTTCATAGTCGGACATGCAGCCGTTCTGGAAGCAGATCACGTAGGGGCTCTGCAGCGCCTGGTTGCTGTCGACCACGATGCGGGTGCCGGGCTGCAGCTGCATGCCGAGCGGCAGGGTCACGCGCAGGATCTTCTTCGGCTCGCCTTCGGGCTCGATGATCACGGCCGCAACCACCGGCTGACCGGACTCGATCCGACCGTCCTTGCCGATGAAGCAGACCTGCTTGGCGTTGGCGTCCTGGCCCTTGAGGCAGAACTTGGTCCAGGGCGCATAGATCAGCTGCGGCATTTCCTGCTGCTGCTGGGCCTGCTGCTGCGGCTGGCCCGCGGCGGGAGGAGCGGCAGGGGCCTGCGCAGCCGGAGCGGGAGCCTTGGGAGCAGCAGCCGGAGCCTTCGCCTTGGGGGCCGCGGGCGGCTGAGCCTGCGACTGCGCCTCGGAGGCGAACGAAACGGCCAGCGCAGTGACTGCCAGCAAGGCGACGCGGCGCCCACGCGGCCCAACCGACGAGGCCAAGTCACGGAAATTCATTGCGGAAAACCCTTTCTGAACGGCAGCGCCCGAGACCGCCAAAGGCGCCACACCAAGCCGTTGAAGCGGCTGTCTCCTCAGGAAATGAGGCGGATAAGTGACAGGCGTTGCCGCCGTGCTCAATTGACCGCTTTCATAACGCGGTACGCGGAAAGATCAATGCCGCGAGACCGTGTCGAGCACGCCGTTTAGCGCGGGCGCGTCTATGGTAAAAGCCTTTCGTGGCTCGTTTCGAATCAATTGCTTGCGCCGTGATCCTGATGCTGCAGCGCATGTTCGGCGCCGCCCCGGGATCGGCCGCCGCGATTCTGGCGCTGTTGCAGCCAATCTACAGTTCCGGCGCCTGTGCTGCCGAAACTGCGGCAATCGCGATGCACGGCCAGCCCGCGCTGCCGGCCGGCTTCGACCACATGCCCTACGTCAATCCCGACGCCCCCAAAGGCGGCCGCCTCGTCTGGGGACTGCTCGGCACGTTCGACAGCCTCAATCCCTTCATCGTTCGCGGTGTCGCGGTGCAGCAAATCCGCACCCACGTGGTCGAGAGCCTTCTGACCCGTGGCAATGACGAAGCCTTCACCCTCTACGGCCTGCTCGCCCGCAGCGTCGAGACGGACGACCGCCGGACCTATGTCACGTTCCACCTCGACCCCCGCGCCCGGTTCTCGGACGGCACCCCGGTGCTCGCCGAGGACGTCGCATTCTCCCTGGCCCTGCTGCGCGACCACGGCCGTCCGAACCACCGGCAGTTCTACGGCAAGGTCGCACGAACCGATCTGCTCGATCCGCTGACCGTGCGGTTCGACTTCGGCGGCGCGGAGGATCGCGAGCTGCCGCTCATTCTCGGCTTGATGCCGATCCTGCCGCAACACGCCACCGACGTCGCGACCTTCGAGAACACCACGATGACCGCGCCGATCGGCTCCGGCCCGTATCGCGTGACCGCCGTACAGCCCGGCGCGAGCGTCACCCTCACCCGCAATCCCGACTATTGGGGCCGCGATCTGCCGGTCAACCGCGGCCTGTGGAACTTCGACGAGGTCCGCCTGGACTATTACCGCGAGTCCAACGGCCAGTTCGAGGCATTCAAGCGCGGGCTCTACGATTTCCGGGTCGAGACCGAGCCGCTGCGCTGGCATGACGGCTACGACTTTCCGGCCGCACGCAATGGCGAGGTCATCCGCGACAGCTTCACCTCGGGGATGCCGCAGCCGTCGCAGTTCCTGGTGTTCAACACCCGCCGCCCGGTGTTCGCCGATATCAGGGTGCGCCGGGCGCTGACCTTGCTGTTCGACTTCGAGTGGATCAACCGCAACTACTTCTTCGGGCTCTACAGCCGCAGCGGCGGCTATTTCGCAGGCTCGGAGCTGTCGGCCTATGGTCGCGCCGCCGATCCGACCGAGCGCGAGCTGCTCAAGCCTTTCGCGGCGCAGATCCCGGCCGACATCATGGACGGCAGCTACCGCCTGCCCGTCACCGACGGCTCGGGGCGCGACCGCGCGACGCTGAAGGCCGCGCTCGATTTGCTGGCCGAGGCCGGCTACGGCCTCGACGGCACGGTGCTGCGGCACCGGACGACACGCGCGCCGCTCGCCTTCGAGATCCTGGTGACGACGCGCGACCAGGAGCGCATCGCGCTCGCCTATGCCGGCAGCCTCAAGCGCGCCGGCATCACGGCATCGATCCGTGTGGTCGATCCCGTGCAGTTCGACCAGCGCAGGCTCAGCTTCGAATTCGACATGATCCAGAACCGCTGGGACCAGTCGCTGTCGCCGGGCAACGAGCAGGCGTTCTATTGGGGCAGCGAGGCGGCCGACCGCACGGGAACGCGGAACTACATGGGCGCCAAGGACCCGGCGATCGACGCGATGATCGCCGCGCTGTTGCGGGCCCGCGACAGGCCGGAATTTATCTCGACCGTTCGCGCATTGGACCGTACCCTGATGGCGGGGTTCTACGCTATTCCAGTGCTCAACGCCGCCGAGGAATGGATCGCTCGGTGGAATCGTATAGAACGGCCCAAGAGGACAGCTTTGACGGGAGCGCTCCCGGAGAGCTGGTGGCAGCGGCCGGAGCCGGCATCGAAATGACCAACCGGGGCAGTTGGTCGGCCGGATCCGTGAAAATACGGGGCAGAAGGTGAACCAGGCCAATACGTCGCCGACGCTCGACGCGTTGTTTCAACGCATCCTGGCGCGCAAGCCGGATGCAGTCGCCCTCATCGATCCGAGCAACAAGCAGCGCATCACCGGGCGTCCCCCGATGCGCCTCACCTATGCCGAAGCCGATCGCGTGATCTCGGCGCTGTCAGCGCATTTCATCGATGCCGGCCTCCCTGCGCATTCCGTGATCGCAGTGCAGCTGCCCAACACGATCGAGTTCGTGCTGACCGTGCTGGCGGCGCATCGCGCCGGCCTCGTCGTCGCCGTGTTCCCGCTGCTGTGGCGTCAGTCCGAGCTGGTCGCGGCACTCAACCGCACCAGCGCGCGCGCGATCGTCACCATGGCGAAGATCGATGGCGTGATCCATTCCGACCTCGCGATGAACGCGGCGGCCGAGGCGTTCTCGATCCGCCACGTCTGCGGCTTCGGCAGCGACCTGCCCGAAGGCATGTACTCGCTCGACCAGTCGATCGCCAAACCCTCCCGCTCGACGCGCGGATTGATTCCCGATGGCCGCAAGGCCGCAATCGTCTCCTTCGACGTCACCTCAGACGGTTTTCGCGCGGTCCCGCGGACCCATCTCAGCCTGATCGCGGGTGGCCTTGCCGTCTCGCTCGAAAGTGACCTGCCGCAGGGCGTGAACATGATGTCGGCGTTCCTGCCGTCCTCCTTCGCCGGGCTCGCCGCCTCGGTCGTCACCTGGCTCTTGTCGGGCGGCAGCCTGGCGCTGCATCATCCGTTCGATGCGGAGGCGCTGGAACAGCAGCTCGTGCAACTCGGCTGCGACACCCTGGTCGCGCCCGCGCAGCTCGCCTTCCGTATCGACGAGCACGACCTCGCGGCCCGACTGCCCAGCCTGCGCTACGTGCTCGGAATGTGGCGCGCGCCTGAGCAGGTGGCATCGAGCCCGTCCTGGAAGACGCGCGAGATCGAGTTGACCGACGTCTATCTGTTCGGCGAGGCCGGCCTGTTCGCGATCCGCCGCACCTCCGCCGACGGCAGTCCCGGAGCCGTCAAGCCGGGCCGCCAGGGCGCCCCACGCGAGCAGCCGGGCTCGTCGATCGCCGGCGAGATCCTGGTGACGCCGAAGGGCACGCTGGGCCTGCGCGGGCCGATGGTCGTCGTCGCCGCCTACGCGCCGCCGCCGCCGAGCGACTCGCTGATGCCGGCGCCGCCGCGCGATTTCGTCGATACCGAATATGCCGTGCGGCTCGACCGCGCCCACGACACGATCTCGATCACCGCGCCGCCGGCGGGCGTGATGGCCGTCGGCGGATACCGGTTCCTGGCGCAGGACCTGCACGAATGGTCGCGCCGCCTCGGCCAGGGCGCGCTGTTGACCGCCCTGCCCGACCGGCTCAGCGGCCATCGTCTGGCGGGACGCGCGATGGACAACGCGCGGGCGCGCGAAGCGCTCGCGGAGCTCGGCCTCAATCCGCTGATGGTCGAGGCGTTTCGCGACCGTGCCGGCTCGGGCGGCTGAAGCTGCCGTCCGGACGAATGCGGAGCGGGCGTGTTTGGAACAGTGTTGACGCCGCGTTAACGGGAGCGACCTAGGATCGCGACGTATCGTCAGCGTATCCTGAGTTCCTCTTGATGTCCCAACAAGGCCCGCTTCTGATCGTCTCTCCGTCCACGCGGCCTTCGCTGACGGCAGCCCTCGCCGCAGCGCAGATTCTCCCGACCACCGAAGCGCGCTGGGCCGATGCGCCCCATGCGATCTCGCGGGTCCAGCCGGCGGCCGTGCTCGCCCTGATGGAGGGCGCCGATGCCGCCGACGTCGCCGCGCTGTCGCAGCATGTCAGCGCGCGCAAGCCCTACATCCCGATGATCGCGATCGCGCCGGGCGACGCCGCTCTGCCCGACAATGCCATTCCGCTGCACGGCAGCGACAACCACGAGCGGTTGCTGGCGCGGCTGCGCGCCGCGCTGCGCGTCCGCACGCTGCACACGACTGTGCTGCGGCGCCTCGACGAAAAGAAGACGCCGGACGCCGTGCTGCCTGACACCGATCCGCTCAACGACGCCACCGTGCTGCTGCTCGGCCGCGGCGCCTCGATGCCCGGACTGTCGGTCGCGCTCGGCGAGCGCATGGCGGTCGTCGGCGCGCTCAGCATCGAGGCGGCCGCCAAGCATCTGTCGAGCCGCGACATCGACGGCATCGTGCTCGGCGAAGGCTTCTCGCCGCGCGTCGTCGATGCCTTTCTCGCGGTGCTCGCCGAGGACACCCGCTTCCGCAATCTCGGCGTTGTCGTCACCGCCAACCAGCCGGCGCCGTTCCAGGAGCTCGCCAATCTCGAGATCATCGCCGGCGATCCGCAGCGCATCGCGGCCCATGCGCTGCCCCTGATCCGCCAGCACGCCTTCGAGAGCCGTCTCAACCGCACCCTGCGCGCGATCGAAGCCGGCGGCATGCTCGACCCGCAAACGGGTCTCCTCACCCGCAACGCCTTCGCGCGCGATTTCGCCACCGCCGTCAGCCAGACCCAGAAGAGCGGCGGCAGCCTTGCGGTCGCCCGTTTCGCCTTCGACCCGGTCAACCCGCGCGCCCAATATGACGGCGCCCGCATCATCAGCCGCCTGATGCGGCGGATGGACTTCGGCACCCATGAGGACAACGGTTCCGTCGTCGTCGTGTTCGCCGAAACCGACCTCCGCTCCGCCCACGCCATCGCCCGCCGCCTCTCCAGCGTGATGCGCCACACCTCCCACGGCAAGCGCGACACGCGGCACGAGCCGTCGATCACGGTGGCGGCACTGCAGCCGAATGACACGGCGCGGACGCTGCTGGCCCGCGTGTACGGCGAGCCGCACCGCGCGGCGTCGTGAGATCGAGGCACAGCTCGTCCTACGTCATTGCGAGCGCAGCGCGCAGCGAAGCAATCCAGAGGCCCACCGACGCCCTGGATAGCTTCGCCACGCTCGCAATGACGCAATCAAGATCAGCCCGCACCCATTCAGATTGCCGACGTCGTACTGCATACAAAGTCTTGTGACATACAAGCTATCAGTTTGCGCCGTGCCCACCGGTTCGAGGCTCGTGATCGGGCGCGACGATGAGCGTCAGTTCGAGAGCCGGCCTCGAGCGCGTCAGCGATCTTGCCGTGAGCCCCTGCTGATGACCAACAAAAGACACACAATTTCAGATTGTTTTTCTTTTTGAATACACATAGCCTCTCCCTGGCAGTGAGGGACCGGCCGTCGACAGGACAACGCGGCCGGTCGAAGCACCAGGGAGAGATCGATGGAAACGATCATTCTGGTCCCCGGCATCACGGGCTCGTGCCTCAGCATCGGTGAGACCCAGGTATGGCCGCCGACGATCGACGAAATCGTCTGGGAGGGCTACCACCGGATCGGCGAGCTGCGCGATCCCAGCGCGACGGCGACCGGGATATGGGCCGAGCTTCCGGTGTTCGACGGCTACACCTACCCTGTCTATCGCCCGATCATGACCAAGCTGGATGAGATCGCAGCGCGGCTCTCCCCGGCGGCCAACCGCATCGACTTCTACTATGACTGGCGTGTCGATCTGTGGCAGGCGAACGCGCCGTTCGTCGCCTCGTCCGAGATGCTGGCCCGGCGTATCGCGCAGGCCGTTCACGATGGGGCGACGACGATCACCCTGGTCTGCCATTCCATGGGCAATCTGGTGGCTCGGCTGATGCTCGAAAGCCAGAGATACCGGAACGAGCCGTGGTTCGGAAAGATCACGCGTCTGATCTGCCTCTGCGGGCCGCATCTGGGCGCTGCGACCGCTCTGGGCCAGGCGCTGGGTTGCGAAGCCGGCTCGCTCGGCATGAGCCGAGACGATTTGCGAACCGTCGCCAACGATCCGAGATACCCGGCCTGCTTCCAGTGCTTTCCGACGCCCGAGACAGATGTCCTGCTCGACACCAGCCTCACGCCTCCGGAGCAGGACGTGTACGACCCTGCCGTGGCCGGAAAATACGAGCTGACGGCCTCGAGTGCGCTGGCGGCAGCGACCTCATGGCAGCAACTCGACATCACGCAGCGGCCGGCCCATGTCACATACTATCTCATCGCCGGCACGGGCCTCAGCACCTCCAATGCCTATGTCTATCGCGGCACCGAGTTTGTCGAGACGATCACGGTCGACGGCGACGGTACGGTGCCCGTCTACAGCGCCCTTGCCGGCAGCTATTCCGGAAAATATTCGATGCCGGGCAGCCATGTCGGAATTCTCGGCACGGTGCAGCTGTCGGATGCGCTGGACGAGATCTTCGGCCTGTCGCGCATGCGGGCGTTCCTGATGGCCGAGCCGGGCATCACGATCAATCTTCACAAGCACAGCTTTGCACCCGGCGAGTCCATGCAGATGCTGATCATCCCGGACACGCCAACCACCACCATCAAGGGGCGGCTGACCGTCAGCGCGGCGCCCCGTCCGGGCGCGCGAAGCGGTGCCGCCAAGGCGGCTCTCGTCGCCTATGGCGCGGCGCTGCCGCTGGACTATCAGGGACCTGAGATCACGCACATCCCGGCGCGTTGGACCGCCCCGCGCCAGCCTGGAGCCTATGTGATGCGGTTCGAGGGCGACACGCACAAGACGAGCCCATCATCGAGCGCCGTGTTCTTCGTCAATGCCCAGCCCGGACTTGCGCCGCTGCGCGGGACACGTTGAGAGGCGCGGCCGCGCATTTGCCTCAGTCGTCTGCTGAGATTCCAGACCGACTGAGGGCTTCTCACGAAGCGGAGCATGCGTCATGCAAAACCGGCAATCTCGCGAGGAGACCGATTGGGTCAGCGTCGTGGCGATCGTCTCGGCATTCCTGATCGCCAGCCTTGCCCTGCATTTCGGCTGGCAGCTTCGGTGACATCGAGGCTTTGGCCTACGCCGCCTTCTTCTTCTCCGCGAGCTCCGCCAGCTCCTTGAGAATATCCGTCGTGCCGGCCAACCGCTCCTCCGGCGTCTCCCAGACCTGCAGGAACACCACCTTCATGTCGGGGCGCACCTTGGCGGCCTGGCCGTGGCGCTTGATGAAGGCGACCAGGCGATCCGGATAAGCAAAGCTGTTGTCGCGGAAGGCGATGACGGCGCCCTTCGGGCCGGCGTCGACCTTCTCGACATTGGCTCTCCGGCAGTAGTTCTTGATCGCGGCGACCTTGAACAGATAGCGCGTCTCGTCCGGCAGCTTGCCGAAGCGGTCGCGCAGCTCGGCCGCGAAATTCTCGATCTCCTCGTCGGTCTCGAGATCGGCGAGGCGGCGGTAGAGCGAGAGCCGCACCGAGAGATCGGAAACGTAGTCCTCGGGGATCAGCACGGGCATGCCGATGGTGATCTGCGGCGACCAGCGGTCGACGGTCGGCTCGGTGATGCCAGCCTTGAGGTTCTCGATCGCCTCCTCCAGCATCGATTGATAGAGCTCGAAGCCGACCTCCTTGATGTGGCCGGACTGCTCGTCGCCGAGCAGATTGCCGGCACCGCGGATGTCGAGGTCGTGGCTGGCGAGCTGGAAGCCGGCGCCCAGCGTCTCCAGCGACTGCAGCACGCCGAGGCGCTTCTCGGCCTGTGCGCTGACCTTGTGGGTCGACGGCAGAGTGAACAGCGCATAGGCGCGGAGTTTCGAGCGGCCGACGCGGCCGCGCAGCTGATAGAGCTGGGCCAGGCCGAACATGTCGGCACGATGCACGATCAGCGTGTTGGCGCGGGGAATGTCGAGGCCGGATTCGACGATCGTGGTCGACAAGAGGATGTCGAACTTGCCGTCGTAGAACGCCGAGATGATGTCCTCGATCACGGTCGGCGCCATCTGGCCATGGGCGACGGCGACCTTCATCTCCGGCACGGTCTTGTCGAGGAACTCCTTGACCTCGGCGAGATCGTCGATGCGCGGCACGACGTAGAACGCCTGGCCGCCGCGATAGCGCTCGCGCAGCAGCGCTTCGCGGATCATCACGGGATCATGTGGGGCTACGAAGGTGCGCACGGCGAGACGGTCGACCGGGGGCGAGGCGATGATCGACAGCTCGCGCACGCCGGTCAGAGCAAGCTGGAGCGTGCGCGGGATCGGCGTCGCCGACAAGGTCAGCACGTGGACTTCCGCGCGCAGCTGCTTCAGCCGCTCCTTGTGGCTGACGCCGAAATGCTGCTCCTCGTCGACGATGACGAGACCGAGGTCGCGGAACTTGACGGTCTTGCCGAGCAGCGCATGGGTGCCGACCACGATGTCGACCGAGCCGTCGGCCAGCCCCTTCTTGACCTGGTTGAGCTCCTTGGTTGAGACGAGCCGCGAGGCCTGCGCAACGTTGACCGGAAAGCCCTTGAAGCGCTCGGTGAAGGTCTTGGCGTGCTGGCGCGCGAGCAAGGTGGTCGGCACGACCACCGCGACCTGCTTGCCGTCGAGCGCGACGGCAAAGGCCGCGCGCAGCGCCACCTCGGTCTTGCCGAAGCCGACGTCGCCGCACACGAGACGGTCCATCGGACGTCCCGCTTCGAGATCGCCGAGCGTCGCCTGGATCGCCGCGAGTTGGTCCTCGGTCTCGTCATAGGGGAAGCGCGCACAGAACTCGTCATAGAGGCCGGCCTGCACCGGCATCTTCGGCGCCTCGTGCAGCATGCGCTCGGCGGCGATCTTGATCAGCTCGCCGGCCATCTCGCGGATGCGGTTCTTGAGTTTCGCCTTGCGCGTCTGCCAGCCCTGGCCGCCGAGCTTGTCGAGCTCGACATTGGTCTGGTCGGAGCCGTAGCGCGACAGCAGCTCGATGTTCTCGACCGGCAGATACAGCTTGGTCTCGCCGGCATAGCGCAGCTCGAGACAGTCGTGCGGCGCGCCGGCGACCTCGAGCGTCTGCAGCCCGACGAAGCGGCCGATACCGTGATCGACATGCACGACGATGTCGCCGATCGCGAGGCTCGTCACCTCGGAGATGAAATTGTCGAGCTTGCGGCTGGCGCGGCGCGGCCGCACCAGGCGGTCGCCGAGAATGTCCTGCTCGGAGATGACAGCGATCTGGTCGGTCTCGAAGCCGGTCTCGAGGCCGAGCACCGCGAGCATGGTCTCGTTGCGCGGCGTCGCCTGCACCATGCGCCAGGTGTTGACGCTGGTGACGTGGATCAGCTTGTGATCCTTCAACATCGAGGCCATGCGGTCGCGCGAGCCTTCGCTCCACAGCGCGATCACGACCTTCTTGCGCACCGATTGCAGCGCCTGCACATGCGCCACGACAGCCTCGAACACGTTGACCGCGGCGTCGTTGCGCTCCGGCGCGAAGTTGCGGCCGGCGCGCGCGCCGATGTCGACAACCCCTGCTCCTTCCGGCACCGCGAACGGCGTCACGCGGGCGAGCGGCACGGCGGCGAGCCGTTCGGCCCATTCGGTCGAGGTCAGATATAGCCGGTCGACCGTCAAGGGCTTGTAGATCGCGCCGCCGCCGGGATGCTCCATCGCCTCGCGGCGCGCGTCGTAATAGTCGATGATCTGCTTGAAGCGCTCGCGTGCCGCGTCCTCGCCCTGCGGCTCGATCACGATCGGCGTGTTCGGCAGATAGTCGAACAGCGTCTCCATCTTGTCGTGGAACAGCGGCAGCCAGTGCTCCATGCCGGGATAGCGGCGACCCTCGCTAACCGCCTCATACAGCGCGTCGTCGCGCTCGGGCGCGCCGAACTCGGCGACATAGCCCATGCGAAAGCGTCGGATGGTGTCGGTGACGAGCTGGAATTCGGACACCGGCACCAGATCGAGCGAGCGCATGTCGAGAAGCGTGCGCTGCGTCTCGGCATCGAAGGTGCGGATCGATTCCAGGCTGTCGCCGAAATAGTCGAACCGCACCGGCTGGTCGAGGCCGGCCGGAAACAGGTCGAGGATGCCGCCGCGCACGGCATATTCGCCGCTCTCGCGCACGGTAGAGGCCCGGACGTAGCCGTTGTGCTCCAGCCACGCGACGACGGAGTCCATCGGCACGACATGGCCCGGCGCCACCGACAGCGCCTGGCCTGCCATGGTGTCGCGCGACGGCACACGCTGCACGATCGCATTGACCGTCGTCAGCACGATCAGCGGCTTGTCGCTGCCGGCGAGGCGCGACAGCCGCGCCAGCGTGGTAACGCGCTGCGCCAGGATGCCGCCATGGGGCGAGACGCGATCGTAAGGCTGGCAGTCCCAGGCCGGAAACTGCATGACCGGCAGATCCGGCGCGAAGAAGTCGAGCGCCCGCGCCAGCTGCTGCATGCGGTTGCCGTCGCGGCACACCACGGCGAGGCTGACGGCCGGCGGCTTCGGCCTGGCGGCGATGGCGCGCGCCAGATCGGAGACGACCAGGCCCTCGGCGCCCTCCGCGACATTGGCGAGCGTGAGCGCGCGCCCCGGCGCGAGGTGCTCGGCGGGCGACTTGACCGGGCTCTTCATCAACCGGCGTCCACCGCGCGGAACGCCTTGATGCGTTCGAACAGCGCCGGGGTCTGCTCCGGCGGCAGCGGCCTGGCACCGGTGATCGCGGCATAGAAATCGGGGTCGGGGACCTCCAGGAGCTGCTCGAGCTCGGCCAGTTCGGTCTCGGAGAGGCTCCCGATCTCCGCATCGGCAAAGCGGCCGAGGATCAGGTCCATCTCACGGGTGCCGCGATGCCAGCAG
>NZ_CAFJ01000623.1 GCF_000239795.1 Bradyrhizobium sp. STM 3809 | reverse complement strand
GCAAGCCGCCTGCGGCACCGCCGCCGAAGAGGGCCGAGCCGGAGGCGCCGCTGCTGCCGACCAAGGTGCAGACCGTGGTGGTCACCGCCGACGAGAACAACATGCGCGTCGACCGCTTTCTCGAGGCGCGCTTCCCCGGCCTGTCGTTCTCCCACATCCAGCGCATCGTCCGCAAAGGCGAGCTGCGCGTCGACGGCAAGCGCGCCGATTCCAAGGACCGGCTGGAGGAGGGCCAGAGCGTGCGCATCCCGCCGCTCAAGCTCGATGCGCCGAAGGAGCGCGCCGGCCTCACCGAGGGCGAGCGCAAGACACTCGAAAGCCTGAAGGCGATGACCCTCTATGAGGACGACGACGTGCTCGTCCTCAACAAGCCGGCGGGCCTCGCCGTACAGGGCGGCTCCGGCATGACGCGGCACATCGACCAGATGCTGGAGGTGATGCGCGACGCCAAGGGCCAGAAGCCGCGGCTCGTGCACCGGATCGACCGCGAGACCTCCGGCTGCCTGCTGATCGCCAAGACCCGCTTCGCCGCGACGCATCTCACCGGCGCCTTCCGCCATCGCTCGGCCCGCAAGGTCTATTGGGCGCTGGTGGCCGGCGTGCCCAAGCCGAAGCAGGGCCGCATCTCGACCTATCTCGCCAAGGACGAGGGCGAGGACGACACCATCATGCGCGTCGCCGCCCATGGCGACGAGGGCGCCAGCCACGCGGTGACCTACTACGCCGTGGTCGAGGCCTCGGCCACCAAGCTCGCCTGGGTGTCGCTGAAGCCTGTCACGGGCCGCACCCATCAGCTGCGCGCGCACATGGCCCATATCGGCCATCCCATCGTCGGCGATCCCAAATATTTCAACATCGAGAACTGGTCGCTGCCCGGCGGCCTGCAGAACCGGCTGCATCTGCTCGCGCGCCGCATCGTCATCCCGCACCCCCGCGGCGGCGTGATCGACGTGACCGCGCCGCTGCCGCCGCACATGCTGCAGTCCTGGAACCTGCTCGGCCTCGAGCACGACCGCTTCGACCCGATCGAGAACGCGCCGGAGGAGTGACGAGCTCTCGTAGCCCGCATGAGCGTAGCGACATGCGGGTTCAATCGAAAAGCGCGTGAGACCCCGGATGTCGCTGCGCTCATCCGGGCTACATGCCTCATTTCCCGAACTGCTCCAAAAACAGCTTGAGCGAATCGTGCGGGGTCTCGACGTCGAGGATCACCCAGCCGTCCGGGCCCTTGACGACGATGAAGTTGAGCGAGATGCGCCGGCCCTGGTTGTCGAAGCTGGCCGCGACATAGGTCTTGTCGAACTGCCGGCGCAGGATCGAGATCGCGACCGGTCCGAGCTTCCAGCGCGGGCTCTGCACCAGGAAGTCGTAGGGCTCGCGCCGCGGTGCGGCCCAGGCTTTCGCGAGGCTCGGGTCGAAGAACTGCCCCGCGATCTCGGCCGTGCGCGGCAGGCCGGCGGAGAGCTCCGGCGCGCCCTGGCCGTAATGCGCATAGACGTTGCGCACCAGCGATTCCGGCGTTCGGAAGCCGGCGGCCGCCGGGGCAGCGCTGCCGAGCAGCAGGAGGACGACAAGCAGGAGACGCATCGGCAGCTCGCATTTCGGTCCATCAGGGCTTATCTACCGCGCAAACAACAAATCCCGTGTGATCTTCCCTGCAGGAGGGCCGGAATTCTGATGCGAGAGCTGTTTGACGAGGTTGTCGGCCAGGGCAAGCCCGATCCGCAGGAGGCCGCGCGCCAGGCGATGCGCGCGCCCCAGCGCAAGCGCTTCTACAAGGAGGCGGGCAGCGCGGAGGCCGAGGGCGGCTTCCATGTCACCCTGGACGGCCGGCCGATCCGCACGCCGTCGGGCCGGATCGTCGTGGTTCCGGTCAAGGAGCTGGCTGAAGCCGTTGCCGCGGAATGGGGGGCCCAGGGCGAGACGATCGATCCCGCGACGATGCCGCTGACCCGTTTTGCCAACAGCGTCGTCCAGTCGGTGGTCGAGCGCGTCGATGACGTGCGCGAGGACATCGCCAGATACCTCCAGTCCGACCTGCTGTTCTACCGCGCCGGCCATCCCGAGGGGCTGGTCGACCGCGAGGCGGAGCATTGGGACCCTGTGCTGGACTGGGCCCGCGACAGTCTCGGCGCGCATTTCATTCTGTCCGAAGGCATCATGCATGTGAGCCAGCCCGATGCCGCGGTGCAGGCGGCGCGCGAGGTGCTGCCGACCGGCCCGTGGGCGGTGGCGGCCGCGCATGTCGTGACCACCGTGACCGGCTCGGCGCTTCTTGCTTTGGCGCTGGCGCACGGCGTGCGCGATGCCGACCAGGTCTGGGCGGCCGCGAATGTCGACGAGGACTGGAATGTCGAGCAATGGGGCGCCGACGAGGAGGCGATGCGGCGCCGCGCCGCCAAGCAGATCGACTACCAGGCCGCCGTCCGCATCCTCCGGGCGGTCGATGCCGCCGTCTGAGGCCGGTTAACGCCGGGTTTAGGGCAAAGGTCTAGTCTGCCGCGCGTAAACCGAGTACGCGCATGGTCCAGAGTGTCACCCCGCCGTCAGCCGTCAGCGCCGTTCGCAGCGTGGGAACCGCGGCATCCGGCGCGGCGGCCAGCGCGCCGTCGGGCACCACCCTGCAGGCCGGCACGCTGATCAGCGCCCGGGTGCAGCAGGTGCTCGCCGAGAACCTGGTTCAGGTCGCAATTGGAAACCTGTCGCTGGAGCTCGCCAGCGAATTGCCGCTGCAGGCCGGCCAGTCCGTGCAGGTCGCGGTGTCGCAGACCGCGCAGGGACTGCAACTCGCCATCGTCGGGCAGGGCACGGCCTCCGGCACGGGCGGCGCGCCCACTCCTGCGGCCACCGTCGTCGACGTCACCGGACGCCTCGCGCCGACCTCGGCGCCGCCGCCGGATCCGCTGACCGGGCTGGAGCGCCTGGCCGTGTCGATCGCGAGCGAGGAGGCCGCTACCCGCCAGGGCAGCCAGGGCCAGCTGTTCGCCGATCTGCAGGCCGTCGCCGACTCGCCGAACCTGCCGCCCGCGCTGCGCACCGCGGTCAATCAGGTGCTGGCGCAGCAGACGCCGCTGACGTCGGCCCTGACGGCCGAGGACGTTCAGGCCGCTGTCCAGAACTCCGGCCTGTTTCTCGAAACCTCCCTGGCCAAGGGCAGCGCCGCTTCGGCGCCATCGGATCTGAAGGCCGCGCTGATCGTGCTGCGCCAGACGCTGGCCACGGTGCTCGCGAGCGTCGATTCCGGCACGACCGCGTCGACACCGTCGCCGGGCGCGTCCTATGCCGCGGTGCTGTCGGAAGCCGGCCGCGCCGCGGCCGCGCAGCAGAATGGTGGGCCGTCGCTGGTGCCGGACATCGAGATCGAGCTGCCGCCGCAGCCTTCGCAGCTCTGGGCGGCAGGCATGGCACCACCCGATGCGGCGTCCGCCGGCTTCACCGGATCGGCGCTGATCGAGAGCCTGACCGGCGCGAAGGCGCAGTCGCTGACCCCAGGCGCGGTGCTGGCCGTGCTGCAGGAGGCACAGCAGCAGATCCCGCGTGCCGCCGGGCTCGTTCCCGGCCGCAACGGCCGCGGCGACGTGGTCGTCCGCACCAACACCCCGCCGCCGCCATTCCGCGGCGGCGCGCCGGTGCCGCAGCATGTCGCGATGCCGACGCTCACACAGGACACGCCGCTGCCGGCGATCGCCCATCGCCTGCTCGACGAGACCGATCAGGCGCTGTCGCGCCAGACCCTGCTGCAGGTCGCCTCGCTGCCGGATCGACCGGACGCGTCGTCTCCGCGCAACGATCCCACGCAGCCGCGCTGGAATTTCGAGATCCCCTTCGCCACCCCGCAGGGCACCGCGATGGCGCAGTTCGAGATCTCGCGCGACGGCGGCACGCAGGCGCCCGACGCAGCCAAGCGCACCTGGCGCGCGCGCTTCTCGCTCGATGTGGAGCCGGCTGGTCCGGTGCATGCGCTGATCTCGTTCAACGCCGAGCGGACCTCGGTGCGGATGTGGGCCGAGCGCCCGTCGACCGCGGCGCGCCTGCGCGCCGGCCTCTCCGAACTGAGCCAGGCGCTCAGCCGCGCCGAACTCTCGCCCGGTGACCTCGTCGTGCAGGACGGCGCGCCGCCGGCCGCGATGCCGCCCAAGGCCGGCCATTTCCTGGATCGCGCGCTATGAGCATCGACGTGAAGGCCGCCAACAAGACACAGCTCGCCGTCGCTCTGCAGTACGAGAAGGGCCAGGGCGGCGCGCCGCGTGTCGTCGCCAAGGGCAAGGGCACGATCGGCGCCAAGATCATCGAGGTCGCGAAGGCGCACGACATCCCGATCGAGGAGAACGAGGTGCTGGCCGGCGCGCTCTCCAATGTCGAGCTCGGCGACGAGATCCCCGAGGAGCTCTACAAGGCCGTCGCCGAGGTGCTGGTGTTCGTGCTGAACCTGTCGCGGCCGGTGCGCTAGCGCGCCGCATTGTGATCTCCGTCATGCCTCGATCGCCATCGCCCTGTGATAGGGAGAAACGGACTTCGACGGAGAGATGACGCAATGCCGATGATGAGCCGCCGTCACGTGCTTGGCCTGATCGCCGGGGCCGGCCTGTTGCCCGCGCGCACGCTGGCGCATGTCGCGCCGCCGCGCAACGAGATCCGCCCCTCGTTCGCGCAGCGCTTCACCGATATCGGCACCAAGGGCACGTTCCTCGCCTACAAGGTCGAGGAGTATCTCATCATCGCCAGCGACACCGAGCGCTCCGGGGAGGCGAAGCTGCCGGCCTCGACCTTCAAGATCGCCAACTCGCTGATCGCGCTCGACACCGGCGTCGTCGAGGATCCCGACAAGGACGTGTTCAAATGGGACGGCGTCACCAGGCCGATCGAGGCCTGGAACAAGGATCATACGCTGCGCAGCGCGATCGCGGTCTCGGCCGTGCCGGTCTATCAGGAGATCGCGCGCCGGATCGGGCCGGAGCGGATGCAGACATATCTCGAGGAGCTCGACTACGGCAATCACGACATCGGCGGCGGCATCGATCAGTTCTGGCTGACCGGCAGCTTGCGCATCGACCCGGTCGAGCAGGTCGATTTCATCGATCGCCTCCGGCGCGGCGCGCTGCCGGTCGCCAAGCGCAGCCAGGATCTGACGCGCGACATCATCCCGACGACCAAGGTCGGTGATGCCGTGATCCACGCGAAGTCGGGGCTGCTCGGTAAGGAGCAGGGCTCGCTCGGCTGGATGGTCGGCTGGGTCGATAAGGGCGACCAGCCGACGGTGTTCGCAATGAACATGGACTGCCCCGAGCCGCGCCACGTCGAGGCCCGGATGACGCTGACGCAGGCGTGCCTGAAGGACATCGGCGCGGTGTGATCTCGTTACGCTGTCGATGGCGGCCCCACGCTCTCACCACGTCATTGCGAGGAGCGAAGCGACGAAGCAATCCAGAGTCTCACCCATAACACTGGATTGCTTCGCTGCGCTCGCAATGACGTGGTGAGAGCGGCGCTTCGCAATGCGTGCAGAGTCGTAGGGTGGGCAAAGACGCAGGGCAAGTTGTGAGTTGCGAGCGGCCGTGTCGCGCGCCGTGCCCACCGTCTCGCCTGTGGCACGACCGCGGTGGGCACGCGCCGCCTGACGGCGGCACTTTGCCCACCCTACGTTTTCATCAGCGCCGCGCGAGCTCGAGATCGACGCCCTTGATGTCCGTGCCGGCGGGGCGGATCGACACCGTCTGCCGCTTGCCGCTGGTGGTCAGCGCCAGGCCGGCGGAGAAGGTCTGGCCGCGCGCCTGGGCTTCGATGCGGTTGCCGACGGCGCGGCCTTCGATCGTGCCCGAGGCATTGTGGCTCGACTCCGTCCACTGGCCGGAAATCTCGCCGCCGCGATAGGCGACGTCGCTGGAGAGGTCGATGTTGTAGCTGTCGCTGGCGCAGCGGATGTTGAGCCGGAGCTGCTCGCCGGCGCCCCCGACGTCATAGGCCGCGCGGCAGCGCAGCCGCTCCTGGTTGCCGTCGGACAGGCTGATCACGCCGCCGCCGGTCCAGGCGCCTTCCAGCGCCCGGAACGGCGAGGCGGGCGCGCCATGGGCCGCCCCGCCCACGGCGAGGGCAGCGAGCAGGGTGGGAAGTGCAAGGCGAGAGGCGCGCATCATCGGGCTCCGTTTCATCGTCGAAAAGCGAGCGACAACGCAGGAACACACGATACGTTCGATCCGTCACCTCAAAAATTGATCCGATTCGTTCTATTTTTGCTCACGAGAGCTTGAACAGCGTACGCAGGAAATCCGTCACCGCCTGGCGCGCCGCCTCCGCGGTCGCCGGATTGCCACCGACATGCGGATCAAGTTCGACGCAGGGGTCCTGATAGGTGAAGGGCTGCTGCGTCTCGGCATTCATCAGCATGCCGCCGTCGCCTTCGACGATGCGGCAGTTGCGCACGGTCTGGGCCTTCGGCGCGATGGCGAGCATGTTGGCGCCGAGCAGGCCGATATCGAAGCCGTGCGGCGAGTCCGGATATTCGGTCAGCTCGACGTCGCGTCCCGCAGCCTTCAGCCGCTCGACGAAGGATTTGCAGGTGTGCACCGGATTGTAGTCGTCCGGTCCGCCGTGAAAGATCCGGATCGGCCGCGCCACGACATCGGTGTCGCCACGATAGCTCGTGGAGCAATCCGGATAGAACGGGATATAGGCCGCGAATTGCAGTCCTGACGTATTCCAGCGCCTGTGGAAGCGCTCGAGGCTCGCATACAGCGCCGCCTGACCGCCGCGTGAAAAGCCCATCAGCGCGATGCGGTCGGGATCGACGCGCGGATGCTTCGCCAGCACGTCGAGCGAGTGATAGATGTCCATGATGAGATTGAGGCGGCCGAGCTGCGCCTGATTGGTGCTGGTCGCGGTGATGCCGCGGCCGGTGAAGCCGTCGATCACGAAGGTCGAGATGCCCATCGCGTTGAAGGTCCGTGTCCAGGCCGCGATGTTGCCGCCGACGCCGCCCGAGCCGTGCATCAGCACCACGACCGGCAGCTTGCCGCTGCCCTGCGCGACGCGCAGCTCACCGACCACGGTGACCGGCTTGCCGCCCTCGTCGCCGGACAGGAACTGCCGATCGGACAGAGTGAGCGAGGGGATCGGATACATCTCGATCCGTGCCGGCACGTCCTTGGAAATGCCTTGCGCATGGGCTGTGCCGCCGAGCCCGGGATATAGCAGGGCAAGCACCGCTGCGATCACGTGGCGCGCGCGCCAGGCGGCCCGCCACCTCACCCATGAAAAACCACGCGCGTATCTCGCCGCTGCGTCGTTGGTGTGCCGCTCCATGACGATCCTCCTGCATGCCGCTTGTCGCGCGGCTTTGCAGCTCAGTAGAACGGGCAGGCGCGAGGCTGTCAAACGGCCGCGCAGGCCCGCCGACGCACGGTCGTGGAGAACGCGCTGCGCTAGCCGTACCGTGGTGCGTCATCAACGCCGATCGGCAAGCCGGAGGCGATGCGAAGACTGCGGCTTCGACCGGACCGATGAGTCCCCGACGGTGACCTGGTGCTGATGACGAGTCGTTCTGTGGCGGGCTACCGGCGCTATCAGCTGCCTTTCGCGGTATGAGCAAGACACCAGTGCGACAAAGTGTGCGGGGGCTGCGGCGACCAGCCACTGACGCGTTGTCGCAGCCCCCGGTTTTGTCGAGGAACGTCGCTGGTCGAGCGCTGGCGCGTCACCTATGTAACCGCCGCACGAACGTGCGTCAGCTCGCGACGGTGGTATACGGCGCGCCAAATTCGCGAGCGGCGATCTTCGAATCCGGACGATCGGATCGTCTTCGACGATCTGGTCTGATCGCTGTGAAATCTCTGTGCGCCGGCGATTTGCTTAGATGGGCTTCATGTCGAAAGAGCAGTTGATCCGTTCCGCCGGCGTTGTGTTCTCTGCAATCTCGGTTCTCTCTCTTGCAGCATGCGGCGACGGTGGCGGCGCAGCCGTGCCGCACGCCGCCAATGCGCCGGAGGTCGGTGTCGTGAAGCTCGAGTCGGCGCCGGTGACGTTGACCAAGGATCTGCCGGGTCGGATCACGTCGATGCGCATCGCCGAGGTGCGGCCGCGTGTGAGCGGCATCGTGATCGAGCGCAGTTTTCAGCAGGGCGGCATGGTCGAGGCCGGCGCGGCCTTGTACCGGATCGATCCCGCGCCGTTCGAGGTCGAACTCGAAAAGGCGCGCGCGGCGCTCGCGAAGGCGGAGGCCGTGCTCTATCAGGCCGATCGTCAGGAGGATCGGCTGAAGAATCTCTTGAAGGGCGAGGCCACCACCCAGGCGCAATACGAGCTCGCGGTGGCCGCCGAGCGCCAGGCACAGGCCGACGTCGCCGCCCAGAAGGCTGCGGTGGCGCAGGCGCAGCTCAATCTCGACTGGGCCACGGTGCGAGCGCCGATCTCCGGCCGCATCGGCCGCGCGCTGGTGACCGAGGGTGCGCTGGTCAATCCGAACGAGACGACGCACCTCGCCACCATCCAGCAGCTCGATCCTGTGTACGCCGACTTCACGCAATCCGTGGACGAATTGAACCAGCTGCGGCGCGATCTGGCCGAAGGCCGCCTGAAGAGCGTGTCGCGGGAGGCGGCGCGCGTCCGCCTGCTGTTCGATGACGGCTCGATGTACAAGCATCCCGGCCGGCTGCTGTTCTCCGATGTCAGCGTCGATCCCGGCACCGCGAAGGTGACCTTGCGCGGCGAGTTTCCAAATCCGGAGGGCGAGCTGCTTCCGGGCATGTATGTGCGGGTGCAGATCGAGGAGGCGATCGATGCCGCCGGCATCGTCGTGCCGTCGCAGGCCGTGCAGCGGACGACGGCGGGCGGCAGCGCCGTCTATGTCGTCAACGATGAGGGGCGGGCGAACCTGCAGCCGGTGCGGCTCGGGCGCGCGCTCAATGGCGGCATGCTGGTCGAGGACGGTCTCAAGCCGGGCTGGCGGATCGTCGTCGACGGCTTCCAGAAGTTCGGCCCCGGCAGCGCGGTCACGCCGGTGGCGTGGAAGGGCCCCGGGTCCGACAAGCCGTCGGCTTCGAACTGAACGCGGCCGGCCCGGAGACCATTTCCCATGTCACCTTTCTTCATCGCACGTCCGATCTTTGCCTGGGTCGTGGCGATCTTCATCTGTCTTGGCGGCATCCTTTCGATTCCGTTCCTGCCGGTCGCGCAATATCCGATCATCGCGCCGCCCTCGATCTCGATCTCGACCGCCTATCCCGGCGCATCGACCGAGAACCTCTATTACAGCGTCACGCGCCTGATCGAGGAGGAGCTCAACGGCGCCTCCGGAATCCTGAACTACGAATCGACCAGCGACACCACGGGTGAGGTCGAGATCATCGCGCAGTTCAAGCCGGGCACCGACATCGAGCTCGCTGCCGTCGACGTGCAGAACCGCATCAAGCGCATCGAGCCGCGCCTGCCCGAGGCGGTGCGCAAGCAGGGCATCGTCATTCTCGAGGCCTCCAGCGCCATCCTGCAGTTCGTCACACTGACCTCGACTGACGGAAGCCTCGACGAGATCGGCCTCGGCGACGTCGCCACCCGCTACGTGCTGCCCGAGCTGCGGCGCCTGCCGGGCGTCGGCCGTGCCCGTCTGTTCGCGACCGAGCGCGCGATGCGCATCTGGCTCGATCCCGACAAGCTGCTCGGCCTCGGCCTGACCGCGCAGGACGTCGACGCCGCGATCGCGGCGCAGAACTCGCAGGTCGCCTCCGGGATCCTCGGCATCCCGCCGTCGCCGTCGACCCAGCGTACCCAGAACATGGTGCTGGTGAAGGGCCAGCTCGAATCGCCGGAGGAGTTCGGCAACATCGTGCTGCGCGCCAATCTCAACGGCTCCACGGTCAAGCTGTCCGACGTCGCCAGGATCGAGGTCGGCGGCCTCACCTACGCGTTCTCGTCCTGGCTCGACGGCAAGCCCGCGGCCGCCGTCGCCGTGCAGCTGGCGCCGACCGGCAATGCGCTCGCCACCGCCAAGGCGGTCAAGACCCGCATGGCCGAGCTCGCCGGCTTCTTCCCGCCCGGCGTCAAATACGAGGTGTCCTACGACATCACGCCGGTGATCGCCGCCTCGGTCAAAAAGGTGCTGATGACGCTCGGCGAG
Source organism: Bradyrhizobium sp. STM 3809 (assembly GCF_000239795.1). Lineage (GTDB taxonomy): Bacteria > Pseudomonadota > Alphaproteobacteria > Rhizobiales > Xanthobacteraceae > Bradyrhizobium. The sequence continues at coordinate 5,683 of NZ_CAFJ01000623.1, read as the reverse complement.
GCCGTCGTGCTCGTGTTCCTCGTGATGTTCCTGTTCCTGCAGAACATCCGCTACACGCTGATCCCGACCATCGTCGTGCCGATCGCGCTGCTCGGCACCTGCGCGGTGCTGCTCAGCCTCGGCTTCTCCATCAACGTGCTGACCATGTTCGGCATGGTGCTGGCGATCGGCATCCTGGTCGACGACGCCATCGTCGTCGTCGAGAACGTCGAGCGCATCATGGCCGAGGAGGGGCTGTCGCCGCGCGAGGCCACCGTCAAGGCGATGGAGCAGATCACCGGCGCGGTGATCGGCATCACCCTGGTGCTGATGGCGGTGTTCGTGCCGATGGCCTTCTTCCCTGGTTCGGTCGGCATCATGTATCAGCAGTTCTCCGCCTCGATGGTGGTGTCGATCGGCTTCTCGGCATTTTTGGCGCTGTCGCTGACGCCGGCCTTGTGCGCGACCCTGCTGAAGCCGATCGAGCAGGGGCATGGCCATGCCAAGCGCGGCTTCTTCGGCTGGTTCAACGGCTGGTTCGGCCGGGTGACCAGCCGCTACAGCGCCGCGACGCGCTGGGTCGTGGCGCGCGGCGGCCGCTTCATGATCATCTATGTGCTGCTGCTGGCGGGGCTCGGCTATTCGCTGTGGCGTCTGCCCGGCGGCTTCCTGCCGGTCGACGACCAGGGCTTCGTGATGGTCGACGTGCTGACGCCCCCCGACGCCAGCACCAACCGCACGCTCGACGTGATCAAGACGGTCGAGAAGACGCTCGCCGAGACGCCCGGCATCGACACCGTGTCGTTCATCGCGGGCTTCAGCTTCTACGGTCAGGGCTCGAACACGGCACAGGCCTTCGTCACGTTGAAGGACTGGTCGGAGCGCGGCCGCAACGAGAGCGCGGACGCCTTGATCGCGCGGCTGAACCCGGAGCTGTCGAAGATCAGGGATGCCGAGGTGTCGGTGCTGGCGCCGCCGCCGATCGACAATCTCGGCAACACCTCGGGCTTCAGCTTCCGCCTGCAGGATCGCTCGCAGCGCGGCTACGAGGCGCTGATGGCGGCCAAGGACCAGCTGTTCGCGGCCGCCGCGAGCTCCCCGGTTCTCGGCAAGCTCAGCGTCGAGGGATTGCCGCCGGCGCCGCTGGTGCGTCTCGAGATCGATCGCGCCAAGGCGGCCGCGCTCGGCGTGACCTTCGCCGCGATCAACGGCGCGATCTCGACCAGCCTCGGCTCGAACTACATCAACGACTTCCTGAACCTCGGCCGCATGCAGCGCGTCATCGTTCAGGCCAACGACGACAAGCGGACCAAGCCGGAGCATCTGCTCACCTACAGCGTGCGCAACAGCGCCGGCGAGATGGTGCCGTTCTCGTCGTTCTCGCGCATCGCCTGGTCGGTCGGCCCGACCCAGGTGGTCGGCTTCGACGGCTATCCGTCGGTGCGCATCACCGGCAATCCCAAGCCCGGCTACACCTCGGGTGACGCGATCGCCGAGATGGAGCGCCTGATGGGCACCCTGCCGAAGGGCTTCGGCTATGCCTGGACCGGCCAGTCGCTGCAGGAGAAGCTCGCGGGCTCGCAGGCGGTGTTCCTGCTCGGCCTGTCGATCCTGTTCGTCTTCCTGTGCCTCGCCGCGCTGTATGAGAGCTGGGCGATCCCGTTCGCGGTCATGCTCGCGGTGCCGCTCGGCCTGGTCGGATCGGTGGCGGCAGCCTGGCTGCGCGGCCTGCCGAACGACGTCTACTTCACGGTCGGCGTCATCACCATCATCGGCCTGTCGGCGAAGAACGCCATCCTGATCATCGAGTTCGCCAAGGACCTGCGGGCCCGCGGAACGCCGCTGATCGAGGCGACGGTGACCGCCTGCGAGCTGCGCTTCCGGCCGATCATCATGACGTCGCTGGCCTTCATCCTCGGCGTCGTGCCGCTGGTGATCGCCACCGGCGCGAGCGGCGCCAGCCAGCAGGCGCTCGGCACCGGCGTGCTCGGCGGCATGCTCACCGCGACCTTCCTCGCGGTGTTCTGGGTGCCGGTGTTCTTCGTGATGGTGATCCGCTTCTTCAGCCGCGACAAGGCGGCGGTCGCCGAGGCGCCGAAGGTGGAGGTGCCGTCGGCGGCGCATTGAGGCCATGTCCCGCTGAAGAGACGCGCAGCTTCTGCGCGTCTTCCCCACGAATGGCGGGAGTGAAGCGCCTTCACAGTAAAGGTCGGCTGAGTTCCAGCTCGCTTCACTTCCAGCTTCGGTGGTTATGGGTCCCGGCTCAAGGCCGGGACGACGGCAGAGTCTTCGGCCCGGCTCTCACGTCATCATCAGTGTCGTCCCGGCGAACGCCGGGACCCATGACCACCAATCGAGGTGGGCGGCAGATTTAAGGCCAGGGCTTCCGTCAACTTTTCCGCTGTGGCTGGTGAAGGCCCGCGGTACGACGTCAGATGTCGTGGTTGCGCCTAGAATCCGGCTCGAACATATATGATCATACTGATCACGCATTGAGAGATGAAGGGCGTCCGATGCAACGGCGGGATGTGCTGACGGGGCTGCTCGCGGGCGCGCTGGGCGCGACGATGCCAGGGAGGGCGCAAGCCGTGACACCGGAGGATAGCGCGCGCGAGTATCAGCGCCAGGCCATGGCGCCGTTTCCGCTCAAGCTGATCGAAACCACGGGCGACAATGCTCTGGCCAAATGGCAGGAGCTCAAGGCGGCCGGGCAGGGCACGCCGGTGGTGCTCGGCGGCGAGGACGAGCACCAGTCCCTGGGCAACCTGCTGACGCCGTTCGCACCGCATGGACCTTACGGCCCGCCGCTCCGGCCGGTCGAGGACATCCTGCGCGACGCTGCGTCGATCAGGTTTCCCGATGATTTCATCCAGCGCAGCAAGGACAGCAACGAGGCCGCGATCAGGCAGTTCAAGGAGATGCTGGCGGCCAAGCCGGACATGCCCTTGCCCGTGATCACCGAGAGCAAGGACGGACAGCCGCGCACCCTGACACGCGACGAGACCATCGCCGCGATGCTCGGATCCGGCCGCGAGCCGCCGCTCGGCGATTGGCCCGACACGACGGATGCGATGGATGGCCTGTCGGTCGTCACGGATTATCGCACTGGACAGCCGCTCAAGAAGGTCATCATCGGTCTGGCGCCGACCGACGACTGGACGACCATCCCGGCCATTCTGCGCTGGGGCCATTGGAATGGCTGCCCGAAGCCGGAGGAGCACGTCGCCGCGTTCAGGAGCTGGCGCGACCGCTACGGCGCCGAACTCGTCGCCATCACCTCGGACGTGATCAACCTGCGCGTCACGCGACGGCCGCAGACCCGCGACGAGGCGCTCGCGCTGGCGCGCGAGCACTATGTCTATTGTCCCGACAATATCGACCAGGGCGTCGGCACCTTCAGTGCGCTCGCCGCCGCCTTGATGAGCAGCGACTGGTGGTACTTCTGGTGGGACTGAAGATCGGCTGGTCTGAGTTCAGGACGGCTACCAGGAGAACATCGTGGTAGCTGATAGTTGTTGATCCGCTGACCTCGGCTCCGATCTGCCCGACGGGCTATCCGCGCAAGGCCGCCATGCGCCGATTGCCCGTCGTGCCAGTTTGTCGCGGGCTGATCACTTGTGTCGTCGGGCAAATCACCTCCACATTTCCGCGCGTCCGGGCCCGCCAAGAGGGACGTTTCGCGATCGTCACGAACGTCGGGTCCGCGATGCGGTGGGCGCGTTGCTCCGCAGCCTGGTTTCGGCCGGGCGGACGAACGGAGCGATGCGACGGTGAAATCGTGTGGTCCTGGCCTCCCGGTGCCGAGGTCAAGCGGGCGGGATGATGATCCGTTCGCGATGGGGGCAATCAAGCCGGTCCCCAAGGAGAGCACGTATAATCCGCTCAAACCATCGCGCAGGGAAGGCCGGGATGTTCCCAGCCGAACCTGTGGTTCCTGCCCCGTGCATTTTTCTCTGCACGGGGGCCATGGGGGCGGCAGGCTCCCGGCCTTCCCTGCGCCTCTTCTTGAAAAGGAAGAGGGCGACGGATGCAAAGCCCGGGCGTATCAGCCGCGGGATCGCGATGTCATGTCTCCTCATGCTTGAAAGCCGACGGATGCGGCGGGTTCGCGCCGCGATGCCAGCGGCGCTGTTCGACAGCTGTGAAGTCAGAGTTTGCGTCTGCTGGGCGTCGTGCTCATGCCGAGATGACGATGCGGGCGCATCTCAAGGTTGGGCGCCGGGACCTTGCGCCGACATGCCGCAGAAATTGTGCCGCGGCCATCTCTGGAAAATGATCTGCAAGACGAGCCGTTTACCGCATTCGCTAAACATGACGCATCGCAAAACGCCTGAAATCGCGCTTGACATGTTTAGTCCGTGCAAATCTACTAAACAAAATACTTAACTCGGACGTTTGATCCGGGACGATGAGGAAACGCTTGCGGCTCCCGCTGTCGTTGTGACGGCGCATTTGGCCGCGGGCTGAATATCGCCGGTCCCTGCGCGAAGGCAGGGCGGCGCCAACAGGGAGGGAGTGCCAGATGAAGTTGCTGCAGACATTTGCACTGGCGGCGACCGTCGCCGCCGCGACAGGGCTCGGCGCATCCGCGCCGGCACGGGCCGAAGGAAAGACCATCACCTTGTGCTGGGCCGCATGGGACCCGGCCAACGCGCTGGTCGAGCTGTCGAAGGACTTCACCGCGAAAACCGGCGTCAACATGAAGTTCGAGTTCGTGCCGTGGCCGAACTTCGCCGACCGCATGCTCAACGAGCTCAACTCCAAGGGCAAGCTCTGCGACCTGATGATCGGCGACTCCCAATGGATCGGCGGCGCCGCCGAGAACGGCCACTACGTCAAGCTCAACGAGTTCTTCGACAAGGAAGGCATCAAGATCTCCGACTTCATGCCGGCCACCGTCACCGGCTATGCCGAATGGCCGAAGGGCTCGCCGAACTACTGGGCGCTGCCGGCGATGGGCGACGCCAATGGCTGGACCTACCGCAAGGACTGGTTCGCGCGGCCGGAGATCCGCGAGGAGTTCAAGAAGAAATTCGGCCGCGAGCTCGAGGTGCCGAAGACGCAATCCGAGCTGAAGGACATCGCCGAGTTCTTCCAGAAGCGCGTGATCGACGGCAAGACCGTCTATGGCGCGGCGATCTTCACCGAGCGCGGCTCGGAAGGCATCACCATGGGCGTGACCAACGCGCTCTATCCGTTCGGATTCAAGTACCAGAACCCGAAGAAGCCCTATGACATGCAGGGCTTCGTCAACTCCGACGACGCCGTGAAGGGGCTGGAATTCTACAAGGCGCTGTACAAGTGCTGCACGCCTCCAGGCTATTCCAACGGCTACATGCAGGAAGGGCTCGACGCCTTCAAGTCCGGCCAGGTCGCGCTGCAGATGAACTGGTTCGCGTTCTTCCCGGGCCTCTACAAGGATCCGAATGTCGGCGGCGACAAGATCGGCTTCTTCGTCAACCCGGCGCAGAAGGAGAAGGGCTCGCAGCTCGGCGGGCAGGGCATCTCGGTGGTGGCCTATTCGCCCAACCGTGCCGAGGCGCTCGCCTACATCAAGTGGTTCGCCTCGCTCGATACCCAGAAGAAGTGGTGGTCGCTCGGCGGCTATAGCTGCCACAAGGGCGTGCTCAACGACCCCAACTTCAAGAACACCGCGCCGTTCGCCGCCGACTTCCTGGTGGCGATGGACCAGGTGGTCGACTTC
>NZ_CAFJ01000624.1 GCF_000239795.1 Bradyrhizobium sp. STM 3809 | reverse complement strand
CCGGTTTCCGAAGATGGAGCTGGCGGATGCGGCGGCCGTGCGATGGCATGGCTTCGGCTTTCGCGGGCCGCTGAATTTGCCGGTGCGGTTGCAGTAGTGCACGGCAGTCAGGTTTCCTGCATGCCCTTGCTCCGGTCGCGAGATTGGAAAGACAATGGCTCCAACTGCGCCGGACGAACGCAAACGTCGACTCTAGTCGGGCGACCTGAAGCTCAAGACTTGCCCATGAACACAGGTCACAACAACCCGATCAGCGATATTGCCGACGACCATTTCAACGCAGTCGGCGCGTTGACCTAATAACACTCCTACCATCAAACCACTACGGGCTGGCAACTGATGCTGCCCCGTATCAACTATCGCGATCATCCCCGGCTTTGCTTTCAACGGAGAGATTTCGGTTCCCCAGTTCAACCATGACCGAAACGCAGCTGCCGCGCTTGGAGGCTTCGCCCCCGCCTGGACGACAGCCCAAGCAAGGAATGGCCCACCCCAAAGTCCGTAGATGGGATCGTTCTTTGCTACCGGTGGGATGCCACCAGCCTCGACGGCGGACTTCCAATATGCCGCTATTGCGCGTTGGTCGGCATCCCCTCCACCTTCCCATATTCCGAGTTGGCTCAACGCCGCGCGGAGGATAGCTGCCGAACGCCCGTCAGCAGCTGACAAGGCATTGTTGTCCGAAGGGGCCAAGGTCCAGCGAGTGCCCTCCAGCTTGCCCCCAGTTTTCGGCGCGGTGAGCGCTGCAACCGTGGCCCATTGTGACTCGGAGGTGTCTACCTTCGCAGGCTCCTCGGGCTTACTAAGGCGAACCACCTGCTGCGCAAGACTCTGTGTAACCGCG
>NZ_CAFJ01000625.1 GCF_000239795.1 Bradyrhizobium sp. STM 3809 | reverse complement strand
TGCCGATGCTGTTCGGCTTCGATCGTGCGCGCATGTGCTGCACCGCGCCGGAGGTGTTCGGTGGACCGCATGATCTGCCACAGCACGCGCGTCATCCCCGCTGTCGTCCCGGCCTTGAGCCGGGACCCATAGCCCCCGCCGGTCGTGGCTGGGAACGCGCTATCCACCAGCCTGCCTCAAACATCTCCCTGGGGGTATGGGTCCCGGCTCGAGGCCGGGACGACGGCTACACCCACGACTGTCATCATCCGCGAAGGCGGATGATCCAGTATTCCAGAGACGGTTGTGATAGAGCCGCGCCGCCTCGGCGTACTGGATACCCGCCTTCGCGGGTATGACACCGAGAGACACGCGAAAGCGCGCGATCCCTCACATCACCCCGGCCTCATCCTCCTCCGCCTGCTCGATCAGCTCCTTCGTCACCGTCACCGGCGTGCGCGGCACCAGGAAGATCATGCTGCCGACGCAGGCCAGCGACAGCGTCAGCATCGCCGACGTCAGCGGCAGCGTCGTCGCGTAGTGGCCGCCGAGGAATGCGCCGAGCTGCGAGGTCATCGCGCCCAGCCCCATCTGCAGGAAGCCCATCGCGCCGGAGGCGGTGCCGGCGGCGCCCGGCCGGACGCTGATGGCACCGGCCGCGGAGTTCGCCATCACGAAAGCATTGGCGAACATCAACAGCATCTGCGTGCCGAACAGGACCGACGGCACCTGATTGAAGCCGAACAGGCTCCAGGCGAAGTTCAGTGCGGCGCTGGTGAGCTGCAGCGTCAGACCGAACCAGATCAGCCGGTCGAGCGAATGACGCGGCGCATAGCGCACGCAGAACAGATTGCCGACGAAATAGGCGAAGCCCGTGGTCGCGAACCACGCGCCATATTCCGCCGAGGATCGGCCCATCTGCACCTCGACGATGTAGGGGCCGCCGCCGGCGAACGCGAAGATGATCTGCGACGCCAGGACCTGGCACAGCATGTAGCCGAGAAAGGCGCGGCTCTTGACGAGAGTGGCGACGTCGCGGCGGAAGCTCGCGCCTTCGACGCGGGCTGGGCGTGTCTCCGGCAGCGCCAGGGTCACCGCGACGCCGACCGCGATCGAGACGGCAGCGACGACGTAGAAGATGGCATGCCAGCCGAACGCGATCTCGATCAGGCCCCCTGTCAACGGCGACAGCATCTGCGCGATCATCATGACGGCGACGACGAGGCTGATCATCGCGCCGATGCGCTCGCGCGGATAGAGGTCGCGAATGATGGCCCGGCTGATCACCATGCCGCTGGCGCCGCCGAGCGCCTGGAAGAAGCGCGCCGCGATCAGCTGCGGCAGCGTGTCGGCGAAGATGCAGCCGAAGCTCGCCACGATCGACAGCGCCAATCCCGCGAGCATCACCGGGCGGCGGCCGAAGCGGTCCGACAGCGGGCCGAGCAGGAGCTGCGAGATGGCGATGCCGATCATGTAGAACGACACCGTCATCTGCACCACGGACGCATCGCGTCCGAAGGTGGTCGCGAGCAGCGGCAGCGCCGGCACCAGCAGGTACAGCGAGATCGGCGCCAGGCCGGTCATGACGACGAGCAGGACCAGCACCGTGCGCGACGGGGCCACGCGCGTTGCGGCCGCGCCCGGCGGTCTGCTGATCATTCCATGCATGGGGCCGCTCAAATCAGGTCAACGCCCCGACTCTAGCGGCCTTCCGCGGCACGGAAACGCCTGTTTCTGCATGCGCCCATACCGGCAGCGGGACAGTTGCGACCGGGATCGGCGACGAGGCTGGTGTAGTTCGTCGATCCCTAGGTGGGCGAAGGCGCGCCCAACTGATCGCTCGTTGCACTGAGCCATCGCGCGCCGTGCCCACCGCAACGCGGATGAACGTGCCGAAACACGGTGGGCACGCTGCCGCCTGCGGCGGCCGCTTTGCCCACCCTACGGCTCCATGGTCAGAGCGGCGCCGTCGCCTGATCGAGCCAGAGCTGGTCGGGCTCGTCGAGGGCCGCGCGGACGGCGTCCCTGACGCGGGCGTGATAGGCGTCGAGCCACGCGCGCTCCTCGCTGCTCAGCATCGCCACCTCGATCAGGCGGCGATCGATCGGCGCCAGCGTCAGCGCCTCGAAGCCGTTCATCGGCTTCTCCGCGCCCGCGATGTCCTTCGCCACGACCAGCTCGAGGTTCTCGATGCGGATGCCGAAGGCGTCGGTCTTGTAGTAGCCGGGCTCGTTGGACAGGATCATGCCGCGCTTCAACGGCGTGGTGCCGAGCTTGGAGATCCGCGCCGGCCCCTCGTGCACGGACAGATAGCTGCCGACGCCGTGGCCGGTGCCGTGCTCGAAATCGATCCCGGCCTGCCAGAGGAATTGCCGCGCCAAGGTGTCGAGCTGGGCGCCGGTGGTGCCGTCGGGGAACAGCGCGCGCGCGATCGCCAGATGGCCGCGCAGCACGCGCGTGAAGCGGTCGCGCATCTCGTCGGTGGGAACGCCCACCGCGATCGTGCGGGTGACGTCGGTGGTGCCGTCCTCATACTGAGCGCCGGAATCGATCAGCAGCAGGTCGCCGGGCACGATGCGCCGGTTGCTCTTGCGGGTGACGCGATAATGCACGATCGCCCCGTTGGGGCCGGTGCCGGAGATGGTCGGGAACGACACGTCCTTGAGCGCGCCGGTGTCGCGCCGGAAACTCTCCAGCGCCTCGACGGCGTCGATCTCGGTCAGGCTGCCCTTCGGCGCCTCGCGATCGATGAAGGCGAGAAAGCGTGCCAGCGCGATCGCATCGCGGCGATGCGCGCGCCGCGTCCCCTCGACCTCCACCGCGTTCTTGGCGGCCTTGAGCAGGCTCACCGGGTCGGCACCGCGCACCGGCTTGCCGCCGGCGCCCTGGATCAGCCGCGTCAGCGCGTCGGCCGCCGTGGCGCTGTCGAGCGCGATTGCGGCGCCGGACTGCGCCAGCTGCGTCAGCCGCTGCGTCAGCGCATCCGGCTCCGCCACCTCGGCGCTGCGCTCGAGATGGTCGCGCGTCAGGTTCGAGAGCTTGCGGGAATCGATGAAGATCGTCGGCCGGCCGCTCTTCGGCACCACCGCATAGGACAACGGCAGCGGCGTGTGCGACACGTCGGCGCCACGGATGTTGAAGGTCCAGGCCACATTGTGCGAATCCGACAGCACCAGCGCGTCGACGCCGAGCCGCTCGACTTCCTGGCGGATGCGCCCGAGCTTCTCGGCCTCCGCCTCGCCGGACAATTCCGCCCCGTGGATGGAGACCGCGCCGAGCGGCGGCAGCGGCCGCTCGGTCCAGATGCTGTCGATCGGATTGCTGTCGACCGGAACCAGTTCGGCGCCGGCCTTGGCGCAGGCGGCCGCGAAACGTTCGGCCGCGGCGGTCGTATGCAGCCAGGGATCGAAGCCGATCCGGTCACCGCTCTGCAGATGGCCCGTCAGCCAGCTCTCCGGCGGCGGCTCGATCAGCGATTCCACGCGCCACGCCTTGCCGTCGACCTGCTTGCCGGCCTGCAACGTGTAGCGGCCGTCGACGAAGATCGCGGCCTCGTGCGGCAGCACGATCGCAAGGCCGGCCGAGCCGGTGAAGCCGGTCAGCCACGCCAGCCTCTCGTCCGACGGCGGCACGTATTCGTTCTGCTGCTGGTCCGCGCGCGGCACGATGAAGCCTGTGAGCCTCCGCCGCGCCAGCTCCTCGCGTAGCGAGGCGAGGCGGGCCGTCAGCGCGACGCCGGTTTCGGGTTCTTCGAACGTCTGGAACAGGGCTTCGAACATCGCTCTCATACTTTAGGCGTGGGTGTCGGCTGCGACAGATACTCATCCAGTTAGGCGTGCGGTGCACGAAGAATCTCCTTGCATTCGCCTGTGCAAAAAGATTTGCTGTCTCACGCTGGTCATCCGGAAGAGATGCGGCGAGGAAACGTGATGGATGTCGTGACCACGGTCGTAAAGATCATCCACGGTCACACAATCCGGGGAGTGCCTCAACTCAATGCCGAGGGGATGCACAATGCCTGCTTTTACCTTCGAAAAATTGTCGGCGCCGACGCCACACGCTTCGGCTCCAGCGCCTGTCGAGAAGCCGCGCAGCGCGCTGGCTGATCTCGTCAACCGTCTCGTCGAACCCCGGCTTCGACGGACTCCTCGCACCAAGCGGGAGTCCGGCGCTCAACAGGGCCAGACCAAGACCTGAAGGCTTAAACGTTTACAGTCTGCGGCGTCCTGCTCACAGTCCGGATCCATCGTCCTGGGCTGACCGCACCTCAATTCGTCTTCCGCAGCAGCAGGCTGCTCCAGCCCTCGATTCTCAGATGTCGGACGGGAACCAGGCCGCGGGCGCGATACGCGGCGAGGACCGCGCGCGACTGCGGCGTCAGCAGGCCCGACAGGATCACGCACGCCCCGCGCGCGAGGTGGCGCTGCATCGGCGCCGCCAACTGTCGCAGCGGGTTGGCGAGAATGTTCGCCAGCACCAGGTCGAACGGACCGGCTTCGGCAAACTCCTCGGCGGCGAAACTGGTGGCGCGGATGACCTGGACCAGGGGGCCTGCACCATTGAGCCGGGCATTGTCCCGCGCGACCCGCACCGAGGGCGCATCGATGTCGCTGGCCAGCACGGACCGGCGGGTCGCCTTGGCGGCGGCGATGGCGAGCACGCCGGTTCCGGTGCCCAGGTCGAGCACATGGCGTGGCGCCCATCGTTTCAGAACGTGGTCGAGCAGCAGCAGGCAGCCGCGCGTGGTGCCGTGATGGCCGGTGCCGAAGGCCAGCGCCGCCTCGATCTCGATGCCCAGCTTGTTGGCGGGCACCCGGTTCCGGTCGTGGGCGCCATGGACCATGAAACGGCCGGCCGGCACGGGAACCAGGTCGTCCAGGCTGGCCTTGACCCAGTCCTTGGCCTCGACCGCCTCGAACGTCAGGTTCTCGATGACATCAGGACCGGCCGCTCCGGCGACCAGCTCTTGGACCAGCGCCTGGTCCGGCAGCTCGGCAAAATGCACCGTGACGTCCCAGCGACCGTCCGGCCGCTCAAAGGCGGCGACCGCCGCATCGCCGTCGAAGAACACCTCCGTCAGGACATCGACCGCCGGTCGCGCGGTGGCTTCATCCGCGACAGTGAAGCTCGCTTTGTAGGTCGCAGGCGGGAAAGCTGAGGTCATTTGGCCGGGTCCGAAACTGATTTGATGGCGTGGTTAAGCAATCTGACCGCCAGCGCAAGCATCTTTGGCCGAAAAAGGCGCCGTTGCGGCAGCTTCTGGTTGTTCTTTTCGACAGGTTCCACGCGCGTAAAAATTGCGGTGCAATTGCTGCGATTATCATGACGACTTGCAGCGGCGGTATTACACGAACCTTAGGTTTTTACCTCCTATGGTTCGTGGCATGGGAACCTTGCAACCCTGGGTTCCTCGGTCGGGAAACGAGGTTTACTGATGAAGACCTTTGTATTGAAGTTTTTGCGCGATCAGTCCGGTGCCACCGCGATCGAATATGGCTTGATCGCAGCCGGCATTTCCTTGGCGATCATCGCGGCCGTGAACGGCCTGGGCAGCTCCCTGAGCAGCAAGTTCGACTCCATCAACACGTCACTGAAGTAATCTCTATCGCGGCGTTCTCGGAGGACCGGGCCCTGGGCCCGGTTTTTCCCGTTTTGGAGCCGGCGATCGTCGACAGCCTATCCGCTGCCTATCCGCGACCTATCCGGCGGCTTGTGCACAGCCATGAGAGCGGTCTTCCACAGCCGGGACTGCTGCTTGTCCACGCGGCTGT
>NZ_CAFJ01000626.1 GCF_000239795.1 Bradyrhizobium sp. STM 3809 | reverse complement strand
CGATGGACACGTTTAGATAGGGCGGGTGTCATGGCAAGAATAATACTTTCACGCTTTCGCGTAGTGGATTACCGATCCTGCAAAGACACTGAAATTACATTCGATCGGAAGCTTACGGCTTTGATCGGGCCGAATGGGGTAGGAAAGACGAATATTCTGCAAGCGATAGTACTATTCGGCCAACCGGGAGGTAGCATCTCCTCGGCTGAGGATACAAACTCTCAGCAGTGTACGGTTGAAGTTGATTTCGTTAGGGCAAAAAAGCCGGTGCGATATCGCGGTACTGTAACCTACCGGACGGGTGCCGATAATCGAGACGAAGCGCTAGGCTTTGACGAGCGTTGGAATTTTGTTGATCAGAACTCTTCAAAATCGTGGTTGAGTATAGACCGACTTCGCGCAAGCTCGAATCGATCGCGAGCAAGTCTGCTGAGGCTAGCTAGACGGAGTTCGCTTGACTGGAAGCAGGCGAACCTCGGGGGAGCAAAAAACTTAGATCTCGATGCTAATGCTAAGCGGTACGCTCGAGTTGCTGATGAGGTCGCTGAATTTGCCTCCAAGATCACGTATTACAGCGCGTCGCAGTTTACCAATCCGGCTGCTAGCCCAACTTCGTTCGAGATAAATGAGAGGGGTAAGCTCAGTAGGACGGTAAACTCCCGTAATCTAGTCCACCAAAAATTCTTGCACGACCTGTATACAGCGTCTCAGGATCGTATAGATCTCTACGATCTATTTCTATCCTTTGTGGATAAGCGCGGGCTTGGGCTTGTCAATGGATTTTCTTGGCGCTCTGCTGAATTTGTATCAGAGACGCACAGTGTCGCCAGCGGTGGCAAGGTCGAGCGCCAAAAGAAGAAACGAATACTGATAATTCCTACTGTTAAGATTGGCAGTTCACGCCTCTCGTTCAATCAGTTGTCCGAGGGGACGTTTAGGACTCTTGCTTTGGTGTTCTATGTAATAACTAATGAATCTCTGTTGTTGATCGAAGAGCCTGAGGTATGTGTGCATCACGGCTTGCTCAATAGTGTCGTGAGCATTCTTAAGGAGTTCAGTCGCACAAAACAGATTATCTTCTCTACTCATTCGGAAGCTGTGCTCGATCGTTTAGCGCCAGAGCAGTTGCGATTGGTGAGCTGCAATCAGGCGAAGGGCACAGTAGTGCAAGATGTGATGAGTGCATTATCTGATGAGAAGTTGAATTCTCTAAAGTCCTACCTTGCCACAGCGGGAAGTCTGGGTGAGTTTTGGAGGAGTAGCGGATTTGACTAATGGGCAAAAAAATCGGGATAATTGCTGAAGATAAGAGTGATGTTGCGGTCATCAAGGTTTTGATCGAGCGTATTCGTAATTCGCCGGTTTCAGTAAAGCACTTTGTTGGAAATGGATGTGGTAAGTTAGTCGGGAAGTGCGGGGCTTGGAGTCGAGAGCTGGCTCGATTGGGTTGCGAATATCTCGTGGTGGTTCATGATTTGGATCGACGTAAGCTCTCTGAGCTGGAGGGGACGTTACGACGTGCTCTTGCCGTCAACCCAATTCAGGCGTCGCTAATTGTGATTCCCGTGCAAGAAATCGAAGCTTGGATTCTCAGCGACGAGATTGCGTTATCCAAGTTTTTCGGCTTGAAAAGGCCTATTAAGCAAATTGCTAATCCAGAGACAGTCGCTAATCCGAAGGAGCAGATCGGGACGCTTATTTATAGACATAGTGGCGGCGGAAAGCGGTATGTTAATACCCTGCACAACGAGCGGCTCGCTGGGCAGATAAGGATTTCTCGACTGCGGGCGTGTTCTTCGTTCCTGCCCCTTGAGAATTTTGTAAAGAGAAACCTCAGTTAGTAGGGGGGAGATCTCCGTCGCGAGTTCTGGCGCGGCGGTCGAGATCATCTTCCGT
>NZ_CAFJ01000627.1 GCF_000239795.1 Bradyrhizobium sp. STM 3809 | reverse complement strand
CTTGATTGGGCAAGTCCAGCGCCGTCAACGCACCGTAGTGTGCATTGTCCAGGCCGCGGCAGCATGCTGTGCCGTACTAATCCGGAATGATGATTTCGCGGTTCGTTCTAGGCGCCAGCCCGGCCTATATTGGATCGGAGTTTCCTCCCAAAGCGTCGCTCGATGTCGTGTCTTGGAGGAAGCCGGATGAAGCTTACTCAATTGCTTTACGTGAGCCGACTGTCGAACGCCGCGATCGATCCTGACTTCATCGCGAAGATCCTCGTCGTGGCTCGGGACCACAATGATCGCGCGGGCATCACGGGATTGCTGGTGTTCAACGGAACATACTTCATGCAACTGCTGGAGGGGCAGCGCAGCAGGCTGAATGGGCTGTTCATGCGCATCGCCCGCGTCCTCGGCATCGCGGACTCGAGCTCGTCAACTTCGATGACATCGACGGTCGGCGCTGTCCCGACTGGTCGATGGGTTATCTGGGCGAGCACGGTCGGTTGCGACGAATTACATCTCTTACCGATATCGGAGCTGAGTTCGATCCCTATGAGGCCAGCAGCGCGTCGTTGATGCACAAGGTGAAATCGCTGGGCGACATTCGGCAAGCCGAGCCCGCGGCCCGCGTCGCCGAAGCAAATCGGTGATCATGCGACAGAAAGAGTTGCAATCCGCCGGCTTTGCCGGCGCGACTGACCTGGTTCGCCGAGGGACGAGAATGCAATGGCGGTGACGGTGCTGGACTGCCACCGCACTTCCCGTCGTCAGTCCAGGGACTCATCATCGCCCAAGGCCCCATGGCGCTCGACGCCAGATTTCATGCTGCTCGCGGGTGGTCGAGATCACCGGCGAAGCGCATCCGCACCGCTCGCGGTCAACAATGTAACCGACGTCAGGTCGACCACGGGCAGCGGCGGCATCGACGCCTACGAGCAGTAGCGCCGAACCGACGCAGGCGTGCCCGAGTTCGCGGGAGACCAGCTCCTTGAGGTGGGGACATTCCGCAATCCCAACCAGAGCGGCGAGGTCGAGATAGCCAGGCCTCCTGCTTATTAGAAGCGAGCGGTTTCCCCGCCTCGATGACCAGCCCCGCGAAGGTGCGCGTGCCGCTGTATCGCGGCCAGTCGAGCACGCTTGCCGTGAACTGCCAGAAGCCCGGCTATCAAAAGCGCACATGATCACGGTCGCGCCGTTCGACGCTACGGGCCAGGCCCCTCTGGCCAGCGGCGTCAATGGCGGCATCCTCGGTGCGTCACGGTCGCAAGGATCGACGCGGCCGCCGAAAAAACGGGGGATGGCGCTGTCCGGTGGCGAAGGTGGTGTTGGAGGCCGATGCTGCCCCCCCTGGAGTGAGGGGCGGAGCTATCGCGGCCGGCGTTAGAGTGCATAAACCGGAATTGCCGTGCCAGTGCCGCATGATTCCGGTTTGATAGCCAGCGTCGCCAACAGAGGTCATTCCCCTTAGCACTTGACGCCCGCGCTCTTCAAAGGTCGGGCCGCATTGAGGCCTAAGATGCCCAGTGCTTGAACAGATAATCTGCTGTTCCTAGAAAATACTACTCAGTATCTCGTCGATCAACGTCTCGTTATCCGGGAATCTATGGTTTAATAGATCCCGCGCTTGAGTGCGACTTAGGCCATTTCTGTGAAAATCTTCAGCCATTATCCTAATTCGTTGGTCAATCACGTATCCCCCCAAGCGATCCGCGACCAAATTGATCTTTAACTAAACTGACAGTTGTTCAATTTTTATCAGTGGCTATTCTGTTGTGTCATTTCTTTGTTCAGTAGATCGAGAACTTCGCGGGACCTGTTCTTGCCGACGAGAACAGGGAGGGATTCTTTTGCCCACGTTTCCGTCGCGGTCTCGAAAGCTCCCCGGAACTCGTCCTTCCAGTCGTTAGGCTTAAAGCCTGGAAGTCGCTTTTGCAG
>NZ_CAFJ01000628.1 GCF_000239795.1 Bradyrhizobium sp. STM 3809 | reverse complement strand
GCTCGACGTGATAAAATCCACTCCCATGACCCAAGCGCCGGGTCCGGCTAAGTGAACACGAGCGTCAACATTCATCTCGCCAGAAGAGCGTGCATTGCACGAACGTCAGCGCCCGGAGACCGCCACCCCCGCCCCCTCCCCGCAAGGGGGAGGGGAGTGCACCGTCGGTGGCGCGCCATTGGGCCCGATCCTCGCAAGCTGGAGTTCCCCGTCTGCTCCGTGTATGCTTCGCCGACATGTAACGGGTACGGCATGTCGATGGTCTCTCGCAAATCCGCTCTCGCCTTCGCGCTCGCTGGCGTCTGCTTCGGCAGCCAAGCAGCTCTGGCCCAATCCGGCCCTGTCAAATACTGGCTTCCGAGCTGGCCGATCGGCTTCAGCACCGATCCCGGCGTCGTTCAGAGCCTGGACAGCTACAGCAACGTTCCCGGCTTTGTCGCCAACGGCGACAGCGGCTTCTTTACGCGGCACTACAGCGTGGCGAACAATTGGGCGGCGCTGTCGGGCGTCGGCCTGAGCCCGAGCTTGGTCAACCGCTACGGCTCGCTCGGCTCCTACACCACCGAAGGCGCGCAATACGGCTACACCTTCAAGAGCGGCGTCAGCTTCTACGGCGGCTTCGAGGCGCTGAAGGTCACGCCCGGCCTCGGTGGTCCATTCGCGACCTTCGACGGCCGATCGACGTCGACGCCGGCTTACGCGATCAACGGCGGCGTCGAGTTCAAGCCGGCGAGCAATGTCAGCCTGTCGCTCGGCTTCAGCTATGCCGGCCAGTCCTCCGACCGTGTGGACAGCGACATCAACTCCCCGGCTCTGCCCGGCGCCACGCCCCAGGCCTTCACCAGCGGGCGCAGATAGCGTCGAGCGATAGGGCGCAGCTGCCAGCCACACCCCCGATGTCGTCCCGGCCTCGAGCCGGGACCCATACCCCCAGGGAGATGTTTGAGGCACGCTGGTCGACCGATCTCGCCCTATCACGACGGCCGGTGGTTAAGGGTCCCGGCTCGAGGCCGGGACGACAGCGAGTGTGAGGCGCGAGCACGCCGATGTCTTCTGGGGCGATGTCCGTTGTCGTCCAACCGAACTACGCCGCCGCCTTCAGCACCTTGACCAGCTCGCGGTGGATGACCTCGTTGCCGCAGACCACGTGCCCGGTCGCCAGCGCATCCTCCTTGCCGTCGATGCCCGACACGGTGCCGCCGGCCTCGCGCACCATGATCATGCCGGCTGCGATATCCCAGGGCTGCAGGTCGCGCTCCCAATAGGCATCGAAGCGGCCGGCGGCGACGAAGGCGAGATCGAGCGAGGCGGCGCCGAAGCGGCGCAGGCCGGCGACCTTGACCTGCAGCGAGGTCATCTCGCGCAGGAACAGCTGGTGGTCGCCGCGGCCGATATGCGGCAGGCCGCAGGCGATGACGCATTCATGCAGCTGTTTGCGTGCGGCGACGCGCAGCCGCTGGTCGTTGAGGAACGCGCCCTTGCCGCGCTCGGCGATATACAGCTCGTCATTGGCCGGGTTGTAGATCACGCCGGCGATCACGGTGTCCTCGCGCTGGAGTGCGATCGAGATCGCGAATTGCGGGATGCCGTGCAGGAAATTGGTGGTGCCGTCCAGCGGATCGACGATCCAGGTGTGCGACTTGTCGGTCCCCTCGCGCTTGCCGCCTTCCTCGCCGAGGAAGCCGTAGCCGGGCCTCGCCTTGGAGAGATCCTCGTACAGCATCTCCTCGGCCTTCTTGTCGGCGCGCGAGACGAAGTTGGCCGGGCCCTTCAGCGACACCTGGAGATGCTCGATCTCGCCGAGATCGCGCTTGAGGTTGCGGCCGGCGCGGCGCGCGGCCTTGACCATGACATTGATGAGGGCGGAATGAATCATGTGCTCGATGCGCTGGGCTGATCGCACCTTGCGGTGCGCGCCTCGCCGGACAACGGGGGGAGGCGGTTGAAAATGGCTGGCTGTGGGTGCCCTGAAGGGACCGCCGCGTCAAGGGCGGATCAGCCGCCGACCGGACGGCTCACTTGATGGTGCCGAGCCAGCGCTTGGCGGCCTGCTCGCCCTTGGCGCGGTCCTCAGGCGGCATGTCGGCGAACTTCTCATCCAGCTTGGGGTCGCCCTTGCCCGCGGTCTTGGCCACGAGGTGCCATTTATAGGCCTCGACCCTGTCCATCGGCGTGGCAATCCCATACAGCAGCACCCAGGCCAGGCGGTTCTGGGCCACCGGGCTGTTCTGCCGGGCGGCCCGGCGCAGCAGCGCGATCGCGGCCGGCTGGTCCTTCGGCACCCCGGTGCCGTTGAACAGCGCGATGGCATATTCGACCTCGGCATCGACATTGTCGGCGATCGCGGCGGCCTGCAGCAGGCGCGCGGCCTTCTCGAGATCCTTCGGCACGCCGGTTCCCTCCTTGTAGAAGGTCGCCAGCGCATATTGCGCCTCGGCATTGCCGGCATCCGCCGCCATGCGCAGCAGCTCGGCCGAGCGCCTGAGGTCCTGTGGCAGGGTCTGGCCGTCGAGATAGAGCAGCGCGAGATTATAGGCCGCCTTGGGCTCGCCGAGCTTGGCGGCGGAGGCGAGCAGCTTGACCGCCTCCGGCTTGTCCACCGGACCGCCGCGTCCCGCCAGCCGCATCATCGCCAGCGCGAACATCGCCTCGCGGTCGCCGGCCTCGGCGGCCCGCTTGTACCAGATCGCCGCCTTGTCGTAGTCGCGGCGGATGCCCATGGCGTTTTCATAGAGCTGGCCGAGCATCGCCATCGCCTTGGGATCGCCGGCCTGCGCGCGGGGCGTGGCGAGGTCGAAGGCGGTCTTGTACTGGCCGCGCTGATAGGCGCCGTAGACGAGGTCGACATTGGGGTCGTTGGCTGCCGGCTGTTGCGCCGGAGCGGGGGCCGGCGCCGCGGGCTTGGCGGTGGGGGCAGGGGCCGGCTTCTTCGCGGCGGCGGCCGGGGCCGCCGGCTTCGGCTTCTCCGCAGCCTTCTCAGCCGGCCTTTCGACGGGTTTCGGCTTCTCGGCCTGTGGCTGCAAGGCCGGCGGCGTCAACGAGATCTGCGCATGCGCGCCGGTCCCGACGGCCAGGAGCGCAGCAACGAGGCATGTCAGGCGCAGCATCGTCATGGCCGGCGGTTCAGTTTCCAGCAACAGCGACGGGCGCCGTTGCATAGGCCTGCCGGATGGTCGCGCCAATGTCGGCCAGCGCGGCCGCCGGGCCGCGTTCATCGTTCCAGACGAGGTCGTCCACCAGCACGAAATCCGCTCCCGCGGCGACGAAGTCCGCCGCTTCCTTCAGCGAGATCGCATAGCCGACACAGGGCGGCTCGAACAGCTCGGCCCACCAGGCCAGGCGTTCGTTGACGGCATCCGGCGACGGTCGCCGGCCCTGTGCGTCACGCTCGCCGAACAGCACGTAATCGGCGCCGATCTCGCCGGCCCGCATCGAATCATGCCGCGTCGACAGCCCGCCGCCGCCGGCGATCCGGTCCGGCTTCAGGCCCGGCAGAGCCTCTTCCAACGCGGCGATGCCGGTCAGATGGGCGCCGTCCGCACCGGAACGGGCCACGATGTCCGGATGGCCGTCGATCAGCAGCGCCGCGCCGGTCTTCTGGATGGCCGGCGCCAGCGTCTTGACGGCCGTGATCATGCTGCGCGGATCGCTCTCCTCGAGGCGCACCAGCACGGCGGCGACGTCGGCGCTGGCGAGGATCGCGGGCAGGCTGGCGGCGAGCGCCGCCGCGTCGGTCACGACAGGAGTCGCCAGATAGAGACGCGGCTCGGGCCGCGCGGGAGTGGTCTTGCCGGACAAATTATGCCGCCTTCTTGTCGCGCCGCGCCATCAGGTAGCGGGGAATCCTGTCATTGTCGATGCATCGAGGGGCGGGGCGGGCGCGTTGCGGGTCATATCCGGTACGGTGATCCGCAAGCCCGTCGAGCGCCGTTCGGGCGGCACGAATCGTCGTGCCGGGGGCCACCGTCGCAGTCGGGACGGGGCAAAGTGCGAAGATGTCCATCATCTGCTCCAGACGCCACCTGCCCTGCCCGTCAAACTAGACGGTTCTCGGGCGTATGCCGAGCAAACATTGGTCGTAGCCGGGGCAGGCTCTCACAGAGGTGAACGGGGAGTTCATCGTCGTTGGTCGAACGATCTTTCGCGTCGGTGGCAGTCGGCCCCCCTTGCGGCGAGGGGGCGGGGGTGGGGTTCACGGGCGCCGGCCGCCGTGAGGTTCACCGGCCCGTGAACCGTCACGCGGCGATCGCAGCTCTCGCCGACGCTCTCCGTCGTAGTTACGGATCGTCCTTGCGAGCGAAGCGAAGCAATCCAGAGTTTCGCCCGCAGCCCCTGGATTGCTTCGCTTTGCTCGCAATGACGCGGTGAGGTCCCTGCCTCCAACGACCGGTGTGCCCGCAGGCCGTGGCTCGGCTCTCATCACCTCGATCGCGCCCGGAGACCGCCACCCGACCCCTCCCCGCAACGGGCAGGGCTATCGCATATGGTGATGCGGAGCTGGACCGGCGAACGAGCCTGATCACTTTTTGCTCCGTCATGCCCGGGCTTGTCCTGGCTTGTCCTGGGCATCCACGTCGTTCTCAGGGCACCGGACGACGTCGTGGCCGGCACAAGCCCGGCCATGACGACGTGGAGAGAGACGAGCACATGACCGCGATCTTCAAATGCGATAGCCCTGCCGCAAGGGGGAGCGGAGCTGACCGGGGTCTTGGCGGTCACTGAGGTCCAGAAAGCTGGTTGCAGGCCAGCTCAGGCCACCTTCGGATCCAACTCGCCCTTGGCGTAGCGCTTGGCCATCTCGGCGGTGGTCAGCACGCGCTTGATCTTGCCCGCCTGGCCCGCGGTGTTGAACTCCTCGAAGCGCTGCTTGCAGAGCTTCGTCATCGCCTCCATCGCCGGCTTCAGGTATTTGCGCGGATCGAACTCCTCCGGGTGCTGCGACAGCACCTTGCGGATCTGGCCGGTCATCGCCATGCGGTTGTCGGTGTCGATGTTGATCTTGCGGACGCCGTTCTTGATGCCGCGCTGGATCTCGGCCACCGGCACGCCCCAGGTCGGCTTCATCTTGCCGCCGAACGAATTGATGATCTCCTGCAGGTCCTGCGGCACCGACGAGGAGCCGTGCATCACGAGATGCGTGTTCGGCAGCTTGCGGTGGATCTCCTCGATCACATTCATGGCGAGGATGTCGCCGTCCGGCTTGCGCGTGAACTTGTAGGCGCCGTGCGAGGTGCCCATCGCGATCGCGAGCGCGTCGACCTTGGTCTCCTGGACGAACTTCACGGCCTCGTCCGGATTGGTCAGCAACTGGTCGTGCGACAGCTTGCCTTCGGCGCCGTGGCCGTCCTCCTTGTCGCCCATGCCGGTCTCGAGCGAACCGAGCACGCCGAGCTCGCCCTCGACCGAGATGCCGCCAAGATGCGCCATCGTGGTCACGGTCCTGGTGACGCCGACATTGTACTCCCAGTCGCCCGGAGTCTTGCCGTCGGCCTTCAGCGAGCCGTCCATCATGACCGAGGTGAAGCCGGACTGGATCGCGGTCATGCAGGTCGCCGGCTCGTTGCCGTGGTCGAGATGCACGCAGATCGGGATCTGCGGATAGATCTCGGTCAGCGCATCCATCATGTGCTTGAGCATGACGTCGTTGGCGTAGGCGCGGGCGCCGCGCGAGGCCTGGATGATCACCGGCGACTCCGTCGAGCTGGCCGCCTCCATGATCGACAGCGCCTGTTCCATGTTGTTGATGTTGAAGGCGGGGACGCCGTAATCGTGCTCCGCCGCGTGGTCGAGCAATTGACGCAACGTAATACGAGCCATGGCTGGAACTCCCTGATCATGAATTGGACCGTGCGGCGGCTGGCGCACGCGTCGAAACGGCTGCACCGTGCATAACGCGGTGGGGGGCGGAATCCAAGCGTGGCGGCGACGCAGGGGGGCAGGGGTGCGGGACTGGGCGCCGTTGAGGTGAGCAGCCGAAACGAGTGCCGTTGGCTCACGGCGTCGTGCGCGTTGGCTCAGGTTTTCCTGGCTTCGAGAGCCGCCATGCGCTCCTCGACCGCGCTGACCCGCTCGTCGAAATCGCTGGCAGCTGCGCGCATCATGACCAGCATGCCAGCGGAATCGCGACGCTGCTTGCGGATCAAGGCCTCCATCCGCTCGTGCTCGGCTCGATTGTCCTGCCTGAACTGTCCTACCTCGATCCGGAGCGCAGCGATGCTCTCCTGGATCTTGATCAGGATCGAATGGACAGCGTCTGTCAGGGTCTCAGCCACGGATGGAACATAACAGAAACATCCATGGCCGGCAAGCTCCGCGTCTTAGACTTTCAGCACCTCGACGCCGGGCAGCGGCTTGCCTTCCATCCACTCCAGGAAGGCGCCGCCTGCGGTCGAGACGTAGCTGAAATCGCCGGCCACGCCGGCCTGGTTCAGCGCCGCGACGGTATCGCCGCCGCCCGCCACCGAGATCAGCTTCTTGGCCTTGGTGCGCTCCGCCGCATGCCTGGCGGCGACCATGGTGCCGCGGTCGAACGGGTTCAGCTCGAAGGCGCCGAGCGGACCGTTCCACACCAGCGTGGCGGCGTCGTCGATCGCCGCGTGGATGCGCGCGGTCGATTGCGGGCCGACGTCGAGGATCATGCTGTCCGGCGGGATCGCGTCGAGGCCATAGGCGAACGACGGCGAGTTGGCCGCGAAGTGATAGGAGACGGTGGCATCCACCGGCAGGATGATCGCGCAGTTCGAGGCTTCCGCCTTCTCCATGATGCGCAGCGCAGTCGCGGCGAGATCCTTCTCGGCCAGCGACTTGCCGATCTGCACGCCCTGCGCATGCAGGAAGGTGTTGGCCATGCCGCCGCCGATCACCAGCGCGTCGACCTTGGTGACGAGGTTCTCCAAGAGGTCGATCTTGGTCGACACCTTGGCGCCGCCGACGATCGCGATCACCGGCTTGGCCGGGCGGCCCAGCGCCTTGTCGAGTGCGTCGAGTTCGGCCTGCATGGTGCGGCCGGCATAGGCCGGCAGCTTGTGACCGAGGCCTTCGGTCGAGGCGTGGGCGCGGTGCGCGGCGGAGAACGCATCGTTGACCCAGATGTCGCCGAGCTTGGCGAGCTCAGCGACGAACGCCGGATCGTTCTTCTCTTCCTCTTTGTGGAAGCGGGTGTTCTCCAGGCACAGCACGTCGCCATCCTTCATCGTGGCGATCGCCTTGGCCGCGTGCTCGCCGATGCAGTCATCGGCGAATGCGACGGGGCGCTTGATCACTTGCGACAGCGCGGCTGCCACCGGCTTCAGCGAGTCCTTGGCGTCGCGGCCCTTCGGCCGGCCGAAATGGGCGAGCAGGATGACCTTGCCGCCCTTGCTCGCGATCTCGTTGATGGTCGGCGCGACGCGCTCCAGGCGCGTGGCATCGCTGACGTGGCCATTCTCCATGGGCACGTTGAGATCGACGCGCAGCAGCACGCGCTTGCCTTTGACGTCGACGTCGTCGAGGGTTCGGAATTGAGTCATTGTAGCCACCGTAATACGAGGGACTATTCAGCGGTCATTATAGCCGTCGGTGTTTTCCGGCGGATTGCCTTCCTGTTTGGTCGTCACCCGCATGCCCTGGCGGAAGCCATAAGCGATCAAGCCGATCAGCAGCAGTACGCCGGGGATGCCGAGCCAATTGGGAAGGGTCATAGCGCTTCCTCAGTCGTCATTCCGGGGCGGTCCGCAGGACCGAACCCGGAATCTCGAGATTCCGGGTTCGATGCTTCGCATCGCCCCGGAATGACTGGGACAGGCTTAAAGCAGCTTGCCCATCGCGACGGCGGTGTCGGCCATGCGGTTGGAGAAGCCCCACTCGTTGTCGTACCAGGACATCACGCGCACGAGGTTGCCGTTCATGACCTTGGTCTGGTCCATGTGGAACGTCGAGGAGTGCGGGTCGTGGTTGAAGTCGATCGAGACGTTCGGCGCGTTGGTGTAGCCGAGCACGCCCTTGAGCTCCTGCTCGGCGGCGCGCTTGATCGCCTCGTTGATCTCCTTCGGCTCGGTGTTGCGCTTGGCGACGATCTTGAGGTCAACCACCGAGACGTTCGGCGTCGGCACGCGGATCGCGACGCCGTCGAGCTTGCCCTTCAACTCCGGGAGCACCAGGCCGATCGCCTTGGCGGCACCGGTCGAGGTCGGGATCATCGACATCGCCGCGGCGCGGGCGCGGTAGAGGTCCTTGTGCATGGTGTCGAGCGTCGGCTGGTCGCCGGTGTAGGCGTGGATCGTGGTCATGAAGCCGGTCTCGATGCCGACCGTGTCGTTCAGCACCTTGGCGACCGGCGCCAGGCAGTTCGTGGTGCAGGAGCCGTTGGAGACGACCAGGTGATCCTTGGTCAGCGACGTGTGGTTGACGCCGTAGACGATGGTGGCGTCGGCGCCGTCGGCGGGGGCCGAGACCAGCACGCGCTTGGCGCCGGCGGTCAGATGCGCGGAGGCCTTGTCCTTCGAGGTGAAGATGCCGGTGCATTCCAGCGCGATGTCGACGCCGAGATCCTTCCACGGCAGCTTCGACGGGTCGCGCTCGGCGGTGACCTTGATCTTGCCCTGGCCGATATCGATCGTGTCGCCGTCGACGGTCACGGTGTGGGGGAAGCGGCCATGCACGCTGTCGAAGCGCAGCAGATGGGCATTGGTCTCGACCGGGCCGAGATCGTTGATGCCGACCACCACGATGTCCTTGCGGCCCGACTCCGCGATGGCGCGCAGTACGTTGCGGCCGATGCGGCCAAACCCGTTGATCCCGACCCGGACTGCCATTTTCGTCTCCTTCAATGACGTTTCTCGTCCCCGTCTGCGTCCTCCGAACCGGGGCGCCACGAGGGTTTTGGAACTAATGCCGACCGGTTCTGCCGGACGGGAGCGGACGATAAGGCCCTTTTGGTAGACCTTTTTCGCGCCGATCTCAACTGTCTGGTGGCGATCCCGGTCCTGGCGATCCCGGTCCTGGCGAGCGCGCAGCCGTGATCAGCGCCAGCAGTTCGTCGCCATAATGCTCCAGCTTCTTGTCGCCGATCCCTGGTATATCGCGCAGCTGGCCGAGCGTGGTCGGGCGGGCGCTGGCGATGCCGTCGATGGTGGCGTCGTGCAGCACGACATAGGCTGGTACACCACGCTTGCGCGCGATCTCCGAGCGCCACGCCCGGAGGCTCGCGAGCAGCGGGGCATCGGCGGCCGCAGCCGGACGCGCCACCAGCTCGCCCCGCCGGGATTTGCTGCGGATCGCGCGGGTGCTCGCGGTCTCCTCGCGCAGCATGACCGGCGTCTCGCCCTTCAGCACGCCGCGGGACGTGTCCGTCAGCTTCAGCGCGCCATAGGCCTCGCTATCCGGGGCGAGATGGCCCATCGCCACCAGCTGGCGCAGCGCCGCGCGCCACTGCTTCTCGTTCATCTCGCGGCCGATGCCGAACACTGACAATTGATCGTGTCCGAACTGCTTGACGCGCTCGGTGGCGCGTCCGACCAGCACGTCGATCAGGTGCATGGCGCCGAAGCGCTGGCCGGTGCGATAGGCGCAGGACAACAGCTTCTGCGCGATCACCTTGCCGTCGCGCATCTTCGGCGGCGACACGCAGTTGTCACAATTGCCGCAAGTCTCGCCCGCCGGCGTCTCGCCGAAATAGCTCAGCAGCAGCTTGCGCCGGCAGCCGGCGGTCTCGGCCAGCGCGACCAGCGCGTCGAGCTTGCGGATCGACATCCGCTTGAAGGCGTCGGCGCCGGTGGATTCGTCGATCATGCGGCGCTGCTGCACGATGTCCGACAGCCCATACGCCATCCAGGCCGTGGACGGCTTGCCGTCGCGCCCGGCGCGGCCCGTTTCCTGGTAGTAGGCCTCGATGCTCTTCGGCAGATCGAGATGCGCGACGAAGCGCACGTCCGGCTTGTCGATGCCCATGCCGAAGGCGACGGTGGCGACGACGACGACGCCGTCCTCGTTGATGAAGCGATCCTGGTTGCGCGAGCGCACCGCCGGATCGAGCCCGGCATGATAGGGGATCGCGGTGATGCCGGCCTCGTTCAGCGCCGCCGCGGTGTCCTCGACCTTGGCGCGCGACAGGCAGTAGACGACGCCGGCGTCGCCCGGATGGCGCTCCTTGATGAAGGCCTTGAGCTGCGCCGGACCGTTGTGCTTGTCGACGATCTCGTAGCGGATGTTGGGACGGTCGAAGCTCGCGACGAATTGCGGCGCGTCGGTCAGGCTGAGCCGCTCGGCGATCTCCTTGCGTGTCAGCTCGTCGGCGGTCGCGGTCAGCGCGATCCGCGGCACGTCGGGGAAGCGCTCGGCAATCACCGAGAGGCCGATATATTCCGGGCGGAAGTCATGGCCCCATTGCGACACGCAATGCGCCTCGTCGATCGCGAACAGCGCGATCTCGGCGCGCTCCAGCAGCGACAGGCAGCGCGGCGTCACCAGTCGTTCGGGGGCGACATAGAGCAAATCGAGATCGCCGACGATCAGCCGCCGCTCGACCTCGTCGGCCTCCTCGCGCGACAATGTGGAGTTCAGCACGGCGGCGTTGACGCCGGCCTCGATCAGGCCGGCGACCTGGTCGCGCATCAGCGCGATCAGCGGCGACACCACGATGCCGCAGCCTTTGCGCAAGAGAGCCGGCAACTGATAGCACAGCGACTTGCCGCCGCCGGTCGGCATCAGCACCAGGCAATTGCCGCCATCGGCGACATGCCGGACCACCTTCTCCTGCGCGCCGCGAAACCCGGGCAGCCCGAACACCGAATGCAGCACCGCCAGCGCGCGATCGGCGGTGTCGGTCGGGGCGTTAGGGGCTGCGGGCATGGTGCGAGGGAAGCTTCCGGAAGATCAGGACAACCGACGCCTCAAGGCGCACGGGCTCTCGTATTGTCCTCGCCTTGCCGCGTCACAGTCAATGCATCTCCTCACCCTGAGGAGACCGCCGCAGGCGGTCGTCTCGAAGGGCGAGGCCCCTGTCTTCGAGGCGGGCCTCATGGTTCGAGACGGCGCTACGCGCCTCCTCACCATGAGGGTCGAGCGTCGCCAGGGGCGATGCAGCTGCTTGAGAACGATCACCCCAGCCGCTTCACCGCCGCATCCACCGCCGCTTCGGCGGTGATGCCGAAATGCTTGTACAGCTCCTTGTAGGGGCCGCTCTCGCCGAACGAATGCATGCCGATGAAGATGCCGTCGGTGCCGATCACGGCGTCCCAGCCCCAGCGCACCGCGGCCTCGATCGCGATCTTGACCGGCGCGTGGCCGATGATCTTGGCCTTCGCTTCGGCCGGCTGCTCCAGCAGCAGCTCCAGCGAGGGGACCGAGACGACGCGCGCGGGAATGCCGCGCTCGGCGAGCTGCTTCTGCGCGGCGACCGCGATCTCGACCTCCGAGCCGGTGGCGAACAGCGACACCTTGGCGTCCCCTTGCGCCGCGACCAGCTCATAGCCGCCATGGCTGCAGGGATTGTCCGCCGGCGCGGACGTGCGCAGCTGCGGCAGGTTCTGCCGCGTCAGCGCCAGCACGGTCGGGCCGTTGGTGCGGTTGAGCGCGAGCTCCCAGCACTCCGCGGTCTCGACCGCGTCGGCCGGGCGGAACACGCGCATGTTCGGGATCGCGCGCAAGCTGGCGAGATGCTCGACCGGCTGGTGGGTCGGGCCGTCCTCGCCGAGGCCGATCGAATCGTGGGTCATCACATAAACCACGCCCGCGCCCATCAGCGCCGACAGCCGCATCGCGCCGCGCGCGTAGTCCGAGAACACCAGGAAGGTGGCGCCGTTCGGCGCGAAGCCGCCATGCAGGAAGATGCCGTTCATGCACGCCGCCATGCCGTGCTCGCGGATGCCGTAATGGATGAAGCGGCCCTTCGGCGTCTTGGCCGAAAACGAGGTGGCCGATTTCGCCTTGTTGTTGTTGGAGCCGGTGAGATCGGCGGAGCCGGCGACGAACTCGAACGGCATCGCCGCGGCGATCACCTCGATCGCGGCTTCCGACGACTTGCGGGTCGCGATGTTCAGCGGGTTCTCCAGCAGCGCCTTCTTGTGGTCCTTCAGCGCCTTTGCCAGCGCCGCGGGACGCTCGTGGCGCAGCCGGCGCTCGAACTCCGCGCGCTTGCGCGGGCCCATCTCGCCGAGCCGGGTCTCCCACTCGGCGCGCGCCGCAGCGCCGCGGCGTCCGGCCTCGCGCCAGGCGGCGAGCACGTCGTCGGGCACCGAGAACGGCTCCTGGGAAATGCCGAGCTTCTCCTTCGCGCCCTTCAGCTCCTCCGCGCCGAGCGCCTCGCCATGCACCTTGGAGGTGCCGGCCTTGGTCGGCGCGCCGTAGCCGATCGTGGTCTTGCAGGCGATCAGCGACGGCCGGCTCGACTTCTGCGCCCGCGCGATCGCCGCCGCGATCGCCTCGGGATCATGGCCGTCGATCAGCTCGGCGGCCCAGCCGGCGGACTTGAAGCGCTTCACCTGGTCGACCGAATCGGCGATCGACAGCGGGCCGTCGATCGAGATGCCGTTGTCGTCCCACAGCACGATCAGCTTGTTGAGCTTCCAGTGCCCGGCCATCGCGATCGCTTCCTGGGAGATGCCCTCCATCAGGTCGCCGTCGGAGGCCAGCACATAGGTGTGATGGTCGACGATCTTCTTGCCGTACTCCGCCTGCAGCATCTTCTCGGCGAGCGCCATGCCGACCGCGGTCGAGATGCCCTGGCCGAGCGGCCCGGTGGTGGTCTCGATGCCCTTGGTGCGGAAATTCTCGGGATGGCCGGGGGTGAGCGAATCGACCTGGCGGAAGCGCTTGATCTGGTCGAGCGTCATCTCCTGGTTGCCGGTCAGATACAAGAGCGCATAGAGCAGCATCGAGCCGTGGCCGGCCGACAGCACGAAGCGGTCGCGGTCCGGCCAGGCGGGCGCGGCCGCGTCGTATTTCAGCACGCGGGTGAACAGCACGGTGGCGACGTCGGCGGCGCCCATCGGCAGGCCGGGATGGCCCGATTTCGCCTTCTCGACGGCGTCCATTGCGAGCGCGCGGATGGCATTGGCCATGCGGGAATGATCGACCTGCGTCATGCTGGAATCCGTCCAAACGTGAAATGCTGATGACAGGAGAGCCGCCGGTATTGCTGGCGGGCCGGGATTTTGCGGGCTGATTAGCACCTCAGTTCCGGGAATCAAAGGCAATGCAACGTCCCGGGCGTCCCAAAAGTTGCTTAGTAGTGCATAGTTTCGGCCGAGCGTTGCACTTGGCTCGCCCAGCACGTAAGATTTTGCCCGTAAACGCTTGCCGGACAGCGGCTTTTGTCGCTATCCCCAGGCGGTATAAGGGCCTCGCATCCGCGTCATGAACGATCACCCTGCCAATCTTGCCGGCCAGGTGGAACCCGGCGCCGCCGATCTGGAGGCGGCGACGCGGCGCCTGATGACCGCGCTCGACGCGCTGGAGAGTGCGGTCGAGCGGCGGCGCGAGGCCGATCGTGACGAGGACGAGCTGGCGACCCGCATCCAGGCGCTCGGCGCCGACCGTTCGCGCCTCGCCGACGAGCTCGACGGCTCGCTGATGAAGACGCGCCGGCTGGAGCGCACCAACCGCGAGATCGCCGAACGTCTCGACACCGCGATCGGCACCATTCGCGCGGTGCTCAATGGCGGCGGGCAGGACGGCGGCCCAGACGACGAGGATGACGAATGAGCCACATCAACGTCACCATCAACGGCCGCCAATACCGCATGGCCTGCGAGGAGGGCCAGGAGCTGAGGCTCCTGAAGCTCGCCGAGAGCCTGGAGACGCGCATCACCAATCTGCGCGGCAAGTTCGGCGAGATCGGCGACGCCCGTCTGACCGTCATGGCCGCGCTCACCGTGTGCGATGAGCTGATCGACGCCAACCAGCGCGTCCAGATGCTCGAGCAGGAGCTCGAGGGCCTGCGCAACGTCCGCAACCAGGCCAGCGACCGCGCCCGCGCGACGCAGGTCGCGGTGGCCAAGGCGCTGAACGCCGCGGCTGAGCGCATCGAGCGCACGACGCAGGTGCTGAACCGGACCATCGGTGGCGGCGTCGCGATCGGGTGAGGACTGCGCGAACTAACAACTCTTCAATTTTGCGCGATCGCTATCGACTTGCTCCGTCATTGCGAGCGCAGCGAAGCAATCCAGGGCGGTGGGCGGGACTCTGGATTGCTTCGCTGCGCTCGCAATGACGATCCTACTCAGAGCTGCGTCTCGATCGCCGTCTTGTCGATCACCGACCACACTTGCACGATTCTGCCATCGCGGAACTCGTAGAACACGTTCTCCGCAAAAGTGACGCGCCGGCCGTTCACGGGCAGGCCGAGGAATTCGGCCGACGGCGTGCAGTCGAAATCCAGCCGGCACGCGACGCGCGGTGGGTCGGACAGCAGCAGGCCGATGTTGAAGCGAAGATCGGGAATGTCGGCGAAGTTGGCGATCAGCATATCGCGATAGCCGGCGAGGCCAAGATGGCGACCGTTATGGACGACATCATCGTGCACGAAGTCGCCAAGCGCCGGCCATGCCTGTGCATTGAGGCAGACGATGTAAGCGCGATAGTGATTGGCGAGTTCGGCTGCGGTCATGGTGATGATCTCAATTGAGGGATTGGCGTGATCAATCCTCCCAGGCGCGCGCTGTTCCCGCCACTAATGCAGCGCTGTGGCTCCAGTGTTATCCACCTCGGGCATCGGTGTTTATGGGTCCCGGCTCGAGGCCGGGACGACAGCGGAGGATTGGGCAGGCTGCTCGCCACACTCTCCGCTGTCGTCCCGGCGAACGCCGGGACCCATACCGCGTGATCTCTCGGGGGACGTGGCTGCCAGTTGTCGTGCTGTTTGGCAGGTCTGCATCAGCGCACCCCGCGCGATGAGGTCACTTTGTGCAGTCGCGAACATGATCGTCGCCGCGATGCATCCCTGTTGCGAGCGCTTGTCGTTCGCTGCCTGCTGCCCTACTGCTTGAGCAAGCGGACGTCACCGAATCCCGCGCCGACAAGCGGGATCGGGTTCGCCTCAGGGAGGTGCTCTTGAACAGACTGATCTTCGCGGCCGCAGCCGCAGCCTTCACCGCGCTCGCCACGCCGCTCGCCGCCGCGCCCCTGCCCGAAGCCAGGCCCGACGAGGTCGGCTTCTCGGCATCCGGCCTGGCACGCATGGACGATTTCTTCGCCCGCGAGATCGCCGCCAAGCGCGTGCCCGGTGCGGTGGTGGCGATCGCGCGCGATGGCAAGCTGGTGCACTACAAGGCCTATGGCCAGCTCGATCCGGTCAAGGGCACGCCGATGCCGCTCGATGCGATCTTCGCGCTGGCGTCGATGACCAAGCCGATGGCCGCGGTGGCCGGGCTCACCTTGATGGAGCAGGGCCGGCTGCCGCTGCAGGCGAAGCTCGCGGACTACTATCCGGCGTTCGCCGACATGAAGGTCGGCGTCGTCCAGGCCGACGGCGCGATGCAACTCGTTCCGCAGGCCCGGCCGATCCTCATCCACGATCTCTATCGCCATACCTCCGGCCTGATGTATGGCGGCCGGCCCGACAGCGCGAGCCCGGTGGCGCGGCTCTATCCCGACGGCATCGCGCCGGCGATCGAGGGCGACACCCAGGCGTTCATCGAGCGCATCACCAAGCTGCCGCTGGCGCATCAGCCGGGCACGCAGTTCGAATATGGCTTCTCGATCGACGTGCTGGGCGCCGTGATCGAGAAGGTCAGCGAGCAGCGGCTCGGCGAATATCTCGCCAACAATGTCTGGAAGCCGCTCGGCATGAACGATGCGACCTTCGCGCCGACGGACGCGCAGCGGCCGCGTCTGGCGCGGCCGTTCCCCAACGATCCGCTCACCGGCAAGCCGCAGGCGATCAAGCTCCTGGACACGCCGACCAAGTCGGACTGCGGAGG
Source organism: Bradyrhizobium sp. STM 3809 (assembly GCF_000239795.1). GTDB lineage: Bacteria > Pseudomonadota > Alphaproteobacteria > Rhizobiales > Xanthobacteraceae > Bradyrhizobium. The sequence continues at coordinate 1,086 of NZ_CAFJ01000628.1, read as the reverse complement.
CGCCTGCTCGTTCGCGACCATCGGCGACTACATCCGCTTCGGCCAGATGCTGCTCAATGGCGGCGAGCTCGACGGCGCCCGCATCCTCAGCCCGAAGACGGTGCATCACATGACCTCCAACCATCTCGGACCCGAGATCAAGAACACGGTGGCCAATGTCGAGCCGCATCGCGCCGGCTTCGGCTTCGGGCTTGGCGTCGCGGTGCGCGTCAGCGAGGGTCTGTCCGCGGTGCCCGGCAATCCCGGCGAGTTCAGCTGGAACGGCGCCTTCGGCACGCAGTTCTTCTGCGATCCCAGGGAGCGCCTCGTCGTCGTGGTCGGCACCGCGGCGCCGGGCGATCTGCGCAAATATTATCGCGAGCAGGTGCAGGACATCGTCTACGGCGCGATGGTGAAGTAGCGCCATGCTGACGGTTCATCATCTCGGCAAGTCGCAATCCGAGCGCATCGTCTGGCTCTGCGAGGAGCTGGAGATTCCCTACGAGCTGAAATGCTACGCCCGCGACGCCAGGACGATCCTGGCGCCGGCGGAGTACAAGGCGCTGCATCCGATCGGCGCCGCGCCGGTCATCACCGACGGCGAGCTCGTGCTCGCCGAGTCCGGCGCGGTGGTCGACTACATCATCGCCAGGTACGGCCAGGGCCGCTTGCGGCCCGGGCCCGGTGATCCCGATTTCGCGTCATATCTCTATTGGTTTCATTTCGCCAACGGCACCCTGCAGGCGGCGATGGGGCGGATGATGATCCTGAACCGGCTCAACCTGCCCGAGGACAATGCCCTGCTTGCCGCGATGCGCGCGCGGCTCGACCGCGCCTTCGCGCATGTCGAGGCGCGCTGCAGCGAGGCGGACTACCTCGCCGGCGGCGCGCTCACGGCGGCCGACATCATGACGGTGTTCTCGCTGACCACCATGCGCTACTTCCTGCCCTATGATCTCGCGCCATACCCGAACGTCCGCGCCTATCTGTCGCGCATCGCCGCCCGCCCGGCCTATCAGCGCGCCATGGCGAAGGGTGATCCGGGAATGGAGTTGTTGTTGAGTTGAGCAGCGCGCGTTGGACGATGAGTCCGGCGGCTCGCGCGGT
>NZ_CAFJ01000629.1 GCF_000239795.1 Bradyrhizobium sp. STM 3809 | reverse complement strand
CAGTGCAAGGCGGCGGCTGACGTGTGGGTCGATGCCATGCAGATGTCCGACGATGAGCTCGCCGATCGCATCCAGGCCGATCAGGTTGATATTCTCGTCGACCTGTCCGGCCACTCGGCCGGCAACCGTCTGACGGTGTTCGCGCGCAAGCCCGCGCCGATCCAGGTCACGGCCTGGGGCAACGCCACGGGAACCGGTCTGCCGACCATGGACTATTTCTTCGCCGATCCCGTCACGGTGCCCCAGGCCGTCCGGCCGCTGTTCGCCGAACGAGTCTACGACCTGCCGGCGCTGATCACGACGGACCCGCTGCCCGACGCCCAGCCGACGCCGCTGCCGATGCTGCGCAATGGCCATGTCACCTTCGGCGTCTTCAACCGCATCGACAAGATCTCCGATCAGGTCCTCAATGTCTGGGCTGTGCTGCTGCGCGCGATCCCGTCGGCGCGGATCGTGATCAAGAACGGCGCGCTCGACGATGCCTTCCTGCGCGACGGCCTGATCGCGCGGTTCGCCGCGCAAGGCATCGCCGAGCATCGGCTGACCTGCATCGGCTCGTCGATGCGGCAGGAGCACATTGCCGCTTTCGCCGGGATCGACATCTCGCTCGATCCGTTCCCTCAGAATGGCGGCGTGAGCACCTGGGAGTCGCTGCAGGCCGGCGTGCCGGTCGTTGCCAAGCTCGGCAACAGCTCGGCGTCGCGCGCCGGCGGCGCGATCGTCAAGGCGATCGGTCTCGACGCGTGGGTCGCCGAGGACGATGACGGCTATATCGCGATCGCGCTGAAGCATGCAGCTGATCCCGCCGAGCTGTCGCGCGTCAGGGCCGAGCTGCCGGGCCGAGTAGCCAATTCCGCCGCCGGCAACGTCCAGACCTACACGCGCAAGGTCGAGGAAGGCTATCGCCAGTTCTGGCGCGATTTTTGTGCGGCCGTCTGACGCCGCAGCACGGATTGCGCAGGTGCAGTCCGGCGTCCTGTTCTGGTTTCCCGCGTTGCGTCGAGTTGAGTGCTTTGCGTCAGCCCTTGGAGGCCACTCTTGGCAAGCAATGTCGGTTCGCGCGCATTTCAGAATGCGCGGCTCCTGAAGAAGCACCGCAAGCATGTCGATGACCTCATGCCGCGCGCGGTCGCGGCCTATCGCGCCGGGCGGCGCGCCGAGGCGCAGGCGATCTGCGGACAGATCCTGGCGCTGCTGCCCGACCACTTCGATGCGCTGCACCTGCTCGGCGTCACGGCGCTCGACGGCGGCCAGCTCGATCTCGCCGAGCAGGCGCTGACGAAGGCCGTGGAGATCGAGCCGCGCCACGCCGAGGCGCTGTCCAATCTCGGCCTCGCGCTGTTCAACCGCAAGCGCTACGACGAGGCGCGCAAATGCCAGGAGCGGGCGATCGCCGTGAAGCCCAATCTCCTGGTCGCGCAGACCGGACTCGGCAACACGCTGATGCGCCTCGGCCTGCCGGAGGAGGCGATCGCCGCGCATGACCGCGCCATCGCGTTGAAGCGGGACTATGCCGATGCCCATTGCAACCGCGGCATGGCTCTGATCCCGCTCGGCCGCAACGCGGAGGCGACCCACAGCTTCGACCGCGCGCTGTCGCTCAATCCGCGGCACATGGAGGCGATGTTCGGCAAGGGACTTGCGAGCTTCAACCTGCGGCACCTCACCGCCGCGCTCGCCGCCTTCGACGCCGCGCTCGCGATCAAGCCCGGCGCGCCGCAGGTGCTTGCCCAGCGCGGGCGGGTGCACCAGATGTCCGGACGGTTCGATCAGGCGATGGCCGACTACGAGGCAGCGCTGGCGCAGGATCCGACCCTGGAGGTGGCGCTGCTCGGCAAGGCCCAGCTCGGCCATTTCAAGGACATCGCCTGGTCCGTCAATGCCTGCCGCAAGATCCTCGAGCAGAATCCGCGCTCGCAGGATGCCTGGCTCTGGCTCGGTATCTGCTACGCCAAGCAGGGCGAAATCGCCGAAGCGATCGCGCATTTCGATCGCGCCCTGGACATCAAGCCGGATTTCGCCGAGGCGATGACGGCCAAGATCTTCACGCTCGAATTCATGCCCGGCTCCGATTTCGAGCTGCATCAGGCTGTCCGGCGCGAATGGTGGGAGCGGATCGGCAGCCACATCGCCCGGAGATCGCCGCCGCCGCGCGATCTCGATCCGGAGCGGCGTCTCACCATCGGCTACGTCTCCTCCGACTTCCGGAACCATTCCGCGGCGCTGACCTATCTGCCGGTGCTGAAGCACGCCAGCCGACAGGAGTTCCGGATCTGCTGCTATGCCTGTTCGCCGGTGCTGGACGCCGTGACGGCGCAATTCCAATCGTGCGCCGATGTCTGGGTGGATGCGACGCAGATGTCCGACGACGAACTCGCCGAGCGCGTCGAGGCCGACGGCGTCGATATCCTGGTCGATCTCTCCGGCCATTCCGCCGGCAACCGGCTGCCGCTGTTTGCCCGCAAGCCGGCGCCCATTCAGGTCACAGCCTGGGGCAGCGGCACCGGCACCGGACTGCCGACGATCGACTACTTCTTTGCCGATCCGGTGACGGTGCCCGAGGCGGCGCGCCCCTTGTTCGCCGAGCAGGTTCACGATCTGCCTGCGGTGATCACCACGGAGGCGCTGCCGGGACTCACGCCGACGCCGCTGCCGATGCTGCGCAACGGCTTCGTCACCTTCGGCGTCTTCAACCGGCTGGACAAGATCACCGAGCCGACGCTTGCGGTCTGGACGCGCCTGATGCGCGAGCTGCCGGACTCGCGCATCGTCATCAAAAGCGGCTCGCTCGACGATCCCGTGCTGCGTGACCGGCTGCTGGCACGCTTCGCCGCGCATGGCGTGACGCAGGACCGCATCACCTGTCTCGGCTGGTCGACCCGCGAGCAGCAGATCGCCCAATTCGCGCAGGTCGACATCTCGCTCGATCCGTTCCCGCAGAATGGCGGCGTCAGCACCTGGGAATCGCTGCAGGCCGGCGTGCCGGTCATCGCCAGGCTCGGAGCGAGTGCGGCGTCGCGCGCGGCCGCGGCGATCGTCACGGCGGTCGGGCTCGGCGGCTGGGTGGCCGAGGACGATGAGGGCTACATCGCGATCGCCACGCGTTGGCCCGCGCAGCCTGCCGAACTGGCGACGCTGCGGGCGGAGCTGCCGGCGCGGGTGGCCAATTCTGCGGCCGGCAACGTCGCGACCTACGCACGCAAGGTCGAAGAGGCCTATCGCCTGTTCTGGCGCCGTTACTGCACGGCCTCTCGCTGAGGTCTGTCGCGTGCGGCATAGCACCATGCCGCAGCTGAGTTCATCTGCGTTCCGGTTCTGTCGATCATGCCGTGGAGGCCAGCTTTGGCGAGCGATGTCGGGTCCCGCGCGTTTCAGAATGCGCGGCTGCAGAAGAAGCACCGCAAGCAGGCGGACGAGCTGATGCCGCGTGCGGTCGCGGCCTATCGCGCCGGACGCCCGTCCGAGGCGCAGGAGATCTGTGGCCAGATCCTGGCGCTTCTCCCTGCGCATGTCGATGCCCTGCACCTGCTCGGCGTGGTGGCGCTCGACGGCGGCCAGTTCGAACTCGCCGAGCAGGCGCTGACGAGGGCGGTCGAGATCGAGCCGCGCCATGCCGAGGCCCTGTCCAATCTCGGCCTCGCCCTGTTCAACCGCAAGCGCTACGAGGAGGCGCGCAAGTGCCAGGAGCGGGCGGTCGCGCTGAAGCCAAATCTGCTGGTCGCGATCACCGGGCTCGGCAACACGCTGATGCGCCTGGGCCTGCCGGAGGAAGCGATTGCAGCTCATGACCGGGCGATCGCGCTGAAGCCGGACTACGCCGACGCCTATTGCAACCGCGGCATGGCGCTGCTGCCGCTCGGGCGCAACGTCGAGGCCGATCAGAGCTTCGACCGGGCGCTGTCGCTCAACCCGCGGCACATGGAGGCGATGTTCGGCAAGGGCCTCGCCAGCATCAATCTGCGCCATTCCAACGCCGCGCTCGCGGCGTTCGATGCGGCGCTGTCGATCAGGCCGCGCGCCCCCCAGGTGCTGGCGCAGCGCGGCCGGCTGCATCAGCAGGCCGGCCGGTTCGATCAGGCGATGGCCGATTTCCAGGCGGCGCTCGCGATCGAGCCGCGGCAGGACGTGGCGTTGATGGGCTTTGCCCAGCTCAGCGTCGTCAGGGACAACATCGCGCCGGCGATGGATGCCTGCCGCAAGGTGCTGGAGCAGACCCCGCAGTCGGAGGTCGCCTGGACCTGGCTCGGCGAATGCTTCTGCAAGCAGGGCGATCTCGCCACGGGCCTGCAGCACTTCGAGCGGGCGCTCGAGATCAAGCCCGACTTTGGCGATGCGATCACCGCCAAGATCTTCCTGCTCGACTTCATGCCGGACACCGATTTCGTCCAGCATCAAGCCGTCAGGCGTGAATGGTGGACGCGGATCGGCGCCCGGATCGCGCGGCGGCCGGCGCCGGTGCGCGAGCGCGATCCGGAGCGGCGGCTCACCGTCGGCTATGTCTCCTCCGACTTCCGGACGCATTCGGCCGCGCTGGTGTTCCTGCCGGTGCTGCGCCATCACGACCATCAGGCGTTCAAGGTCGTCTGCTATTCCTGTTCGCCGCTGCAGGACACGATGACGGCGCAGTGCCGCGCCGCCGCCGACGTCTGGGTCGATGCCTGGCAGATGTCCGACGAGGAGCTCACGGAGCGCATTGAGGCCGACGCCGTCGACATCCTGGTCGATCTCTCCGGCCATTCCGCCGGCAACCGCCTGCCGGTGTTCGCCCGCAAGCCGGCGCCGATCCAGGTCACGGCCTGGGGCAGCGGCACCGGCACGGGCCTGCCGACGATGGACTATTTCTTCGCCGATCCGGTCACCGTGCCGGAGGATGTCCGTCACCTGTTTGCCGAGCAGGTCCACGATCTGCCGGCCGTCATCACCACCGACCCGCTGCAGGGCTGGCAGCCCACGCCGCTGCCGATGCTGCGCAACGGATACGTCACGTTCGGCGTGTTCAACCGCATCGACAAGATCTCCGATCCCGCGCTCGCGCTGTGGTCGCGGCTGATGGCGGCGCTGCCGGACTCGCGGATCATCATCAAGAACGGCGCGCTCGACGACGCCCTGGTGCGCGATGCGCTGGTCGCCCGCTTCGTCGCCCATGGCATTGCCGAGCAGCGCGTCACCTGTCTGGGCCTGTCGACGCGCGATCAGCACATCGCGCAGTTCGCCGCCATCGACCTGTCGCTCGATCCGTTCCCGCAGAATGGCGGCGTCAGCACCTGGGAGTCGCTGCAGGCCGGCGTGCCCGTGATCTGCAAGCTCGGGAAGGGCGCCGCGGCACGTGCGGCGGCGGCCATCAACATTGCGGTCGGGCTCGGCGACTTCGTGGCGGCCGACGATGACGGCTACCTCGCGATCGCGCTGAGACATGCCGCGCAGCCGGCGGAGCTGGCCAGACTGCGCGCCGCGCTGCCGGCGATGGTCGCGGGCTCCGCGGCCGGCAATGTCGAGACCTACACGCGCAAGGTCGAGGAGGGCTATCGTCAGTTCTGGCGCCGTTACTGCTCCTCCTCCTGACCCCTGGCGACTACAAGCGCGCGGCGCCGACGATGCGGCCGTCCGGCGCCTCCAGCAGCACCGCCGCATCCTCGCCCTCCGGCATCGGCTCGCTCAGCCGCAGCGCGGCGCCGCTCCAGTCGCCGAGCGATCGCACCGAGCGCACCACGTTCAATTCCTCCAGCGTCCGGCCGCCATTCTCGCCGCGGCGGATCGCCGTCTCGTGCCGGCGATCGAAGCCGACCAGGAGGAGACGGCCGCGGCCTTCGCCGCCGCCGACGTCCACCGTCAGCCTGTCGCCGTTGCGCGCGAGCTTCATACTGGCTGCCGTTACGCTCTTGCCCCTGGCGCGATCGATCGCCGGACCCACCTCCGCTCTGTTCGAGCCGACATGGCTCGTGATCCCGTCGACCACGATCTCCGGCGTGTAGGAGCCGTCGCCGAAACGGCTGCCGTAGCGGGCCTGGCGGTCGGTCGCGGCGGCCAGTGAGAACGGGTCCTTCCAGCCGAGCCGGTCCCAATAGGTGACGTGGAAGGCGAGCGGCAGCACGTCGCGGCGCTCGCGCACCATCTCGTTGAGATACGCATTGGCCGGCGGGCAGGACGAGCAGCCCTGCGAGGTGAACAGCTCGATCACGACCGGCCGCTCCGCCGTCGCGGCGGCGGATGGCGCCCAGGGCGCGAACGACGCGAGCAGCAGGGCGACGTGCAAGGCGTGGCGAAACGAGGCGAGGCGGATGGTCATGGGCATACTCCCGCATGTGTGGCATCGCCCTGTCTTCGCCGGCCCGGTCCATTGCGTTACCTCCGCACGTGCCCCACACGCAGGCGTGAACGACCTCATCCACCGTCTCGGCCGCCTGTCGCGATCGTTGAGCAAGGCCTCTACCACACGCGAAGGCCATGCCGCAGGCCCTTCAAACTGCTCCGCTTTTCCTCCTCCTGCGATGTAACTTTCTGAATCAAATCGTGTCCTGAAAAAGGTTTCCGCGTTCGCCTCGCCTGAAGTGACATGCTAGGAGAGCTTCGCCGGCTGATTTGCAGTTCGTTAACTGTTATGGCCATTCCGTGATTCTGATGGGGTCGAGCGACATGAGTTCCAAGGGGGCGGGCCACAAGGCCGAGCTGAGGCAGGCGCTGCGGGTCGGCGTGATCGGAGCCGGCGTGATGGGCAGCAACCATGCCCGCGTGCTCGCTGGCCTTCCCGATGTCCACCTCGTCGGCGTCGTCGATCCCTTGCCCGCGCATCGCAGCCGCGTCACCGAGCTCGCTAACTGCCCGACCTTCGAGAGCCTCGATCAGCTCGTCGCCGAAGGCGTCGACGCCGTCACCATCGCAGCGCCCACCCATCTGCATCACGAGCTCGCGCTCGCCTGCATCGCCCGCAAGGTGCATCTCCTCGTCGAGAAGCCGATCGCCTCCACGGTGGAGGAGGGCAGGGAGATCGTATCGGCCGCGCATCGCGCCGGCGTCACCCTGATGATCGGCCATGTCGAGCGCTTCAACCCGGCGGTCGCCGCGATCAAGAAGGCGATCGCGGGCGAGGACATCCTGTCGATCGCCATCACCCGCGTCGGCCCGTTCCCGCCGCGCATGTCCAATGTCGGCGTCGTCATCGACCTCGCCGTGCACGACATCGACCTGATCCGCTGGTTCACCGAGTCCGACATCGTCGAAGTGCAGCCGCAGCTGTCGAGCGCGGTGGCCGAGCGCGAGGATATCGCGCTCTTGCAGTTCCGCACCGCCTCCGGCGTGCTCGCGCACATCAACACCAATTGGCTGACGCCGTTCAAGGCGCGCAACGTCACGGTCGCGACGCGCGGAAAGTACATCATGGGCGACCTGTTGACGCGGCAGGTCACCGAATGCTTCGGCTTCAAGCCGGACGGCAGCTACTCGATGCGGCATCTGCCGGTCGGCCATGACGAGCCGCTGCGCGCCGAGCTGATCGCGTTCCTGCATGCCGTGCGCTCCGGCACCTCGCCCGCCGTCACCGGCGACGAGGGCGTCGCGAGTCTGGCCATCGCCACGCAGTGCCTGGAGACCTCCAGCCATCGCCCGGCCGAGGCCGCCGCCACCAAGCGCCGCGCCGCCGCCGGCTAGTCGCGTCCTCGCTCCACCCATTTCCGTTTCCGAAAGCGTGTCAGAGCTCATGAACCAGCATTTGCGTCATCAGCCCATTCCGTTCATCGACACCGCCGCGCAGCGCCAGCGACTCGGCAAGTCCCTCGATGACGCGGTCGCCCGCGTGCTCGCGCACTGCCAGTTTCTCGGCGGCCCCGAGGTGATCCAGCTCGAGAAGGAACTGGCCGAGTTCTGCGGCGCCAAATATGCCGTGAGCTGCTCCAGCGGCACCGACGCGCTGCTGATGGTGCTGATGGCCCAGGGCATCGGCCCGGGCGACGCCGTGCTGTGCCCGTCCTTCACCTTCTGCGCCACCGGCGAGTCGGTCGCGCTGACCGGCGCCACGCCTGTCTTCGTCGACGTGCTGGAGGACACCTTCAACATCGATCCGGCCTCGCTCCGCCGCGGCATCGCCACCGCGAAGCGGCTCGGCCTGAAGCCGAAGGCGGTGATCCCGGTCGATCTGTTCGGCCAGGCCGCCGATCATGATGCGGTCGCCGCGATCGCCGCCGACGAGGGCCTGTTCGTGCTCGACGACGCCGCGCAGGGCTTTGGCGCCAGCTACAAGGGCCGCCGCCTCGGCACCTTCGGCCTGGCCACCGCCACCAGCTTCTATCCGGCCAAGCCGCTCGGCTGCTTCGGCGACGGCGGCGCCATCCTCACCGACGATGCCGGCCTGCTGGAGCGCCTGCGCAGCGTGCGCGCCCATGGCGGCGGCAGCGACAAATACGACAACGTCCGCCTCGGCCTCACCGCGCGACTCGACACGATCCAGGCCGCCGTCCTGATCGAGAAGCTCAGGATCTTCGAGGACGAGATCACCGCCCGCAACAAGGTCGCCGAGCGCTACACCGCGGCGCTGGCCGATGTCGTCAAGGTGCCGCGTCTCGTCGAGGGCTGCACCTCGGTGTGGGCGCAATACACCATCCGTCTGCCGAGGGGCGTCGACCGCGACACCTTCGCCGCGGCGTTGAAGGCACAGGGCATTCCGACCATGGTGTATTATCCGAAGTCGATGCACCAGCAGACCGCCTACCGCATCTTCCCGAGCGCCGATGGCGGCCTGCCGGTCAGCGAGCAGCTCTCCGCCGACGTCATCAGCCTGCCGATGCACGCCTATCTCGACGAAGCCACGCAGGCCCGCATCATCGACGTCGTCCGCGGCGCGCTGGCGGCCTGAGGCCGCCTCGCGTCGTTACGTCGCCGGTGAGCCGGCGGCGTGGTGGCAACAGCAATCACCGCTGATCTGCCCGTCCGGCCGCTCCAACCAACACTGTCGTCCCGGCGAACGCCGGGACCCATACCCCGAGGGAGCGGTTTGGGCCACGCTGGTCATTGGCCCTTTGCCCAATGCATCCGCCACGGCGTATGGGTCCCGGATCGGCGCCCGCCGCCGCTGCGCGTCGGCAGGCTTGTCCGGGACGACGGCGTGGGTCTGGCTGGCGACGGTCTGTAGGATGGGCAAAGGCGCGCCGAGCCGTGTGTTGTTGGCCCCGCTGCATCGCGCGCCGTGCCCACCATGGCCACCACCGATGCCGATGCGCGGTGGACACGGCGCGCGATGGCTCGGCGTAAATTAGTCCGTAGGGTGGGCAAAGGCGCGCCGAGTCGTGAGTTGTTTGCTCCGCTCCACCGCGCGCCGTGCCCACCATTCCCACCACCGGTGCCGATGCGCGGTGGGCACGCGACCGCCCTGCGGGCGGCTGCTTTGCCCACCCTACGGCCGCTCGAATCCGATTTACGTCTCAAACAGCGATCGACATGGGGACGCGGTCTCGCGGCACATGATGCCCGAGGCCTGCTCTCAGTTCGTCCCTCGCAAACAGTGCAGAGGGCGCAGGGAATGCCGGGTGAA
>NZ_CAFJ01000630.1 GCF_000239795.1 Bradyrhizobium sp. STM 3809 | reverse complement strand
TCGCGCTCGCTGCGCGCGCTGAAAGTTCTGATGGCCGGGGTGACCCTGCCGCGCGCCAAGACGACGCCGCAGCCGAAGCTCGATCTCGGCTGATCAGCCCTGCTGCCGCTCGGCGTCCGGGCGCAGCATCCAGCTGACGATCGGCATCGCCGGCAGCACCCAGCCCATGCCGACCACGACGTAATACACCGCCTGCATCCAGCCGGAATTGGCGATCAGCGGAAATTGCGCCAGCACCATGCCCATCATCGACCAGGCGAAGGCGAGCAGCAGCAGCGCGACGGCGCCGATCAGTTTGCGGGTGCGGATCGTCATGACGGGAATGTCAGCCTGCGTTGGGGGCGGCGCGGCTTGCGCGCGAATTCACTGGGATTATAAGGGCCTGACAGCTTAGGTTCAATCGAGCGTTCAACCGCCATGGCCACGGTTCCCGTCACCAAAGATCTCACCGCCATCCGCCTCTGGCTCCTGGTCGTCGCCGGCCTGATCGCGCTGATGGTACTGGTCGGCGGCGCCACCCGGCTGACCGAATCCGGCCTGTCGATCGTCGAATGGAAGCCGGTCACCGGCACCCTGCCGCCGCTCAGCGAGCAGGCCTGGAGCGACGCGTTCGAGGCCTACAAGACGATTCCGCAATACCGGCAGATGAATGTCGGCATGACCCTGCATGATTTCAAGACCATCTTCTGGTGGGAGTGGAGCCACCGGCTGCTCGGCCGTGTCATCGGCATGGTGTATCTGCTGCCATTCCTGTGGTTCCTGTGGCGCGGCGCCGTTGCGGGGCCGCTCGGCCGCCGGCTCTGGGTGATCTTCGGCCTGGGCGCGCTGCAGGGCGCGGTCGGCTGGTGGATGGTGGCCTCGGGCCTGACCGAGCGCACCGAGGTGGCGCCGGTCCGGCTGGCGACGCATCTGTCGCTGGCGCTCCTGATCTTTGCGTCGATCGTCTGGACATTGCGGCGGCTGAAGCCGCGCGAGGAGGCCGAGGCGCCGGCGCGGCTGCGGCTCACCGCCTGGGGGCTGGTCGGCGTCACCTTCGTGCAGCTCTATCTCGGCGCCCTGGTCGCGGGCCTGCGCGCCGGCCTCGTCTACAACACCTGGCCTGAGATCGACGGCGGCCTGATCCCGCAGGCGGCCAATCTGTGGGCCCATGCGCCGTGGTGGATCAATTTGTTCGAGAACCATCTCACGGTGCAGTTCATGCATCGCATGACGGCCTATACGCTGCTGGCGCTGGCCGCTTGGCACGCCTTCGACGTGATGCGCGCGGGCGCCGGCCGCGCCGTCGTGCGCGGCGCCCACAGGCTGCTCGCGGCGATCCTTGTGCAGGCGGTGCTGGGCATCGCGACCTTGCTGATGGTGGTGCCGATCCCGCTCGCGCTGCTGCATCAGGGCACGGCCATCGTCGTGCTGACATTTGCGGTGCTGCAGGCGGAACGGCTGTCGCCGCGGCGGGTCGCTGTGGTTGCTGTACCGCAGGCAGCGGTGGCGGCAGGGCGGGCGGGGTAGGGGCACGTCTTCTCCTTCGTCATCGCGAGCTGTGCTCGCGATGACGAAGCCCGGAGTGGCTTATCATCCCAGCTTCTGATCCCGCGCGTCGTGTGTGGTCTCGCTCGCGGATTTGGTCGCGGCCTTCTCGACGCCTTTCTCGGCGCCCTTGCGGCTGGCGATCGCGGCGACCTTGCGGCCGGAGATCTCGCTGCCGGCATCGTCGGGCATCTGCCAGAACAGGATCGACGACAGTGCCGAGGTGATCGCGACGACGATGAAGGCCGGCGCGAAGGAGCTGGCGGTGAGCTGGCTCGCGCCATGCGCCCACATCGTCGTCTCCACCGAGAACGCGCCGACGGCGACGCCGGCCGAAATCGCGAGCTGCTGGTTGACGCTGGTGAGCGTCGTGGCGCGGCTCATCTGCGCGGTCTCGACCTCGGCATAGGCGACGGTGTTGATCGCGGTGAACTGCAGCGAGCGGAAGAAGCCGCCGACGAACAGGATGATGACGATCAGCAAGAGCGGCGTCGCCGGCGTGAACAGCGCGCAGGCGGCGAGGAAGACCGAGCTGACGACGGCGTTCACCGTCATCAGGTGGCGGAAGCCGAAGGTCTTGATGAGCCGCGCCGCCAGCGCCTTCATGCCCATCGCGCCGGCCGAGGAGCCGAAGGTGACGAGGCCGGACTGGAACGGCGACAGGCCGAAGCCGAGCTGCATCAACAGCGGCAGCAGGAAGGGCAGGGCGCCGATGCCGAGCCGGAACATGAAACCGCCCACGATCGAGGCGCGCAAGGTCGGCAGCCGCAGCAGCGAGAAGTCGAGCACTGGTGAATTGGTCCGCCAGGAGTGCCGCACATACAGCGTCATCGAGATCGCGCCGATGGCGACGAGGCTGCCGACCACCGACCACGGCAGCAGGTTGAGGCCTGCGACCGACAGGCCGAAGGCGAGGCCGGCGAGGCCGATGCCGGCGAGCACCATGCCGGTGAGGTCGAACGGCTCCGGATTGTCGCTCTTGATCGGATCGATGAAGCGCAGCGCCATGATGATGCCGACGATGCCGATCGGGATGTTGATCAGGAAGATCCAGTGCCAGGAGAAATAGGTGGTGATGAAGCCGCCGACTGGCGGCCCGATCACCGGACCGATCAGCGCGGGGATCGTGACCCAGGCCATCGCGCCGACCAGCGCGCTCTTGTCGACGGAGCGCAGCAGCACGAGACGTCCGACCGGCGTCATCATTGCGCCGCCCATGCCCTGCAGGATGCGCGCGAAGACGAAGTTCTCGACGGAGTTGGCGAGCGCGCAGCCGATCGAGCCGATCATGAACACCGCGACCGCACTCGAGAACACCCGTCGCGCGCCGAAGCGGTCGGCGGTCCAGCCGCTCGCTGGGATGAACACCGCGAGCGACAGCAGGTAGGACGTGATCGCGAGCTTCAAGGTCAGCGGGCTGGTGCCGATGTCCCTGGCGATCGCCGGCAGCGAGGTCGCGATGACCGTGGAGTCCATGTTCTCCATGAACAGGGCGGTGGCGACGATCAGCGGAATGATTCGTTGCTTGTTCATCGAATCCAGGGGAGGGAAGAAGGCGGGCCGGCGCGGCGGCTTTAACACCCTGCGACGAATGAGGCCATTGCGTAGCCGGCATAGGCCCCCAAATGCAGCGTGACGCTACAGCGTCGCGCTTGTTGGAGATGTGCCGATGATTGTCCTGCTCGCCGCTTTGGTGCCGCCGCTGGGTCTGCTGCTCAACGGGCAGCCGTTTGCGGCCATCTTCAACCTGTTGCTGTGCGTGGTGTGCCTGGTGCTCGGCCTGTTCTTCCACGTGCTGCTGCTGGTCCCCTCGGCGCACGCCCTGATCGCCGTTCACATGCGGCGCGAGGATCGGCGGCACCGCGAGGTGGTCGACGCGATCCGCCGCTACGGGCCGCCGCCGGGCGCCTGGCGCTAGAGGATGCGGAACTTCTGCCCCGGAATCGGGGCTTTCGCGACGTTTTGTTGCGCGTCAGGGGCCGATCCCAGCCATCCTTCGCAATTGCGGGAGGACGGCGGATCGGCCCTTTGATTCGTCACAGGCCCATGCTATCGACCCGCGTCAACCCCACCGATGGGCTCCGATTCGACGGCGAGGCATGGTCTCGACGGCGGCGCCGCTCATCCGAAATCGAATGGCGGCCGTTTGGGTCGCAGACAAGGAGTTGACGATGGCGACCGTGCAGACACTTCGCGAAGCCTTCACCTTCGACGACGTGCTCTTGAAGCCGGGCCTGTCCGATGTGCTTCCCTCCGAGGTCGACATCCGCTCGCGCGTGACGCGCGAGATCCCGCTGAACATCCCGATCATGGCCTCCGCCATGGATACCGTCACCGAGGCGCGCATGGCGATCGCGATGGCGCAGGCCGGCGGTGTCGGGGTCATTCACCGCAATTTCGATCCCGAGGGCCAGGCCGCCCAGGTGCGCCAGGTCAAGAAGTTCGAATCCGGCATGGTGGTGAACCCGCTGACCATCGCGCCGGACGCGACGCTCGCCGATGCGCTGGCGCTGATGAAGGATTACGGCTTCTCCGGCATCCCCGTGGTGACGGGCGGCGGCAAGGGCATCCCCGGCAAGCTGGTCGGTATCCTCACCAACCGCGACGTGCGCTTCGCCACCGATCCGCGGCAGAAGATCTCCGAGCTGATGACGCATGAGAACCTCGTCACCGTGCGCGAGGGCGTCGGCCAGGACGAGGCCAAGAAGATCCTGCACAAGCACCGCATCGAGAAGCTGCTCGTCGTCGACGATCAGTATCGCTGCGTCGGCCTGATCACCGTCAAGGACATGGAGAAGGCGGTCGCGCATCCGCTCGCCTGCAAGGACGCGCAGGGCCGCTTGCGCGTCGCCGCCGCGACGACCGTGGGCGAGGGCGGCTTTGAGCGCACCGAGAAGCTGATCGAGGCCGGCGTCGACCTCGTCGTGGTCGACACCGCGCACGGCCATTCCTCGCGCGTGCTGGAAGCCGTCAACCGCATCAAGCGCATCTCCAACGCGGTGCAGGTGATCGCCGGCAACATCGCCACCCGCGACGGCGCGCAGGCGCTGATCGATGCCGGCGCTGACGCCGTCAAGGTCGGCATCGGCCCGGGCTCGATCTGCACCACCCGCATCGTCGCCGGCGTCGGCGTGCCGCAGCTCACCGCGATCATGGATGCGGTGGAAGCGGCCAAGAAGGCCGACGTGCCCGTCATCGCCGACGGCGGCATCAAGTTCTCCGGCGACCTCGCCAAGGCGCTCGCCGCCGGCGCCGATGTCGCCATGGTCGGCTCGCTGCTCGCCGGCACCGACGAGACTCCCGGCGAAGTGTTCCTGTGGCAGGGCCGCTCCTACAAGGCCTATCGCGGCATGGGCTCGGTCGGCGCGATGGCCCGCGGCTCGGCAGACCGCTACTTCCAGCAGGACATCAAGGACACGCTCAAGCTCGTGCCGGAAGGCATCGAGGGCCAGGTGCCCTACAAGGGCCCGGTCGGCAACGTCATGCACCAGCTCGCCGGGGGCCTGCGCGCCGCCATGGGCTATGTCGGTGCCAAGACGCTGGAAGACTTCCACAGCAAGGCCGAATTCGTCCGCATCACCGGCGCCGGCCTGCGCGAAAGCCACGTCCACGACGTGACCATCACGCGCGAAAGCCCGAACTATCCGGGCGGGGCGTAAGCTCGACGGAGTTCGCGGCCGTCCTTCGAGACGCGCGCCCAAGTGGGCGCGCTCCTCAGGACGAGGAGTCTTTGCGCAGCGAAGCTTTCAACCCTCATGGTGAGGAGCGCCGCCCTTGCGGCGCGTCTCGAACCATGAGGCCCCAATCAACGTTCTCGGTCATAACAAAGAAGAGGAAACACCATGTCCCAAGGATCATCACAAGCCAAGCGCATCGTGCTCGCCGCGCGTCCCGTCGGCGAGCCCCAGCCCAGCGATTTCCGCCTCGAGGATTTTGCCGTGCCGACGCCCGGCGCCGGCGAGGTGCTGCTGCGCACGATCTGGCTGTCGCTCGATCCCTACATGCGCGGCCGCATGAGCGACGGGCCGTCCTACGCCCAGCC
>NZ_CAFJ01000631.1 GCF_000239795.1 Bradyrhizobium sp. STM 3809 | reverse complement strand
AGCGCACTGCCGGTGCGGCTGCAGTCGGGCTATGACTTGAAGTGAATAGGGCAACACTGGCCTATTGATTGCATCAGCAGGACGGAATGAGCTTGATCCGATGACCCCGATCATATCAGCTGATCGCATCGGCTCAGTCCCGAGCTAACCCTTTCTGGACACCCCCGTGAACTACACCTGGAACTGGCACATCTTCCTGGAGCCCAACCCGACCGGGGCCGGCACCTATTTCGACATGCTGCTGGCGGGGCTGAAGGTCACGATCGTGACCTCGCTGTCGGCCTGGGTGATCGCGCTGATCTTCGGCACGATCGTCGGCATCCTGCGCTCGCTGCCGTCCAAGCTCGCGACCTGGATCGGCTTTCTCTACGTCGAGTTCTTCCGCAACATGCCGCTGCTGGTGCAGCTGTTCCTGTGGTTCTTCGTGCTGCCGGAGCTGTTGCCGCGCGCCGCCGGCCTGTGGCTGAAGCAGATGCCGAATGCGCCGTTCTTTACGGCCGCGGTCGGCATCGGCCTGTTCATGTCGGCGCGCGTCGCGGTGCAGCTGGCGGCCGGTATCGGATCGCTGCCGCGCGGACAGAAGATGGCCGCGACCGCGCTCGGGCTGACCACCTTGCAGGTCTATCGCTATGTGCTGCTGCCGATGGCCTTCCGCATCATCCTGCCGCCGCTGACGTCGGAATTCCTCAACACCGTCAAGAACAGCGCGGTGGCCATCACCATCGGCCTGATCGAGCTGACGGGCGCGGCGCGCGCGATGCAGGAATTCTCCTTCCAGGTGTTCGAGGCGTTCAGCGCGGCGACCCTGATGTATCTCGTCATCAACATCATCGTCGTGATCGGCATGCGTCTCCTGGAGCGCGCGGTGGCGATCCCTGGCTACATCACGGGCAAATGAGATGCTGGCCAATTTCGACTTCGACGTCATCCGCCGCTCGCTGAGCTACCTGTTCATCGACGGCATGACCTTCACCCTGACGCTGACGGCGCTGTCGGCGTTCGGTGGCCTCGTGTTCGGCACCTTGATCGCGCTGATGCGGCTGTCCGGCTATCGCGTGATGGGCTGGATCGCCGGGCTCTATGTCGACTTCATGCGCTCGCTGCCGCTGGTGCTCGTCATCTTCTGGTTCTACTTCCTCGTCCCCTATATCGGGCAATGGATCACCGGCTCATCGCGGCCGATCAAGGTCGGCGCCTTCGCCTCGTCGCTGATCACCTTCATCATGTTCGAGGCGGCGTATTTCTCCGAGATCATGCGCGCCGGCATCCAGTCGATCTCGCGCGGACAGCCGGCAGCCGCCTCCGCGCTCGGCCTGACCTATGCGCAGACCATGCGCTACGTCGTGCTGCCGCAGGCCTTCCGCAACATGCTGCCGGTGCTGCTGACGCAGACCATCGTGCTGTTCCAGGACACCTCGCTGGTCTACGTGCTCTCGATCCCGGACTTCCTCGGCGCCGCCTCCAAGGTCGCGCAGCGCGACGGCCGCCTGGTCGAGATGTACCTGTTCGCGGCCCTCGTCTACTTCACCATCTCCTGCATCGCGTCCTACGGCGTCCGCCGCCTGCAGTCGCGCATCGCCATCATCAGGTAGTCGGCTCCCATGATCGAAATCAGCCACGTCAACAAATGGTACAGCCCGACCTTCCAGGTGCTGAAGGACTGCACCACCTCCGTCGCGAAGGGCGAGGTCGTGGTGGTCTGCGGTCCCTCCGGCTCGGGCAAGTCGACGCTGATCAAATGCGTCAACGCGCTGGAGCCGTTCCAGGACGGCACGATCACCATCGACGGCCTCAAGGTCAACGACCCCAAGACCAATTTGCCGAAGCTGCGCTCGCGCGTCGGCATGGTGTTCCAGCATTTCGAGCTGTTTCCGCATTTGACGATCATCGAGAATCTCCGCCTGGCGCAACAGAAGGTGCTGGGCCGCGGCCAGGAGGAAGCGACGGCCAAGGGCATGAAGCTGCTGGAGCGCGTCGGCCTCAAGGAGCAGGCGCAGAAGTTTCCGGCGCAGCTCTCCGGCGGCCAGCAGCAGCGCGTCGCGATTGCGCGTGCGCTCGCCATGGATCCGATCGCGATGCTGTTCGACGAGCCGACCTCGGCGCTCGATCCGGAGATGATCAGCGAGGTGCTCGACGTCATGGTCGACCTCGCCCGCGAGGGCATGACCATGATGGTGGTCACCCATGAGATGGGCTTTGCCAAGAAGGTCGCCCACCGCGTCATCTTCATGGACCGCGGCGAGATCGTCGAGGATGCCAAGAAGGAGGAGTTCTTCGGCCAGCCCCGCAGCGAGCGCACGCAGCAGTTCTTGTCGAAGATCCTGTCGCATTGACAGCGTCCGTCATTCCGGGGGCGCCCGCNGGGCGAACCCGG
>NZ_CAFJ01000632.1 GCF_000239795.1 Bradyrhizobium sp. STM 3809 | reverse complement strand
CCGCGGCCGTCGGTGATGCGCTTGACGGCGTCGCGGAACGGCTCGCGCGCATAGAGCACGAGGTGATCAGCGCCGCGCGCGCGGGCGACCGCGAGCTTCTCCTCCGATGACGCCGCAGCGATCACCGTCGCGCCGAGGAGCTTGCCGAGCTCCACCGCGGCAAGCCCGACTCCGCCACCCGCGCCATGCACCAGCAACGTCTCGCCCGGCTTGAGTTGGCCGCGGTCGACCAGCGCGTGATGCGCCGTGCCATGGCCGGCGAGATAAGTCGCCCCTTCCGCATAGTCGAAGGGCGACGGCAGCGGCGTGAGCTGGCTCGCCGCGACCACCGCCTCCTCGGCATAGGCGCCGAAACGCATGCGGACGATCACCTTGTCGCCGGCCGCATGATCCGTCACCGCGGCACCTGCCTCGATCACGTCACCCGCGGCTTCGACCCCCGGCGTGAACGGCAGCTCCGGCTTGAGCTGATACTCGCCCGCGGCCATCAGAATGTCCGGGAAGTTGATGCCTGCGGCGCGGATCTTCACCCGCACCTCCGTCTCACCCAGCACGCGTGACGGCAATTCCTCGAGCCGCAGCTTCTCGGGCTGGCCCAGCTCGCGGCAGACGATCGCGCGCGGCATCAGGCCGCCCGCCGCTTCGCCAGCGCCTCGCGGATCAGTGGCAGGCGGTCGTTGCCGAAATACATGTCATTGACATCGACGAAGATGGTCGGCGAGCCGAAGCCGCCGCGCTTGACGACCTCCTCGGTGTTGATGCGGAGCTGATCCTTGATACCCTGCTGCGCGATGCCGTCGAACATCGCCTTCGCATCGACGCCGACACGCCGGCACACCTCGGCGAGCACCGCATCCTGCGAAATGTCCTGGTCCTCGCCCCAGTAGATCTCGAACACGGCGCGCGCGAACGGCACCATGCCTTCCCCAAGCCAGATGCAGCCGCGCATCGCCTTGACGCTGTTCACCGGAAACACCGTCGGCGGCATCTTGATCTTCAGCCCCGCCGAGCGCGACCAGTCGCCGAGGTCCTTCAGCATATAGGCCGCCTTAGCCGGCACCGGCTTCTCCCGCTGCGCGTAGACGCTGGGATTGATGGTGTTGAAGATGCCGCCGACGAGGATCGGCCGCCAGACGATGTCGACGCCGAACTCGCGGGCAAGCGGCTGGATGTTGTGGAAGGCGAGATAGGTCCAGGGGCTGGAGCAGTCGAAGAAGAATTCGATCATCGTGTTGTCCTCAAGGTCTTGATTAGTTCGTCATCGAGAGCGCGGCGGATTCCATTGAGACCGTTCGTGTCGCCCCTGGATTGCTTCGCTGCGCTCGCAATGACGGCGGAGGGAGCTAGTGCGCCCCCCTCCACCGTCATTGCGAGGAGCGGAGCGACGAAGCAATCCAGGGGCGGCGACGGATAGTCTGAATGGTCTGGCCCCCCGCACCTCGCGACGCCGTCGCGCTCGCTCACGATCTCCCGGTCATCTCCTTCGCTCGTGCGCCGAACATCACGTGGCGGGTCTCGTCGTTGAACGGCTCCTTGACGAACTTGCCGATCGCAAGCCCCGCCTGCAGCTTCGGCCGCGCGCGCAAGAGCGCGTACCAGCGCTTGATGTTCGGATAATCGTCCAGCGAAAAGCTCTGCGCCTTGTGCGTCATCATCCACGGGAAACAGGCGATGTCGGCGATCGTGTAGTCATCGCCGGCGACATAGGCGCCGGTCTTGCCGAGCTGGACGTCGAGTACGTGGAACAGGCGCGCGACCTCGTCGCGGTAGCGCTGGATCGCGTAGGGCACTTTCTCTGCCGCATACAGCGCGAAATGCCCGTGCTGCCCCATCATCGGCCCGAGCCCGGCCATCTGCCACATCACCCATTGGATCACGCGCGAGCGCGCGCGCATTTCCGTTGGCAAGAAGCGCCCGGTCTTGTCGGCAAGATAGATCAGGATGGCGCCGGTCTCGAACACGGCGAACGGCTCGCCGCCACCGGCCGGCGCGCGATCCACGATCGCCGGAATCCGGTTGTTCGGGCTGATCGCCAGGAACTCCGGCTTGAACTGGTCGCCGGCCCGGATGTCGACGGGAATGACGGCATAGGGCAGCCCGAGTTCCTCGAGCATGATCGAGATCTTCCAGCCGTTCGGCGTCGGCGCATAATAGAGATCGATCATCCTCGTCTTGCTTCCCCCGGATGGCTTCCCGCGGACCATTATCCCGCGCTGCGGAACGCATGGCGCGGCTTCGTTCTTCTGTACCTGGAGGGTAAGCCATGGCAGACAGGCGCTCAAGCCTGACCGCCCCGACGCCGGAGAGTCCGACCATGCTGTTTCCATCGACCATCGCAGGATCGCTGCCCAAGCCCGAATGGCTGGCCGAGCCGAACGTGCTGTGGGCGCCGTGGAAGTCGAAGGGCGACGAGCTCGCCCGCGCCAAGCGCGACGCGACCATCCTGGCGCTGAAGCTGCAGGAGGATTGCGGCATCGACATCCTCACCGAGGGCGAGCAGTCGCGGCAGCATTTCGTGCACGGCTTCCTCGAGCGCGTCGAGGGCATCGACTTCGCGCACAAGGTCGAGATGGGCATCCGCAAGGACCGCTACAAGGCGATGGTGCCGCAGGTGGTGGCGCCGCTGTCGCTCAAGGGCCGCGTCCATGGCGACGAGGCCCGCATCGCCCGCACGCACACGACGCGCGCCGTGAAGTTCACCTTGCCGGGACCGATGACCATCATCGACACCATCGCCGACAACTACTACGGCGACCGCGTCAAGATGGCCTTCGCCTTTGCCGAGCTGTTGAACCAGGAAGCCAAGGCGCTGCACGACGACGGCATCGACATGATCCAGTTCGACGAGCCCGCCTTCAATGTCTACATGGACGAGGTGCGCGACTGGGGCATCAAGGCGCTGGAGCGCGCCGCCGAAGGCCTGACCTGCCCGACCGCCGTCCACATCTGCTACGGCTACGGCATCAAGGCCAACACCGACTGGAAGGAGACGCTCGGCAGCGAGTGGCGTCAATATGAGGAGACCTTCCCGGTGATCGACGCCAGCGCGATCCAGCAGGTCGCGGTCGAGTGCCGCAATTCGAAGGTGCCGATCGAGCTGCTCGGGCTGTTGAAGAACAAGATCGTGCAGGCCGGCGTCATCGATGTCGCGAGCGACGAGATCGAGACCGCCGAGGACGTCTGCAAGACGCTCGAGGACGTCATGAAGGTGGTGCCGAAGCAGAACATCATCGCCACGACCAATTGCGGTATGGCGCCGATGCGGCGAGAGATCGCCGAGGCCAAGCTGATGGCCTTGGGCAGCGGCGCGAAGCTCGCGCGGCAGCGGTTCGCGTGAGGTTCTGTAGGGTGGGCAAAGGCGCAGCCGTGCCGTCTCCAAGCACGAGATGCTGATGGCGCCGTGCCCACCAACTTGCGGCAGCGCTCGCTGATGGATGGTGGGCACGGCGCTCCGGCACTGATGTGTGGGGATGGCGCATTGGTGCGCGCCTTTGCCCACCCTACAGCGGCTGTGAACTGGGATGCAGCACGGGCCGATAGCCGGCCTGGAGCCCGCGCAGGGTCGATGGCGGCGTGAGCAGCAGCGGCGCAGCAAGGTCACCCCGCTCATCGCCGTAGCCGGCGAACGACCACGGCAGCGCGCTGCCCCGCAAAATCACGAAGCTCTCTTCGCCCGCCTGCACCATTGCTCCGTCGGGCAGATTATCGATCGGCACTGGCAGCGGATGCAGCCGCTTGCGGCCGCGCTCCAGCCGCTCCTGGTGCAGCACCTTGTCGATCTCGGACGCTCGCGCCTCGCTGACGCCGTTGCCCTGCTCCCATGCCGCGCGAAACCGGTTGGCATCCTCGCGACGGCAGTAGAAGCACGGCCGGTGGCCGGCGGCGAGCGCGGTGGCTTCGTCGAGGAAGAACAGCTCGGTCCAGCTCCGCGTCGCCATCACCTCGCGGCGCTTGCCGCGGAACTCGCACACGCAGACCAGCCAAGCCGGGCTCGACCAGCGCTTCCGCAGCAGCGTCCTGGTCGCGGGATCATGGATGATGCCGCGATTGCCGGTGAACAGCCCGCGGTGCGGCGTGGCGACGATGTCGCCCGTCGGGGTGACGCGGTTCTGCAGCGGCATGACGAGCCCCTGGGCTGGCGAAATAGCGAATGGCGAGTAGCGTATTGCGAACGCCTCGGCCACCCGGTTTCCCTATTCGCTATCCCCTATTCGCCATTCGCTCCTGCTCACGCGGCCCCGTCGCGCAGCGGCGGCGCGAACGACAGCGCGGTGTCCCAGGGGAAGAAGATCCAGGTGTCCTGCGACACCTCGGTGATGAAGGTATCGACCAGCGGACGGCCCTTCGGCTTGGCGTAAACGGTGGCGAAATGCGCGTCGGGGAGAAGCTCCCGGACCATGCGTCCCGTCTTGCCGGTGTCGACGAGGTCATCGACGATGAGGATCCCCTTGCCGGTGCCGCCGCCGAGCTGGGCGGCGTCGGGCGAGATGCCCTTCAGGACCTGAAGCTCGCCCTGCTTGGTGTGATCATAGCTCGCGATGCAGATGGTATCGATGACGCGCACGCCCAGCTCACGCGCCACGATGGCCGCCGGCACCAACCCCCCGCGAGTGATGGCCACCACGGCATGAAATGGACCGATCTCGTTGAGCCGCCAGGTCAGCGCCCGGCAGTCACGGTGGAATTGGTCCCAGGACACCGGGAAGGCCCGGCCCGCCCGTTCCTCTGCGCTCAAGGTCTTGTCCGCCATCTCGTCTGGTCCGTCCTTGTCAGCCGCCTGTTGTCAGCCCTGCTCTGCCACAACTCCCGTCATTCCGGGGCAAGGCCGCAGGCCTTGAACCCGGAATCCCGAGCTTGTCTTGCGTTCATTCCTAACAATCTCGGGATTCCGGGTTCAATCGTCAACGCTTCGCCGCTTCGCGCCTTCGCATTGACGATTGCCCCGGAATGACAGTGGACTTGGCTGCAAAACTCATCGGTCGTCGCAAGCCTACCGCGTCCCGTTCAGCCCGGCGAGCATCTCCTTCACCGCGGCCATCGCCGCCGACAGCTTCTCCTGGTCGCGCGAACGCACCACGAGGTGCGTGTTCGGCCTCTGGTCCTCGTCGATGAACGGATAGCTGCCGATGATGGTGTCCGGGTGCGCCTTGGCGATCTCGCGCAAGGGGCCGCCGATGTCGCCCTCGCGGGCGTTGGCGCGCACGGTCTCCGACAGCATGCGCACGCCCGATTTCAGCTTCGGCGCGACGATGTCCATCATCGCCTGCATGATCGAGGGCACGCCGGCCATGACGATGACGTTGCCGAGCTTGAAGCCCGGCGCCAGGATGGTCGCGCTCTGGATCAGCTCGGCGCCGTCGGGAATGCGCGCCATGCGCAGCCGGGCCTCGTTGAGCTCCTGCTCGCTCCAGCGCTCGCGGAAGCGCGCCACCACCTCGGGATGATGGTCGATGCCGACACCGAACGCCTTGGCGATCGAATCAGCGGTGATGTCGTCATGGGTCGGCCCGATGCCGCCTGTCGTGAACACATAGGTGTAGCGGTGCCGCAGCGCATCCAGCGCGGCGATGATGTCGCCCTCGTCGTCCGAGACCACCCGCACCTCCTTGAGGTCGATGCCGAGATTGGTCAGGTATTCGGCGATGAAGCCGATGTTCTTGTCCTTGGTCCGGCCGGACAGGATCTCGTCGCCGATGACCAGCAACCCCGCGGTGACGATCTCGCTCATGGTTTCTCCTCGCATGTCCAGTCTCTTTTGGCCCGCCTCGGCGCCAATGTCATCCGGAACGTCGCAGTCTATGCCGCGGATTTGAGCATCATGCAGCCGGTTTTTCGGGCACGATTTCCGCAACCCCCACGAAATGCCGCCGGAGAATGCATATCGCGCTGGCCCGCCCCTTGCTACCATCCTCCGGAGTCATGCAGTGTATGACGAGGCTGGGACACACGGGCATCTATGGCAGTTGCGTTCGACGAAATGAACGAGCCGGGCGGCGACGTCCGTCAGGCTTATCAGGAGCTGTCGCGGTGGCTGAAGGAAACGCCACCGGAGGCGCTGGAATATCGCCGCCACGAGGCGGAGCTCTTGTTCCGGCGTATCGGCATCACCTTCGCGGTGTATGGCGAGGCCGAGGCGCAGGAGCGGCTGATCCCGTTCGACGTGATCCCGCGCATCCTGGCGGCCAAGGAATGGACCCTGCTGGAGAAGGGGCTGAAGCAGCGCGTCAAGGCGCTGAACATGTTCCTGCGCGACATCTATCACGGCCGCGACATCCTGCGCGCCAACGTGGTGCCGGATGACCTGATCTTCCAGAACCCGGTGTTCCGGCCGGAGATGAACGGCCAGGACGTGCCGCACGACGTCTATGTCCACATCGCCGGGATCGACATCGTCCGCGTCGATGCCAACGATTTCATCGTGCTGGAGGACAATGCGCGCACGCCGTCGGGCGTGTCCTACATGCTGGAAAACCGCGAGATCATGATGCGGCTGTTTCCGGACCTGTTCGCGCGCCACCGCGTCGCGCCGGTCGAGCGCTACCCCGACGAGCTATTGTCGTGCCTGCGCTCGGTCGCGCCGCTCAGCGCCTCGGCCGAGCCGACGGTGGCGCTGATGACGCCGGGCATCTACAATTCAGCCTATTACGAGCACTCGTTCCTGGCCGACAAGCTCGGCATCGAGCTGGTCGAGGGCCGCGACCTCATCGTCAAGAACGACGAGGTGTTCATGCGCACCACCGAGGGGCTGAAGCGGGTCGACGTGATCTACCGTCGCGTCGACGACGACTTCCTCGATCCCCTCACCTTCCGCCCGGATTCGGCGCTCGGCGTGCCCGGGCTGATGTCGGCCTATGTCGCCGGCAATGTCACGCTCGCCAACGCGGTCGGCACCGGCATCGCCGACGACAAGGCGATCTACTCCTACATGCCGGATATCGTGAAGTTCTATCTGGCCGAGGAGCCGATCCTGAAGAACGTGCAGACCTGGCGCTGCCGCGAGCCGCAGGATCTCTCTTACGTGCTCGACCATCTCGGCGAGCTCGTCGTCAAGGAGGTGCACGGCTCCGGCGGCTACGGCATGCTGATCGGTCCGGCCGCGACGAAAGCGACGATCGAGGCGTTCCGCGACAAGCTCAAGCGCGAGCCGGAAGGTTTCATCGCCCAGCCAACGCTGGCGCTGTCGACCTGCCCGACCTGCGTCGCCTCGGGCTTGGCGCCACGCCATGTCGACCTCCGGCCGTTCGTGCTGACCGGCCGCGACCGCACCACCATCGTGCCCGGCGGCCTCACCCGCGTGGCGCTGAAGGAGGGGTCTCTGGTGGTTAACTCGAGCCAAGGCGGCGGCACCAAGGACACATGGGTGCTGGATGAGTGAGTGTTGTTTTTCACATGAGGCACAGCGCGCGGGCTCTAACCTCTCCCCGCC
>NZ_CAFJ01000633.1 GCF_000239795.1 Bradyrhizobium sp. STM 3809 | reverse complement strand
TATCAAGAAATACGCGAACCGGCGGCTCTATAATACCGGGACGAGTACCTACGTGACCCTCGAGGATCTCGCCGCGATGGTTAAGAACGGGGAGGATTTCCTGGTGTACGACGCCAAGACCGGCGACGACATCACCCGCTCGGTGCTGGCGCAGATCATCTTCGAGCAGGAGAACAAGGCGGGCCAGAACCTGCTGCCGACCACATTCCTGCGCCAGCTGATCCGGTTCTATGGCGACAGCATGCAGATGGTGGTTCCGAAGTATCTGGAGCAGTCGATCGACACGCTGACCAAGGAGCAGGAGAAGTTCCGCAAGCAGATCGCCGACACCTTCAGCGGTACGCCCTTCGCGCCGCTCGAGGAGCAGGTGCGCCGCAACATGGAGCTGTTCCAGCAGACCTTCTCGATGTTCAAGCCGTTCGCGCCCGCGGTTCGGACAGAAGAGAAAGCCGCGGAGCCTGCGGCGGCCGCCGACGACAACATCGACGAGCTGCGCCGCCAGATGAAGGAAATGCAGGACCGGCTCGACCGCATGTCCGAGCCGAAGAAGGACGAGCAGCAGGGCTGACCTGCAGCAGAAGACCTAAGAGCGCCGGCGGCCGTCAGCTTGCCGCCGGCAACTCCATTCGGTTGCCCGCGAGCCAGGGACGGTCGACCGAGGCGAGGCCGATCACCCGGCCTTGGATGTAGTCGCAGCCCCAGTCGCGCAGCAGCGCAGCCGACGCATCGTCCTGCACCCATTCCGCGACAGTCTTGATCTGCAGCCGTCGCGCCAGTTCGACCAGCGTCTGCACGAAGGCGCGGTCGTCGGCGGAGCGCACCAGGTTCTGCACGAACGCGCCGTCGATCTTGACGATGTCGACGCCGAGCTTGCGCAGGTTGCGGAACGAGGTGTGGCCGGCGCCGAAATCGTCGATGGCGATCCGGCTGCCCAGGTCCTTCAGACGGGTCACAAAGCCGCGCAGATCGTCGATGTCCTGGATCTCCACCGTCTCGGTGATCTCGACGATCAGCCGCTCGGCCACGCCCGGGTGGGCGCGCATCATCGATTCGATCGAGGCCCACCAGTCCGGATCCATGGTGGTCTCGGGCGAGATATTGAGGCTCAGCGTGACGGTCGGCGAGCTCGCCAGCTCCGCCACCACGAGCTCCAGGATACGATGATCGACAAGCCGGATCAGGCCGAGTCGCTCGGCCACCGGCACGACGTCAGGGGCCAGCAGGGCGCGGCCGTCATCCTGGCGCATCCGCACCAGGCATTCGTAGAACGCCGGCATGCGCGTGTGCGCATTCACGACGGGCTCGAACGCGGTGACGATACGGCGCTCGTTCAGCGCGGTCACGATCTCGTCGGTCACGCGGATGTTGACCTTGCGCTGTGCGTCGCGCTCGACATTCGGCCGCCAGGTCGAGAACGACCCGATTCGGCGTCGCTTGGCGGAATCGAGCGTCTCGTGTGCGCGATTGACGGCCTCCTCGACCGACCGGGCATGTCGGGGCACACTGACGGCCCCGATCGTCGCGGTGACCGCGACCGGACCCGACTTGGTCGGCACCACGTCGTCGCGGACCGCCGCCAGGAAGCGCTCGGCGGCGATGGTCATATCGTCCATCGTGCAGTTCTTCAGGATCAGCCCGAACTTGTTGCCGGAGAAGCGCCCCAGCGCGTCGCCGCCGCGCAGCCGCGCCCGGATGCGCTGCGCAACCTCCAGCACCACCCCGTCGGCGACGTCGAAGCCGAACGCGTCGTTGATGCGCGCGAGATGATCGATGCCGACCAGCATGAAGGCGCAGGAGAAGCGGAAGCGCTGCGACTCCTCGATCACCTCCGCAAGAGTGGCCAGCAAGTGAGGCCGGTTCAATTCGCCGGTCAGCGGGTCGTGCCGCGACAGCTTGAGCAATTGCTCTTCCCGCGCGTGGCGCTCGTTGTTGATGCGCACGATGCCCTGGGCGCGGGACGGCTTCCCGTCGGAGCCTGCGTACCAGCAGCCGGTCTCCTCGACCCAGATCAGCGGCGCGCCGGCATGGGTCCGGACGCCATACTCGATGCGATACGGCGTGCCGGCCGCACCGTGCAGCGGCGTCGCCTGGCGCATCACCTCGGACCGGATGTTGCGGTCCGGCTCGATCAGCTTGGCGAACTCGCCGCCATTACACAGTTGCGGCAGCGGCACGTCGGCGAAGACAGCGCCGACATGATCGCTCCAGACGATCACGTCGCTCGCCAGATCCCACACGAAAGCGGCTTGGCCGAGGGACGCCAGGATCATCGCTGTCTGCGGCAAATCGGATGTCAAGATCGCCTCGTTCTGGAACAGGCCGGCGCGGTCCGGCGTCGATTTTCAGGACGGGCCGCCACCTACCCGCGCGCGCAGCGGCGGCAGACCTCGCGAATCAGACTACGCATCTCTGGTTAACGGAGAGCATGCCGGCACGACAGGCACGCGTCGGAACCGCGTCAACCATCTTTCAGCGGCACAGGACCTGGGGCGGCGGCACGGCATTGCCCTTGCGACGTCGGATGGTGAAAGGCCCTGGCGTCCCATAATGTGACAGTCGCGCCGGGTGTGGTGGGACGATGTTAACGATCAATCAGGATGAGGGCTCGCGCGGAGTGGATGAGGCATCCCGGTCACTGGCCCTGCTGCCGGTCACGCGGGGCTACGAGCGCCGCGCGACGACGGTGGGGGCGGCGCGGCCCGATGCCGGATTCGTCACCCAGCTGATCGCGACGGCCGAACAATTGCCCCAGACCCGCACGCTCAGGCGCGCGGCGGCGGCGGACGTTCACAATGCCTATGCGGCCAGACTTCAGCCGGTCGCGCGGGCGGGCGGGCGAACCCGGGAGATCATCTGAGCGACGGCTGCCCTGCGCCTCAGGACTTGGGCGTTTCAGGCTTGGGGTGCTTCAGGCTTGGGTATTTCGGATCTGGGTATTTCGGATTTGGGCGGCTCAGGAACCGCTGGCGCAACCACCTCGGCCTCCTTGACCTCCGAGACCCAACCGGTCGTCTGCACGGGAGCCGGCCGAGGAACGGATCGATCGAGCAGCACGGACTCGGCGACGGAGGCAGCGGCCGGCACGGGATCGGTCGGCTCTTCCACGCGCGGCGCGGTGGGAGCCGCCGGCTGAGGATCCACCTTCGCAGCTTCTCCGACAGGTTCCTTGAGCGGCACCGAGACCGGCGCTTCGATGGGCTCAGGCGCCGGATCCGCGGCAGACTCCTCCACCATCGGCGGCGGAACGGAAGCGGGCGCCGCAACGGCGGCGCGGGCGGCACGCTTCGTGCGCAGCGCGATGCCGCCGAAGAAGTCGACCATCGCCAGCAGGGTCAGCAGCAGGAACGTCGAGTTCCCGAACTTCGGCCACATCGCGAATTCGGCCGCGGCGCCGCCGAACACCAGGAGCGACAGCAGGTGGTCGGTCAGATATTTGCCGTTCGGCTTCGCCGCCTTGATCACCTCGAGCAACAGCAGCAGCACGCCGAGTGCCAGCAGCATGTCGCCGAGCGAGATCGTCCAGACCTCGCCGGAGGGAAGCTGCAGGCGCAGCAGAATCTCGCTGAACGCGACCCCGGGCATCAGGAAGACGATCATGTTGTAGATCGCCAGCGGGATCAGCAGCAGCGGGAAACCGACCATGGACATCGGTTGGAGCCTTATGGCGCCGGCAGAAGGGCGGCGCGGAATCGATGGTGTCCGACGAATCAACGAGAGTCGCTAACGCATGACACATGCGCATCGGTCCCGGCGAATCAATCGCGCGGGACCGATTTCAACCTCATCGATGGCCGAATTCGGGCAGCCGGGACGGCGACCCGCACGGGCAATCAGGCGTCTTTCTTCTTCAGGACCTGGCGGCCCTTGTACATGCCGGTCTTGAGGTCCAGGTGGTGCGGACGACGCAGCTCGCCGGAGTCCTTGTCCTCGACATAGGTCGGCTTCTTGATCGCATCGGCCGAGCGGCGCATGCCGCGGCGCGACGGCGAAGTTTTTCTTCTGGGGACGGCCATATCGGTATCCTCTAGGGTATTTTTGCAAGGCATCGTCCGCAAAGGGACGGCTGCAGCCATGAAGCTGGCGAGCCCGGATGCCGATCAAGGCCGCGCTTATAGAGGATGGGTTGCGGCATGGCTAGGGCTCTCCGAGGCATTTTTGGGCCAAATTTCGCCGGGCCTCCCAGACCTCAGCGCCGCTCTCCCCAACAGGTCTGCAGGCCCTGGGCCTGCGCCCGCATGATATAGGTGGCCGCCAGCCGCCGCACGCCCGGACCCGGGGTCCGGGCGCTGCGCCGCACCGGGTTCGGCAGAATCGAGGCCATCAGCGCCGCCTCGCGCGGCCCCAGGCCAGCCGCCGAGCGGTTGAACGCGTAATTCGCGCCGGCCTCGACCCCGAACTGGCCGGCCGGGCCGAGCTCGGCGATATTGAGGTAGATCTCGAGGATGCGCCGCTTGGGCAGCACGAGGTCGATCCACAGCGCCAGCGGCAGCTCCAGCGCCTTGCGGACATAGCTGCGGCCCGGCCACAGGAACAGGTTCTTGGCGACCTGCTGGGTGATGGTCGAGCCGCCCCGGCTCACCTCGCCGTCCTCGGCATCGTCCATGACCTCGCGCAGCGCCCCCCAGTCGATGCCGTGATGGGTGCAGAACTTGGCGTCCTCGGCGGCCACCACCGAGCGCGGCAGGTATGGCGACATCGCCGCGAGATCGATCCAGCGCCGCTCGACCGGCCGTCCGGTCATCGTCCGCCACAGCATCAGGGTCGAGACCGGGTGACCCAGCGCATAGAACGGCGTCAGGACATAGGGCACGAGCAGCACCAGCACGGCGGCCAGGAGGATGGTTCTGACGGTACGCAAGGGCAGGCGTCGCTCGGGTTGGACCGCGGCGGGGGCGGCCATGAGGGGCGGATTATCCGACATCTCCATCACGTTTCCTGCTTTTTTCCGCCCTTGCGGCCGAAAGACGGCACCGTCCCCGCAATTGACGAAGTCGCCGCCATCAACGATTGTCCGGCGAATTTTGCCCCTGGAGCTCTTCCTAAATGACCGCGACGGCCACCGACTTCACCCAACGCCTGGACAAGACCGCGGAGGAGACCGAAGCGCTGCTCGGCGAGCTTTTGTCCGATGCGCCGCTGGCCGACGAGATCGCCCGTCCCAAGCGGCTGATCGAGTCGATGCGCTATTCGAGCCTCGGCGGCGGCAAGCGGCTGCGCCCGTTCCTGGTGGTCGAGAGCGCCGCCGTGTTCGGCGTGCCCCGCCGTGGCGCGCTGCTGGCGGGCGCGGCGCTGGAATGCATCCACTGCTACTCGCTGATCCATGACGACCTGCCGGCGATGGACAATTCCGACCTGCGCCGCGGCCGCCCGACCTTGCACAAGGTCTATGACGACGCCACCGCGATCCTCGCCGGCGATGCGCTGCTCACCATCGCCTTCGACATCATCACCCGCGACGAGATCCATCCCGACGCCGGGGTCCGCCTGGCGCTGACCCGGGCGCTCGCGCGCTGCGCCGGTGTCGGCGGCATGGCCGGCGGCCAGATCCTCGACCTCGCCGGCGAGGGCCGCTTCGGCGATCGCGATCCGGTCGACGTCGCCCGCGTGCAGCAGATGAAGACCGGCGCCCTGCTCCGCTTCGGCTGCATTGCCGGCGCCCTGCTCGGCCAGGCCTCGGCGGCGGAGTACCAGGCACTCGACGATTACGGCCGCGCGCTCGGCGAAGCCTTCCAGATCGCCGACGACCTGCTCGACGTCGAGGGCGACGCCGCCACGCTCGGCAAGCCGGCCGGTGCCGACGCCGAGCTCGGCAAGACCACCTTCGTCACCCAGCTCGGCATCGCCGGCGCCAAGCAGCGCGTCCGCGACCTGCTCGCCCGCGGCGACGCCGCGCTGTCGATCTTCGGCGCCAAGGGCGACGTGCTGCGCGCCACCGCGCATTTCGTGGCCGAGCGCAAGAGCTGAGCCGGGACCGCGCGGTTGACCGGACTTCATCCCGACGATCCGGTGCTGGCGCGCTTCGCACGCCTGCCGTCAGCCCTGCGCATCATTTATGCGCGCCCGCGTACCTTCATATCGCTGGGCATCGCCGTCATCGCGTTCTTTCTCCTGCCGCCGGCCCTGCGGCTGATCACGCGGCTCCTGATCAGCTGGGACATCTTCACCGCGCTCTACCTCGTGCTGGTCGCGGTGATGATGCTGCGCAGCGAGCACCAGCACATCCGCCGCAAGGCGGTCATGCAGGACGACGGCCGCTTCGTCATCCTCATGGTGACCGCGCTCGGCGCCTTCGCCAGCATCGCCGCGATCGTGTTCGAACTCGGCGCCTCCAAGCGCGACGCCCCGGCGCTGGCGCTGTCGCTGCTCACCGTCTCGCTGTCCTGGGCCGCCGTGCACGCGACCTTCGCCCTGCACTACGCCCACGACTACTACCGCGGCGCCAAGCCCGGTGGCCTGCAATTCCCGAGCGGCGACAAGGACGAGCACGCCGACTATTGGGACTTCGTCTACTTCTCCTTCATCATCGGCATGACCGCCCAGGTCTCCGATGTCGGCATCACCGACAAGATCATCCGCCGCACCGCGACCGTCCACGGCATCATCTCGTTCGTCTACAACACCGCCCTCGTCGCCCTGATGGTCAACATCGCGGCCAGCGTGATCTCGTCCTGATCAATTGCACACCTCGACGCTGGCGTTGTTGGCCGGGCCGCCGCCGCCGCGATATTCCAGTCGGCAGCCCTGCCTGACCGGGCGGCACAGATAGGCGTCGCAATAGACCTGGCCCGACGGCGGCTTCGAACGCGCCTGCGGCTTGGGCGGAGCCATGCTCGGCGCCATCCCGACGCCGACGCCGAGGCCGCCGCCACCGACACCGATCCCCACGCCGACGCCGATGTTCGGCGCTGCCATCGGCACGCCCGGCTCGGGTATCGCACGCGCCCGGCGGCGCGACGGCGCATCCTCGTCGTCGCTGCTGTCGCGCTTGGCGACCGGCTTCCGGTCGCGCCGCTTCTCGCACTCGTTGTCGTCGTTCACGAACGAGCCCTGGGCGCAGACGATGCGAGTGCAACGGTCGCCGTCCGACTTATAGCCGTGCTGGCAGACCAGCGGGCAGACGCGGGACTGTTTCAGCTTGATCGCTTCGAGCGCATCCGCCGACGCGGCCTGGGTGTCGAGTCTGGTGCCGGCATAGCGGTTGAACTGCGACAGCGAGCGGCGCGAGGCCGAGCCCCAATCGCCGTCGGCATCCTCGGTGAGACAGCCGACGCGCCGCAGTTCGATCTGCACGGATTTGGTAAGATCAGCCGGCTGTGACGCCGGGGTCAGCGAGGCCACTTGCGGCCCCTGCTGCGGGGCTGCGGCCGGCGAGGTCGCCGCGCGCGGATTGTCGACCGCCGCGAGCTGCTGCTCCTGGCGCTTCTTCTCGGCGTCCGCCGCCTGCTGCTGCGCCAGCTGGTTGGCCCTCTCGGCCGCCAGCCGCGCCTGCTCGGCCGCCTTCGCCTCGGCCTCCGCCTTGGCCAGCGTGTCCTTGCGCGCGCCCTCCGCCGCGAGCCGTGCCCGCTCGGCCTCCGTCACGCGGGCCTTCTCGGCGGCCGCGGCGCGATTCTCCTCGGCCGCCAGCTTCTCGAGCTGCAGCTTGGCGAGGCTCGCATAGAACCCATCCGGGTATTGCGCTAGAAAAGCGTTCAGCGCGCCCTTGTTGCCGACCTGCATCGCGAGCTCATAGTCGCGGCGGATGTCGGCCTGCGGATTGGCCGCAGGCGGCGGCGGCGTGACCGGCATCTGCGTGACCACGCGCGGCACGCCCGGGACCAGCGGAACGTCTTCGCCGCCGAGCGAACCATAGACGAAGGGCTCCTGGCGATTGCTGGTCGACTTCAGCACCTCGTCGCGGACGAAGCCGAATGCCTTGCGGACGTCGAGGCCGGGGGTCGCGATGTGCCGCGACAGCGCCAGGGTGAACGGCGAGTTCTTGCCGTCGCCGTCCTGCGCGGTCGAACCGGCCTTGGCCGAATAGGCGATCAGCGTATTCGGGCTGGTCGGCTCGACCTTGGCGAGGCCGCGGCCGAGGCTGCGGGTCGCCACCGTCCGCTGCATGTTGCGGGTGAAGGGATTGTCGCGGCAGGCGTCGAGAATGACCAGCCGCAGCTTCTTGGCCGGCTCGACGGCGACCAGGATCCGGTCGAGCGACAGCGTCTCGTCATAGACGTCGGTGTCGCGCTCCAGCCGCGCGTCGATCGGAATGAGGTAGTTGGAACCTTCGACCTCCATGCCGTGACCGGCATAATAGACCACGGCGATATCGGCATCGCGGGCGGCATCGGCGAAATCGCGCAGCGCCCGGCGGGTCTCCCGCGCGGTGAGATCGCGCCGGTAGTCGACGACGTCGAAGCCGGCATTCTTGAAGGTCTGGGTCATCACCGCGCCGTCATTGGCGGGGTTCGCCAGCTGCGGCACGTTCTGATAGGCCGAATTGCCGATCACCAGCGCCACCCGCTTGTCGGCGAGCGCGGGATGGCCGACCAGCAGCACCGCCGCCGCAACAATGTAACCGCCCAATCGAGATGACCACGACATCGCACCTACCCCACAGCCCGGGAGACCTTCAGACCCTGCCTATCAGACCAAGCCTGTCCGGCTTGTGATCGGAATCACGCAAAGCCTCTCTTCCTGGAACATCCGATGATTCCCGGAACATCCGATTCCAGCCAGTCTATGTCTGTCGACCCAGCATCGGGTGCAGTTCATGGCTTGCCAAGCCCGGTTTTGCATCGAAAATGCGATCCTTGTTTGTCCCCCGGGGGTCCCAGGAGTTGGCCATGAGCGCAGACCGTTCCACCGTCGAATCCGTCGTGCAGGGCTATTTCGATGCGCTCTACGAGGGCGATGCCGACAAGCTCGGCGCGGTGTTCCATCCCAGCGCCGATCTGCGCTGGGTCGAGAATGGCGAGCTCAAGATCCTGACCGTGCCGGACTGGCTGGCCTGGGTGCGCAAGCGCCCCTCCGCGAAGGGCGAGGGCAAGCCGCGCGAGGACTTCATCGTCACCATCGACCGCTCGGACGACAAGACCGCCTTCATCAAGGTGCGCTGCCAGCTGCCGCCGCGCTACTTCACCGATTATCTCGTCGCGATGAAGCTCAAGGATGGCTGGCAGATCGTCTCCAAGTCCTACCGCTACGATCTCCGGGACTGAGCCCGGCGCCGCGTCGCCAGGCCACGCCTCATGGAAGCTCACTTTCAAATTTTCCTGATCCTGCTGGCGGTGCTCGCGGGAACCGCGCTCGTTGCGCGGCGGACGAATCTGGCCCCGGCGATCCTCTTGATGCTCGCCGGTATCGCGCTCGCCTTCGTGCCGACCATGCCGGCCTTCGCGCTGCCGCCGGAGCTGGTGCTGCTGGTCGTGTTGCCGCCGCTGATCTATTCCTCCAGCGTCGCGATGAGCTGGCGCGAGTTCAAGCGCAATCTGCGGCCGATCGTGCTGCTCGCGGTCGGCTGCGTGATCTTCACCGCCTCGATGGTCGCCGTCGCGACCCACACGCTGCTCGGCTTGCCGTGGAGCCTCGGCTTCCTGCTCGGCGCGATCGTCGCACCGCCCGACGTGGTGGCGCCGCTCGCCATTGCGCGCCGGCTGCATCTGCCGCGGCGGGTGATGGTCATCCTCGAAGGCGAAGGTCTCGCCAATGACGCGACCGCGCTGATCCTCTACCGCTTCGCGGTGGCCGCGATCACCACCGGCACCTTCTCCCTTCCGGTCGCCGCGGGCGAGTTCGCCGCGATCGTGGTCGGCGAGATCGCGTTCGGCATCGGCGTCGGCTGGCTGATGCTGCGCGCCCGGCATTATTCCGACGACACCCGGGTCGAGATCACGCTGTCGCTGCTGACGCCCTATCTCGCCTATTGGATTCCGGAGCATCTCGGCGGCTCCGGCGTGATCGCGACCGTCGCCTGCGGGCTGTACATGAGCTGGAACGGCCCGTTGTGGATCTCCTCGGCGACCCGTTTGCAGGGCGTGTTCTTCTGGGACCTCGTGGTCTACCTGATCGAGGGCATGCTGTTCCTGCTGACCGGCTTCCAGATGCGGCTGATCTACGAGAAGTCGAAGGTGTTTCCGCTCGACGACATCCTGATCGCCACCGCGCTGGTGGTCGCGATCGTCGTCGTCGCGCGCTTCGCCTGGACGTTTCCGGCGACCATCCTGCCGCGGGTGCTGAGCCCTGCGCTGCGCGCCAGGGATCCGCTGCCGCCGTGGCAGCAGACCTTCATCATCGGCTTCACCGGCGTGCGCGGCACGGTCTCGCTCGCGACCGCGCTGGCGCTGCCGCTGACGCTCTCGACCGGCGATGCGTTTCCCTATCGCGACGAGGTTCTGTTCGTCGCCTTCGGCGTGATCTTCTTCACCTTGATCGGCCTCGGCCTGACCCTGCCGCTCGTGGTGCGCTGGCTCGGCGTCGGCCGGACCGGGCGCGCCGAGCACGTGCGCGAGCACGCACAGGAGATCGCGGCGCGGCGCGAGGTGCTCGGCCGCGCGCTGCAATCGCTGGAGACGATGACCAATGACCGCGAGCTGTCGGACGAGGTGGTGCGGCTGCTGCGCGCGCGGCACGAGGTCCGCGTCAACCAGCTGCCGGAGAATCTCAATCCGGACGAGGACGACGCCTCTGCGCTCGGCATCGCGCTGACGCGCGAGCTGATCGGGGTCGAGCGCAAGACCATTCATGCCATGCTCCGCGACGGCCAGATCACCGACGAAACCCGCCGCCGCATCGAGCGCGACCTCGATCTGGAGGAGGCCAGCCTGGCCAACCGGGAGTACGGGCAATTGCCGTTGTAGGACGGGAGTCGTGGGCAACCTCTCGCCACGCGTCATTGCGAGCGCAGCGGCGCAATCCAGAGTCCCGCGCGTAGCCCTGGATTGCTTCGCTGCGCTCGCAATGACGGCGATGGAGCGGTGTACGTCCGCACCGGCTGGGGGTGAGCCGGCACATCGTAGCTCCTGCCCGGACGCCACACTTGCAGCCTCACACTCGGTGTCATCCCGGCGAACGCCGGGATCCATAACCACCGGCCAGCATGGTGACGAAGGCTGACAGCTCCAGCGTGCCACACATTCCCTCCTGGGAATATGGGTCCCGGGTCGGCGCCACGCCAACGCATGCGCGTTGGCGCGGCTTGCCCGGGACAACGGCGGCGTTTGGAGACGCTGAAACTCATCCTCATAGACGCAGTTCATCATCCTCGCGCCCGCGTGTCGCGTCCGAGCATTGATCTTCTCGCGGCCCTCTCTCAACAGAGGGCGCAGGGAAGGCCGGGCCCCGA
>NZ_CAFJ01000634.1 GCF_000239795.1 Bradyrhizobium sp. STM 3809 | reverse complement strand
GGGATTGTGGGTCCCTGCGTTCGCAGGGACGACTGCGGAGTGTGCGGAACGGTTGCGGGCTAACCGCGCCCATGAGACCCGGCGTGCCATGACATGCCGTCGCGAAATCCGATCAGATCCCCAACCCCTGCATCGCCGTCGCGATGTCATCCGTCGAGCGCACCAGCACCGTTTGCAGCCCGCTGGCGCGTGCGCCCTCGATGTTCTCCGCCAGATCGTCGAAGAACACGATCCGTTCGGCCGGCACGCCGATGGCTTTCACGACATGATCGTAGGCCTCGGCATCCGGCTTGCGCAGGCCGATCGACGACGACAGGAAGATCTCGCGGAAGTGACCGAGCAGATCGGCATAACGGGGCGCGAAGTGATCGATGTGCGGCTGGTTGGTGTTCGAGAAGGCATAGAGCGGAAGCCTGCCGGCCGCGCGCGCGAGCAGCGGGGCGATGCCGGGCATCGGGCCGACGAAGATCGCGTTCCAGCCCTCCAGGAACTGCGCGTCGCTGATGTCGATGCCGAGCTGCCGGCGCAGATTGGCGAAGAATGCGGCGTCGGAGACCGTGCCGCGCTCGTGCCCGTGATAGATCTCGTCACGCACGAAGCGGGGCGCGATGTCCTGCGGCGTGCAGCCGGCATGGGCCGCCCAGCACGCCATGACCTGTGCGAAATCGATGTCGATGACGACGCGGCCGAGATCGAACAGCAGCGCGTCGGCCGCGCCGGGGCGGAGATCGGAAACAGGCATCGCGACGCGCGTCTTTGCGAAACGGAGAGCCGGTGGAAGGCTCCCTCAATAGCGGTACGGCTCGATGTCCGCCAGCGGAAACGCGCTGAGCACCCCGGGCATGTTGGTGGCGGTCGCCGGATGCAGATAGGATGCGTTCAGCTCGGAAAACGAGGTGACGCCGAGCAGGCCGAGCGCGCGGATGACCTCGTCCTCGAGCAGCTCCAGCATGCGCAGGATGCCGTCCTCCCCGGCGGCGGCCAGCGCCCAGCATTGCAGCCGGCCGATGCCGACCATGTCGGCGCCGGAGGCGATCGCCTTGACGATGTCGGTGCCGCGGCAGAAGCCGCCATCGACCATGATCTTGGCGCGGCCCTTCACCGCCGCGGCGATCTCCGGCAGCACGTGCATGGCGCCGCGGCCATGATCGAGCTGGCGGCCGCCATGGTTGGAGACGTAGACCCAGTCGACACCGTGATCGAGCGCGATCTGAGCATCCTCGGCGGTGGCGATGCCCTTGATGATCAGCGGCAGTTTGAACTTGTCCTTGATCAGCTTCACGGTGTGCCAGCTCAAGGCCTTTTGATGGTCGCCGCCGGTGGCGCGCAGCCGGCTCTCGCGCACATAGCGCTTGGCGATGTCGCGCTCGCGGCGGCTGTAATGGGCGGTGTCGACGGTCAGGCAGAACGCGGTGTATTTGTTGGCGACGGCGCGGCTGACATAGTCCTCGACGAAGGCATCGTCGCCGCGAACATAGAGCTGGAAGATGCGCAGCGCATCGGGAGCGGCCGCCGCCGTCTTTTCCAGGCCGGGCTCCGACACCGAGCTCAGCATGTGCGCGGCTCCGAACCGGCCGGCGCCGCGCGCGACGCTGGCGGCACCGGCGGGATCGAAGATCTCGAGCGCGCCGACCGGCGCCATCACGACCGGCAGGCGCAGCCTGCGTCCGAACAGCTCGACCGAGGCATCGACCCGGGAGACGTCGCGCAGCACACGCGGACGGAACGCGATCTCGTCGAGCGCCATCCGGTTCCGGCGCAGCGTGGTCTCGGTCTCGGCGCCGCCGATGATGTAGTCCCAGGCGTTCTGGTTGAGCTGCGTCCGCGCCTTGCGGATGAACTCGTGCAGGTTCTGGAACTTCTCATCGCTGGCGCCGAGCTCGACGTTGCGCCACCCGGCCTCGATCGGGGTCTGTTGATTCATGCCTGCCTCCCAGCGCAGATTATCATTTGTTATCCAGCATTGCGCATCCGATGGGCCGAGTGCAAGCCATTGTGCAAGCCGTTCCGAGCTGCGCACCATGCCGTTTCGGTCGCCTGCCGCGCGGCGATTCGCGCAGGTGGACACGGGGCTTTGAGTTGTGATCGCCGGGCAACCGTGAAACACCGGGGGACCGTGACCCGGTGTGATCCCGGCGTCGCTCCGATCTTGATTTTGGCCGGTGAGCGTCCATTTCGGTCGTATTGGCCCGACCGGACGCGGGCCTGGCCCTCCGGCTCGCCGGGCCGCATGATCGGCCTTGAAGAAACCGGAAATGTGGTGTGAGTTCGTGCACTAATCCGCCGGCGTCGTGTTCGGATCATGCGAACAGCCGGCCACCAAACAAACGCTCGGGAAGCAAAGCAATGCGGAAAAACTGGCTGTTCTTGGCGGGCACGATGACCGGCGTCTGTCTGACCCTGATGGTGTCGGGCCCCGAGGGCGCGCAACTGATCGCCCGCGCCAAGGCAGCTGCCGGCATGGGCGATACCTATTCGCAGCTCAACCTGTTCGGCGCGGTGTTCGAGCGCGTGCGCGCCGATTATGTCGAGAAGCCGAGCGACCCCGCTCTGATCGAAGGCGCCATCAACGGCATGGTGTCGTCGCTCGATCCGCATTCGCGCTACATGAACGACAAGTCCTGGCGCGACATGCAGGAGACCACATCCGGCGAGTTCGGCGGCCTCGGCATCGAGGTCACGATGGAGGACGGCCTCGTCAAGGTCGTGGCGCCGATCGACGACACGCCGGCCTCGAAGGCCGGCATCCTCTCGGGCGATCTGATCGCCAAGATCGACGGCGACAGCGTGCAGGGCCTGACGCTCGAGCAGGCGGTGGCCAAGATGAAGGGCGGGGTCGACACCAAGACGAAGCTCACCATCATCCGCAAGGGCAAGGAGGCGCCGCTCGATGTGACGCTGACGCGCGAGATCATCCGGGTGCGCCCGGTGCGCTACCACACCGAGGGCGGCGACATCGGCTATATCCGCATCACCTCGTTCAACGAGCAGACCACCGAGACCCTGCGCAAGGCGATTGCCAGCATCTCCAAGGACATTCCGCAGGAGAAGCTCGCGGGATACGTCATCGACCTGCGCAACAACCCGGGCGGCCTGCTCGACCAGGCGGTGTCGGTCTCCAGCACCTTCCTGCAGCGTGGCGAGGTGGTCTCGACCCGGGGACGCAACCCCGAGGAGACGCAGCGCTTCGTCGCGCGTGGCGGCGACCTCACCAAGGGCAAGCCGCTCGTGGTGCTGATCAATGGCGGCTCGGCGTCGGCGTCGGAGATCGTGGCGGGCGCGCTGCATGATCACAAGCGCGCGACCCTGGTCGGCACCCGCTCGTTCGGCAAGGGCTCGGTGCAGACCATCATCCCGCTCGGCGCCGGCAACGGCGCGCTGGCGCTGACCACTGCGCGCTACTACACGCCGTCCGGCCGCTCGATCCAGGCGCAGGGCATCGCGCCGGACATCGAGGTCAAGCAGGACGTTCCGGACGATCTGAAGGATCGCACCGAGCTCAAGGGCGAGGCGGGGATGCGCGGGCATCTGTCGGCGGCCGACGGCACCGAACAGACCGGCTCGCAGTCCTATGTTCCGCCGGACGAGAAGGACGACAAGGCCCTGCACGCGGCGTTCAACGTGCTGCGCGGCGTCACCGTGAATGCCGACGTCCGGGCCAAGGCGGCGGTGCCGAACTGACCGACGATCGGCTCGATGGCCGCGTCCAAGATGCTCATGTCCGGCGGGGCGGCCTCACGGCCGTCCCGTCGTTGGTTTTCGACCAGCGTGGACGGGCCGACATGGAATGGGCCCGTCCGTGTCTGATAACTCGGACGCCGTCCCCGGTGTTCAAGCGGCGGCCGCCGCGATCGGAGGGCAGGGTTTGAATGGCGTGACCAAGATCGCTCAAATTGCGGCGGTCGGGAGCATTCGACGATGAGCGGGGTCAGGCGGCATCGGAGCGCGAACGGGGATTGGACGACGCGTTGGCGCGATGCGCGGCAAACAGGCTGCGCACCTCGGCGGCAGGTTTCGGAGGGCTGAACAGATAGCCCTGCATCTCCGAGCAGCCGAGCCGCTTGAGCACCTGGCGCTGCGCCTCGGTCTCGACGCCTTCCGCGGTCGTCGACATCTTGCGGATCTCGGCGATGTTGACGACGGCCTGGACGATCGCGGCGGAGCCTTCGCTTTCGGTGATGTCCTTGACGAAGCAGCGGTCGATCTTGATCTTGTCGAACGGGATCCGCTGCAGATAGCTGAGGCTGGAGTAGCCGGTGCCGAAATCGTCGAGCGCGATCCGGACGCCGAGCGCGCGCAGCTCGTAGAGCGTGTCGAGCGCGTCGTCGTCGCGGATCAGCACCGCTTCGGTGATCTCGAGCTCGAGCCGGCGCGGCGACAGGCCGGACGCCGCGAGCGCCTTGGCGACCTTGAGCGCGAGCGTGCCGCTCTTGAACTGCACCGGCGAGACGTTGACCGCCAGCCGGATGTCCTCAGGCCAGGTCGCAGCCTCGGCGCAAGCGACGTTGAGGACGCGCTCGCCGAGCTGGTTGATGAGGCCGGTGTCTTCGGCGATCGGAATGAACTCGGCCGGGGAGACGTGGCCGCGGGTCGGATGCCGCCAGCGCACCAGCGCCTCGCAGCCGACGATGCGGTCGTCCTGCAGGCTGACGCAGGGCTGGTAGTAGACCTCGAGCTGGTCGTCGATCATCGCCTGGCGCAGGTCGACCTCGAGCTGATGACGGGCCTTGACCTGCGCGTCCATCTCCGGCTCGAAGAAGCGCCAGGTACGACGTCCCGCCGCCTTGGCGGCGTACATCGCCAGATCGGCATTCTTCATGATCTGGTCGATATCGGTGCCGTGCTGCGGAATCAGCGCGACGCCGATCGAGGCGTCGGCCGTCAATTGATGGCCGAGGCAGTCGCGCGGGGCGCGGATGGCCGCGAGCATGTCGTCGATCAGGCAGCTGACGTCCTCGCGGCTCTTGATCGTCGTCTGCACCACCGCGAACTCGTCGCCGCCCAGCCGCGCGACGAAGCCGGCGGTGCCGACGCAGGCCTGCAGGCTCCGCGCCACCGATTTCAAGAGCTCGTCGCCGATCAGATGGCCGAGCGTGTCGTTGACGCCTTTGAACTCGTCGATGTCGATGTAGTGCAGCGCGAGCTGCCGTCCCCCGGCCACGCCGGCCATCTGTTCCTTCAGACGTTCGTGGAACAGGGTGCGGTTCGGCAGCTCGGTCAGCGCGTCATAGTGCGCCAGATGAGTGATCTGCTGCTCGGCCCGCCTGCGCTCGGTGATGTCTTCATGCGTCGCCAGCCAGCCGCCGCCGACGATCGGCTCGTTGACGATCTGAATCGAGCGTCCGTCGGGCGTTTCGATGATCTGGGACGTCTTGCGGCCGACGTCGCGCAGCACGGCATCGGCATAGTCGCTGTCGTTCCCCGTGAGCGATCCGCAGGCCTTGCGATGGGCAATGAGCTCGCGGAAGGTGCAGCCGGGCTTCACGATCTCGGCGGACAGGCCGTACATGTCGATGTAGCGTTGATTGCTGATGACCAGGTGCTCCGACGCGTCGAACAGCAGCAGCCCCTGGGTCATGTTGTTGACGGCCTTGTCGAGGCGTTCCTTCTCCAACGTCAGACGCCGGC
This sequence comes from Bradyrhizobium sp. STM 3809, assembly GCF_000239795.1. Classification (GTDB taxonomy): domain Bacteria; phylum Pseudomonadota; class Alphaproteobacteria; order Rhizobiales; family Xanthobacteraceae; genus Bradyrhizobium. Next base: position 6,452 of record NZ_CAFJ01000634.1, on the reverse strand, counting down.
TCGACGTCTCGTGGTCGCTGATCAGGCGGCGCACCACGACCGTGAGCATTCCGGCGATCAGCAGCACCGACGTTGCTCCGACCCCGATCAGGAAGCGCATCTGCTCGCGCCAGTCGGCGAGCGCCGCCGACACCGTCGTCGTGGCGGTCACGATCAACGGATAGCTCGTCAGCCGGTGCGACGCGCCGATGCGGTGCTCGCCATCGACCGGGCTGTTGAAGATGCCCGTCGTATTGCCTTCGCCGGCGAGGATCTGGCGGAAGATCGGGGCGTCCTTGTAGTTCAGGCCGACCATCCCGTCATGGCGCGGATACCGGGCGAGCAGGGAGCCGTCGAAATGCATCATCGAGATCGCGGCGTCCGGGCCGAGTGCCACCGAGGCGAAGAACCGCTCGACGTTGATCGGTTCGAGACTGCGGGTGATGACGCCGAGGAACTCGCCTTTGGGACTGGTCAGTTTCAGCGCGACGACCGCGACATAGCTGCCGGTGATCCGGCCGACCACAGGTGCGATCAGCAATTGCGGGGCGGTGGGATCGGACTTCAGCCGGCTGAAAAAAGGGCGGTCGGCAATGTTGACGTTCGGCAGCGGCCAGGACGTTGCGGAGTTGATGAGGTTTCCGTTGGAGTCGAAGATGTTCAGACCGCCGACATAGGACATTGCGCTCAGCTTGCCCCTCAGCATGGCGTTGACGGCGGCGCTTCCCATCGTTTCCTTGAAGCGCGAGCTTGTGTCGAGGTGGTTCTGCCGGACGTAGTCCGCGAGGTCGCGCTGGATGGCGCCGAGGTCCTCCATCTGCTGGTCGAAATGGCGCGACAGCAGCAGCACCGTGTTTTCCAGCTCACGGGTCGCGCTGTTCAGCGCACGCTCCCGGAAGCTGTCCGCCATGATGGTCGCGCCGATCGCGATGGCCGCAATCAGGACAAGGCCTCCGCCGACCAACCAGCGGATCGGTCCGCTGCTGTCTGCCGAAGCTTTGAGGGCAATCCCTGGGCTCGTGTTCGTCGTCATCGGTCCCGAATACGCTTGCGAACGGCGTTAGAGGATGGACCGCTACAACGTCCCTCCCGCTGCAATGGCTACAGGGCCGCAATGGAAGTGAGGTTAGCAAGATGAGTTAGCGAACAATTAATTTGAAGTTGTAACGGGCTGCCAGATACCGTCAGGCGCGATAATGCCCGGACTTGCCGCCGATCTTCTCGGTCAGCCGGATGCCTTCGATCCGCACGCCCCGCTCGGCGGCCTTGATCATGTCGTAGATCGTCAGGCAGGCGACCGACACGGCGGTGAGCGCCTCCATCTCGACGCCCGTCGGACCGGTGACCTTGACCGTCGCGGTGACGATGCAGCCGGGCAGGGCGGCGTCGGGGGTGATATCGACGGTGACCTTGGAGAGCGCCAGCGGGTGGCACAGCGGAATGAGGTCCGAGGTCCGCTTGGCCGCCATGATGCCGGCGATGCGCGCGGTGCCGAGCACATCGCCCTTCTTGGCATTGCCGGAGACGATGAGTTCCAAGGTCTCCGGGCTCATGACCACGCGGCCTTCGGCGGTGGCCGTCCGCTCCGTCGCGGCCTTGTCCGACACGTCGACCATGCGGGCTTCGCCCCGGGCGTCGATGTGGGTGAGAGACGGTCGGTCGGACGGATCGGCCATGGTCACTCAGCCGCGCTTGCCGAGGCGGCATCGCGCGCGAGCAGGGCGCGCGTCGCCGCGGTCACGTTGGTCTGCCGCATCAGGCTCTCGCCGACCAGGAAGGTCCGGATATCGACGCGCGCCAGCCGCGCCAGATCGGCCGAGGTGAAGATGCCGCTTTCGCCGACCAGCAAACGCTCCTTCGGCACCAGCGGCGCCAGCGTCTCGGAGGTCGCAAGCGAGGTTTCGAAGGTACGCAGATTGCGGTTGTTGATGCCGATCATCGGCGAGCGCAGCTTGAGAGCTCGGTCGAGCTCGGCACGGTCGTGGATCTCGATCAGGACGTCCATGCCATGAGCGAGCGCCGCCGCCTCGATATCGGCCGCAGCCGCATCATCGAGCGCCGCCATGATGATCAGGATGCAGTCCGCGCCATGCGCCCGCGCCTCGATCACCTGATAGGTGTCGAACATGAAATCCTTGCGCAGCACGGGCAGGGCGGTTGCGGCGCGCGCGGCGACCATGAATTCGAGATGCCCCTGGAACGACGGCGTATCGGTCAGCACGGAAAGACAGGCGGCCCCGCCGTCCTCATAGGCCCTGGCGAGAACCGGCGGATCGAAATCGGCGCGGATCAGGCCCTTCGACGGCGAGGCCTTCTTCACCTCGGCGATCAGCGCGTAGTCGCCGCTCGCGTGCTTGCTGCGGATGGCCTTGACGAAGCCGCGCGGTGGCGAGGCATGCCGTGCATGCGCCTCGAGCTCCGACAGCGGGCACGCGCGTTTGGCGGCCGCGATCTCCTCGCGCTTGTAGGCTTCGATCTTGGCCAGGATGTCCGACATGGCGCGCTCCCGAGATCAGCCGTTGGAGACGGCAATCAGCTGCTTCAGGCGCCCGGCCGCGGCGCCGCTGTCGAGCGAGTCTCTGCCGATTGCAACGCCTTCCTTGAGCGTCTTGGCGCGGCCGGCGACGACGAGGGCTGCCGCCGCGTTCAGCAGCGCGACATCGCGATAGGGGCTCGGCAGGCCATCCAGCACGCTCTGCAGCGCCACAGCATTAGCGGCGGCGTCGCCGCCCTTGAGCCCCTCGCTGCCGCACAGGCCGAGCCCGGCCTCTTCGGGCGAGATTTCGAAAGTGCGGATGTGGCCGTTCTCGAGCGCCGCCACGAAGGTCGGGCCAGTCAGCGTGATCTCGTCGAGACCGTCGGAGCCGTGAACGACCCAGGCGGCGTCCGAACCGAGGTTCTTCAGCACCTGCGCCAGCGGCTCGACCCACTGCCTGGAGAAAACGCCGACCATCTGGCGCTTCACGCCAGCGGGGTTCGACAGCGGTCCGAGCAGGTTGAAGATGGTGCGGGTGGCGAGCTCGACGCGGGTCGGACCGACGTTCTTCATCGCCGGGTGATGCGCCGGCGCGAACATGAAGCCGATGCCTGCCTCGCGCACACAATGCCCGACCTGATCGGGCTTGAGATCGATCTTGACGCCGAGCGCGGCGAGCACGTCGGCAGCGCCTGAGCGCGACGACAGTGCGCGGTTGCCGTGCTTGGCGACCGGCACGCCGGCGCCGGCGACGATGAAGGAGGCGCAGGTCGAGACGTTGACCGAGCCGGAGCCGTCACCACCGGTGCCGACGATGTCGACAGCGTTTGCCGGCGCGTCGACGCGCAGCATCTTGGCGCGCATCACGCTGACCGCCCCGGTAATCTCCTCCACGGTCTCGCCGCGCACGCGCAGCGCCATCAGCAACGCGCCCATCTGCGACGGCGTCGCCTCGCCCGACATCATGCTGTCGAACGCGGAGGCCGCCTGCTCGCGGGACAGCGGCGCACCGGTCGCCACCTTGCCAATGATCGACTTCAGATCGTCCATCACGCGTCCCCTCGCGAGCCGTCACTGATTGCTGCTGCCGCCGACCACCTGGGCCACGGCCGCTTCGTTGATCGTGGTCCCGATGTCCTTCTCGAGTTTCAGGACATACGACGTGCCCTGTTCATCGGCCAGCGCGCGCTGCAATTGGTCCTTCAGCTTCTTGACGTCCTCAGACGCCAGATCGACCTTGGGATCGACGATGTCTGTCACGCGGAACACGATCCACTGCCGGCCGCCATCCGCTTCGGTCTGGCCAACGCCGTCCTTGGCGGTGCGGAACGCCGCGGTGATCGCGCCGGTGGGCACGCCGGGCAGGCTGGCGTCGCGCTTGAAGGCGCTGGCGGTCTCGAGCTTGACGCCCAGCGAGGCCGCCTCGTCGGCGAGCTTGCCGCCCTCGTTGAGCTTCTTGACCAGCTCGGTGGCCTTGGCCTGCAACCGCTTCGCGACCTCGTCGTCGCGCCATTTGGCCGCGACCTGGTCCTTGACCTCGTCGAGTGTGCGATCGCGCGGCGGCGTGATGCCGAGCACCTCGAACCAGACATAGCCGCCGCGGAACGAGATCGGTTCGTTGTCGACGCCGACATCGCTGGCGAAGGCCTGCGCGACGACGTCGAGGCCGAGCGGAATGTTCGGCACCGGCTGGCCGTTGGGCTGCTTGCCCGAGCGGTCGACAGCCTCGACCGTAACTGCATTGAGACCGAGCTTCTTGGCGGCTTCGGCGACGCTCGCGCCGCCGCCGCGCTCATCCTCCATCTTGTCGCGCAAGGTGGCGACCTCCGACTTGGCGCGCTCGGCGGCAATCTCCTTCTTGATGTCGGCAGCGACGCTCTCATACGCCGGCTCCTGGCCCGGCTGGATCGCGCTCACCTTCACCAGCGCCACGTTGAAGGCGCCCTTGACCGGCTGGCTCACCTCGCCGGTCGGCAGCGAGAACGCGGTATCGGCCACGGCGGGATCGAGAATGGCGGATTTCGTCACCAGGCCGAGGTCGAGATCGGCCGGGTTCAGGTTGCGCTCCTTGGCGAGTTCGTCGAACGTCACCTCGCCGGAAGCGATGCGCGCCCGGGCCGCCTGCGCCTCTTCCAGGGTCGGGAACGTCATCTGCTGGACCTGCCGCTTCTCCGGCGTGCCCATCAGGGCCTTGCGCTGGTCGAACAGCTTGCGGGCATCCTCGTCCGACACGGTGGTCCACTTGCCGATCTCTTCCGGTGTCACCAGCACGAACGAGATCTTGCGATATTCCGGTGCCTTGAACTGCGCCTTGTGCTCGTCGAAATAGCTCGCGAGCACCTCGGGCGCCGGCGCCTCGACGGTGCCGGCCTGCGCCGCGTCGAGCTTGACATAGTCGATCGAGCGCTGCTCGTTCTGGAAACGGCTGAGCGCGTCGAGCAACGTGTTGGACGGCTCCAGCCCGGCCGCGATCGTGCCGGTGATCTGACGCCGCAGCGACTGGCGGCGCTGGTCGGCGAGGTAGCGTTGCTCGGTGAAGCCGAAATTGCGGATGATGGCCTGGAAGCGCTGCGGATCGAACGCGCCGTTCGGGCCCTTGAAGTTCGGATCGCTCAGGATCACCCGCATCGTCTCGGCATCCGATTGGCCGAGGCCGAGGCGGCGGGCCTGCTCGTCGAGCGCGGCCTCCGCAATCGTCTGCTGCAGCACCGAGCGGTCGAGCCCGAACATGCGGGCCTGCTCGGTGGTCAGCGGACGGCCGATCTGGCGGCCGATCTGCTGCAGCCGGTCGGTATAGATCTGGCGGAACTCGTTGATCGAGATCTCGGTGCGGCCCACGGTCGCCGCGGTCGACTGACCGAAGCCGCGGAAGATGTCGGCGATGCCCCAGATGCCGAAGCTGACGATCAAAACGCCCATGACCACCGCCATGATGGTCTTGCCGAGCCAGTTTGATGAGGCCTTGCGTAATCCTCGAAGCATGGGTCCAGTCTGTCTGCAGGAAAAAGGATGAAGGGGCCGCGCCTTGGAGCGGAGTCCGCGGAAGGGCGTCACCGAGTTGGAACGGCTTATAAAGAGGCAGCCGCCCGGTCGCAACCTCGCGCCTGGGGCTGATTGAAGCGGTGGGAAGAGCGTTCCCGCTCTGGTACTCCTGCAGGGGCTCTGCTAGCCGATCCCCTGTCGTAACCTTTGCTGGAATCCTGCCATGACCGACCGCATCCGCCCCCTGATCGCCGGCAATTGGAAAATGAATGGCCTCAAGGCGTCGGCCGCGGAGTTCGAGGCCATGCTTGCGGGGGCGGCCGAGGTCACCGGCAAGGCCGACCTCCTGGTATGTCCGCCGGCCACGCTGCTCGCAGCCTTCGCTGGGAGGGCGCGGGGCGCCAGATCGATCGCCGTCGGGGCGCAGGATTGCCACGCCAAGGCGTCGGGAGCCCATACCGGCGACATCTCCGCCGAGATGCTGGCGGATGCCGGTGCCAGCGCCATCATCGTCGGCCATTCGGAGCGGCGGGCCGACCATGGCGAGAGCGATGTGGTCGTGCACCAGAAGGCCGAGGCGGCCTGGCGCGCCGGGCTGGTCGCCATCGTCTGCGTCGGCGAGACCCAGCAGCAGCGTGACGCCGGGCTGACGCTGGACATCCTGCGCGGCCAGCTCACCCTCAGCCTGCCGGAGGGCTCGCGGGCCGACAATCTGATCGTGGCCTATGAGCCGGTCTGGGCCATCGGCACTGGTCTCACGCCCACGGCCAAGGATGTCGAGCAGATTCATGCCTTTATCCGGCAATTGCTGATCGACCGGTTCAACGAGCAGGGGGCGCGGATGCGGATCCTCTATGGCGGCTCGGTGAAGCCCTCCAATGCGGCCGAGCTGATGGCGGTGGCCAACGTCAACGGTGCGCTGGTCGGCGGCGCGAGCCTGAAAGCCGCCGACTTTCTCGCAATTGCGAAGGGCTGCTGAGCGGCGAGGTGAGCAGGGCAGTCGTTGCGCCTCACG
>NZ_CAFJ01000635.1 GCF_000239795.1 Bradyrhizobium sp. STM 3809 | reverse complement strand
GGAGCACCGTGGGCGGCGCTGCAACGTGTGCGGCGCTGCAGACCGGGCCATGAACACGCCGAGGAATTCGTGGGAAAACTCGCGCGCCGAAGCCTTCTCTCCAGCTCGACCACGAGCAGCGAACCCATGGAGACGACAGATCGCTGCGTTCGGTGGGTCAATACTGCACGCGGGCGCCGACCTGCACGACGGTGGCCGAGAGATCGTTCTCCTTGAAGTTCGAGCGCGTCTCCTCGCGCCGGACGCTCGCCCTGAACTGCAGCAGGCGGGAGAACTTGTAGAGCATGCCGAGCTCGACCAGATAACGATTGTCGACCCGCGTCGTGCCGGTGAACGCGTCCTGGCCATAGCCCGCGAGGAAGGTGCCGACCAGCCAGGGCTCGAACTGATGCTCGACGCCGACGGTGACGTCGCGCTTGAGCACGCCGGAGATGCCGACCTCGGTGCTCTCGACCACCTGCGACTTGGCACCGAACATCACCGCGGTCTCCTTGGCATATTGCCAGGTGAGGTTGGCGTCGGCGATGAAGCCGTTCACCGGCTTGAGCAGCGGGTCCTGGAATTTGCGCGTGAGATAGCCGACGGCGACGTCGCCGGTCAGCTTGTCGGCGTAGTTGAGCGTCACGCCGGCCTCGACGGCGGTGCCGGTGGAGTCGCGGCGGAAGCCTTCGGCATCGACGGCGATGTCGTGAACGCGGCGATCGACGGCGACGTCGACGAAGGGCCGGATCTCCGGCGTGAGATTGTAGGTGACGCGGCTTTGCGACCCGTACTGGACGAAATTGCGATCGGCGTTGCTGACGATCTGGCCGTCGATCAGCGGCGCGTTCTGGAACGCGACCCGGTCGATCGCCGCCTTGGTCGAGACCTCGAAATCCTCGAACCGCTTCGTGACGCCCGCCGAGCCGCCGACGGTGGAGGCCAGCGGGATCTTCGCGAACCGTCCCGCAAAGCGCGGCGTGCCGGGATCATCGGCATCGACCGCAACGTGGCCCTCGCCGTTGAGCGCAAACGTATCGGTGATGTCGTAGCGACCATTCACCTTGGCGTCGACGGTGGGCCTCGAGAGCTGCCGAAGCTTGGCATAGTCGATATAGCCGACGCGCACATCGGCGTTGAGCAGATGTCGGTCGAACTGAGAGCGCACCAGGAGGACCGGCGCAACGCTGACGAAGCCGGAGCCGGCGCCCTTCGGCACACGCCCGGGATTGCTGTCGAAGCCTGAGGACATTTCGAACGCAGGCTTCAGGACGAAGTTTCCCACCGTGATGCCCTTGGGCTCATAGGGATCCTCCGCCATCATCGGCGGCGCCGGCTCCTGCTGCGGCTTCTGCCCCTTGTTCACCGGGGGCAGCCGCATCTTCGGCTTGTCGGCGAGCACCGGCGGAATCGGTTGCGCATCCTGCCGCGGGATCGGCGGCAGATTGCGCGGCAGCACACCGCGCGTCGCCGGCGGCGGACTGACGGCGAAAGCCAGCGCGTCGAGGCAGCGATTGGGAACGTTGGTCATCGACAGCCGGCCAGGCGTCGCCAGGCAGCCGCCGACCAGCAGTCCGGCCGACGGCGCACCGAAGAATCCGTTGCGCACCGGCGCGAGACGCGGCGGTGGATCGCGGCGCGCCGCCTGTGGCAGCGCACCGGCGCCGTTGTCGATCGGAGATCTCGGCCGCGGCGGCGAACGCTCGTCGACCTGCGCCGGCTCCTTCGTCTCCGAATCCGTGCCGCCCGGCGCCATGATGACTTGCGGAATCACGACCGGCCCATTGCCGTTGGCCGGCCGGACCGGCTGGCGACGACGGCCGGGCACGATCACCAGGGGGGCGCTCTCAGTCGTGCCGGGGTCGGCATAGGCCCTGGCCTGCGAGTCCTGGACGGCGGTCTGACCATGCGACGGCGCGACACCGGCCAGCGTCACGAACAGCACGGTGATCGCCACCGTCTCTTCCCGACACCGCGGCACGTCGCGGCCTGCGCGACGTCCGGGTATGCTCGCCTGTCGAATTGCACGTTGCAAAAGGCGCCGTCTCCATCATGTTCGACCGCATGCGGATTGCGGTCCCGCGACCGGGTTCAAGCCAGAGGCCGCGGGGACCATCGATCACTCGACGACGAGCGTGCCTTTGTTGCTCTGATGCAGGTCGTCGAAGAACTCGTACCGCCCGGGCTTCTGCGCCTTGACCTTCACCACGCTTTCCATGTTCGGCTTGATCACCGTCTCGAACTGCAGCGGCTCGCTCTCGAACTCGATCGGCGCGGCATCGAGATTCTTGATCTTGAAGACGATCGGCGTATCGGCAGGCGCCTTCAGCTCGGCCGGCTGAAACTTGTTGTCCTTCACCGAGATCTCGATCGTGGTCTCGGCTGCGCCCGCAGGCAGCGCCCAGCCGGCCATCATCAGCGCTGCCACTCCTACAAACCCGACTTTTCCGAATGTCTTCATGATGTATGTCCCTGTCCCGAATTCACCCGTGCGCCGGATGTTTTCTACGCTCGCGATTTCGGCGAGCCTCCGACACTGCGTAGAACGCCTATAAAGTCTTTGAATGCGGCAAATTACCGTGTCGAACTTTGGCAAACTCGCTTCATCAACAAACGCGCGCGAAATAATTAGTTCGGCGAATCGAATGAACAGCGGAATAATTCGATCATGCACGACAAAGCGCCTGCGACTGCGATCGAATGGCTCGATCGAAAACGCGTCTACTTGCAGGCTGTGCTAATATGAAACAACGGACCCAACGACAGCAGATCAACTGACGAATCATCGCACGCTGCGACCGGCGCGCGCTGATGATTCGGTATCGATTGATCGCAGAGCGAACTGATAGTTCAACAACACGTTCGACGGCAGGCGCCCACGCAATCAGCGCGTCGTGACGAATATGGCACGCGGCCAATCCGCGCTCGATCCACCGGCTAGCGCACACGCGCGGAGTCGACCGCGCTTCACCGTCCGACGCCGAGACGCTTGTCGTGGACGCCAGCCGATCGCGGCATCGGCGCCGGTGCGGGCGGTTTGGCAGCGACGGCTGGCGCCGCGCGCAGCGGCGGAAAATCCGGGACGACCGAGACATTCTCTTCTGCCGTGACCGGCGCGGTCTCCGGCCCGATCTTCGCTGCGACGGACGGGCGCGATGCCGACGGTCCGGGTTGCGCGGAGCGTTGTGCGCGCTCCGGCACGCGCTTGCGGCCGGTGAGCATGGCGCGGGCGAGGTTCTCCCGCTGCAGCACGCTCATCCACAGCGTCCCCAGCAGATGGACGGCAATCAGCGCGATGATCGCATTGGACGACAGCGAATGGGCCTGCTCGATCCAGCCGACGCCGAAGAATCGCACCGACACCTGCATGACACCGGTGACGGTCGAGACGGTCAGCAGCGCGAGCATCGCCACGAGCATCGCCGCCCCTGCCGGATTGAGACCGAGATAACGTCCAGTGTCGCCGCGCGAGATGCCGAGGATATAGCGAGGGGCCGCCCGCAGCTTGAGGCTGATGCGGGCGAACAGCGAGTGACGGCTGCCGATCATGCCCCAGATCAGCCGGAAGGCGAGCAGACCGATCACGGCATAGCCCGCCAGCCGGTGCAGCCGGTCGAACGTGTTGGGCGTGACGCAGGCGACGAGCACGAAAGCCGCGAGAGCCCAGTGCCAGACGCGCAGCGGCAGGTCCCAGATCGCCACGGTGCCCGACCGTGAGCTCGCCTGGGTCCCGGACACGACGCTCCGCTGTGCCTGTCCTGCGTCACGCATGATCGTCAGATCACTTCGCCTTCGTATGCTTCAGGGCGAGGTCCTCGGGGCTGTAGAACAGCTCGAACAGCTTGCCGCCCTTGACGCCGTAGACCTCGTAGCAGGAGCCTTCGATCTTGGTCTGGCGAACCTCGTAGCCCGCAGCCTTTGCCTTCGCTTCGGCGTCGGCCGTCGTCTTCCACGACGCCTTGTCGAGCTTGGTGCAATCCTTGTAGCCGTCGGCAAGTGCGGCCGAGCCGGACGCAAGCCCTGCCGCGAACGCAACGGCGATGATCTTGACGATCTTCACAATCAAACCCTCCTCGAACTCTGCGCGATTCGATGCGCTGCGGAGCGCGCGATGCGCGGGAGACAAAGGGGAGGGAGATTTCAACGAAACTTGGACGTTGCCCGCTACCGGCAACGGCCTCCGGCGCGCGTGCGCGGCCCAAAGCGCCCTACATCCAGCCGCAATGTCGCTGGCTCGCGGACCCAGATGCGCTCCGGCTGCGATCGAACCATGTCGGCCGGCGACTGATCTTTTCTGATGCGCGGGCCGCACGCCGATCGCGACCCTTGCAAGTGACATTGATTCGCAAGGCGTATCGGCAGCGAGACGTCCTCGCTCGGTTCCGCGCGCGCCGAGCACATCGGCGTCACGACGCAGCCGACCATACTCCTGCCGGATTGCAGCTGTGACGACGATGCGGCGACAAACGATCCGACAGCCGCGAGCTGCGACGTTACGTCACACGAATATTTTATCAGCGCTCCATGGTCGTCGCGCGATCAAGTCATCAGCGGAGTCGAGCCTACGCCCTCGCGCGCAGATGCCGACAGCGATGGTCGATCCGCGCACGTCCGTGCATCGGCGTAACGTCGTTTTTCGTGCAGGAGAGAACGCGCCGGAAGCTTCAACAACGAGGCGCAGTCGAGCCTCAGGCCCCGTCACGACAACGTGCCTGAACTACGCGGCGAACTTCGCTCGTCGCCCAGCGCGACGATGTCTCTCGCAGGCGTGATGCAGCGTTCGAGATGCGTCATCCCTCATCGCCGCGGACAATGATGGCGATGGATCGCCTCGCCGCCGCAGAGCGGCCAACGCAGGCGCCGGTGATGGTGCGGGAACGTCTGCCGATCGCGATCAACACTCGCGCGCCTCGCGGCAGCACTCCTCGCGGGGCGAGGACAGCCACGGCGGATCGGAGCCGGTCCGGCGCTACTTCGATCCGGTGAGCACCCGGCTGATGAAGTCGGAGCTCTCGGGCGACTTCGTCATCTCCGGCGTTACCGTGGGCTGCAGTTGCAGCGGCTCGGGCGCCGAGGCGCGCTCGAGGACCTTGCGCCGCTCGCCGGTGCCGCGGGTCGCGCGTGCCTCCTCCGATCCGTTCGGCTTGCCCACCGTGATCATGATCTTCTCGGAGACCAACGGCGGATCGAAGTTGAGATGCCGGGTGTCGCCGAGCACGAGCTGCAGCGTGTGCTTGCCCGGCGGCAGTTCGATCCGCGCCTCGGTCTCGCCGGCAGCATAGTGGATATGCTTCTTGTCGCGCGGGATCGGCTCGCCGGCCTGCATCGTCTCGTCGACATCGACCAGCAGATGATGATGGCCGCTGCCGGCGAAATCGTCGCCGGCATGGGTCACGCCCATGTTGCGCAGGCCGAACCGGCAGATGAGCGGACCGGTGACGGTCTCGCCATCGGACGGCGAGATGAAGTAGACACGCGCGTCCTTCGCAGCCTTGGTGCCCTTGGCCGATGCGGGCGGCGGCACGAGCGCGAGCGACATCAGCAAGGCGAGGCCGACACGCCCAGAATTGGTCCGCAACATTCAGATCCCCTCATGGTGACGATGCGACGCGGAAGCCGAGGGTCGGATGGCGGATGCGGCCGTCATAGCGGTCGCGGCTTCCCGCGCGCGCCTCGGACGCACCGTTCTTCCAGGACCCGGATCTGATGACGCGGGCGTAGCTGCCGTCCTCGATCCAGGCCGATCCATCGACCGGGGCGCCCTTGTAGTTCTTGTGCCAGGAGTCCGCGACCCACTGGCCGACGCCGCCGCCCATGTCGTAGAGCCCGAACGGGTTGACCTGCGTGGTGGCGATCTTTGGCGGCAGGTCCAGCTCGGCGTCGCCATCGCAGCCCTTGCAGCTCGCCATGCCCTGACGCATGCGATCGCCCCACCAATAGCGGGTGCGCTGGCCGGCGCGCGCGGCGTATTCCCACTCGGCCTCGGTCGGCAGCCGGAACGTCCTGCCGGTCGCCCTGGAAAGCCAGGCGAGATAGGCCTGCGCGTCGTCGTAGCTCACATTGACGACCGGACGATCATCGCCGCCGATGGCGATGTCGGGACAGCTTGCCGCGCTCACGCAGCTCTTCCATTCACCGACCGTCACCGGATGCTTGCCGAGCGAGAACGGCTTGATGCTGACCTGATGCGCCGGCTGCTCGGAATCGTCGTCGCCCCCCATCGAGAAGCTGCCGCCCGCGATCGTGACCAGTTCGGGCACGCGCAGCTTCGGCTGGGGCTCCGGTGCCGGGCGTGGCGCAGCCGCGGGCTCGGCGGGTTGGGAGGCAGCCTCGGCGCCCGTCGCCGGACGCGGCGGGACGAAGCTGCTCGGCGCCGGCCGCGGGCCGGGCGACGGGGCAGCACTCTCCAGCAGGATGCGGTGCGGCGACGTCGACGGCGCGACCAACGCGTCGCGCTGCGCGCTTGACGACCCCGCCAGCGAACCGGGCGGCGACTGGATCAGCAGCTTGATCTCGCGCAGCGGCAGCAGCACGCCGCCGAGAAAGACGACGCCGAGAACCGAGACGGCGACGACGGCGCGCACCATTCCCCGGCGCAGTCCCGCGGATCTTGCGCGCAGCGACTGCAGCCAGCCGGCCGGCGGCGCGCTCTTGCGATCATCGCTATGGCCGTCGTCCCACCTGTCCTGCAAGGCATCCAGCAGCTCCGGCGCAGCGTATGACGGCGTCGGCGCCACGAACGGCGGCGGCTCGGGCGCGGGCGCTGCTTCGGCCTCGGCCGCCTCCCACTCGGCATCGAGCGACTGCTCGAGCGCGCCGCACATCATCAACAACAGTCCGCCCTGGTCCTTGCCGGTCCCGCGCTCCTGCACTTCGGGACACTCGACCTGGTCCTCGATACGCAGGAAGGCCGGTGGCCGCATCGGACTGAGCGACACCTCCACGCTGCGGCCACAGCGCCGGCAAGCGACCATGCGCTGCTCCATCGGCAGCGTGTCCTCGGCCAGCCGGGGTGCCCGCAGCCATCGCAACGCTGAACTCTCGCTCATGCCGTCCTCGCTTCGTGCCGCTGCCGAAATTGCTTACTGCCCCCAGCTGGCGAACGCGTCCTTGAACACGCGGTCGCCGTCGCTGCCCTTCTGGATCGACAGCAGCGCGCGGCTGCCGCCCTCATAGACGATCGGGATGTCGAACCACTGCTTGCCCTTGAGCAGCATGAGATTGCGCTTGGTATCGACCTCGTTGGCGGACAGCGCGACCATGAAGTATTTCGGCGTCACCTTCGCGGTCTGGGTCGCCAGCGCGGTGCCGCGTTCCGCCTCCTCGCCCTTCAGGCCGATGCCCCTCATGCTGGACAGCCCGGTCACGCTCGCATCCGCCCAGTTGAACGCCAGCTCCATGACGTGGCTGGCGGGCAGCTCCAGCTCGGCGTTCTTGCGCAGCGAGATCGTCACCTTGGCGCCGTTCTCGATCTCGACCTCGCCCTTGATCGAAGCCGACGCATCGGCCCGCGGCCCTTTGCCCTGCTCGAGCGACCACGTGACCTTGCCCGGGAAGCGCTTGCCCTTCGGATCCTGCGGATCCTCGTGATAGAGATAGGCCTGCGCCGGCGTGCTGACCGGCACGTTCATGCCGACCGTGGCATGCTCATCCGCCGCCGCGGCCACCGCCGGCTTGCCGTCGGGCATGATGCGCTCAGCATTGACCTTGCGCGGAGCGGGCTCGCCGGGCAGCGCCGACGCTGCGGTCGCATCGCTCAGCGGCACCTGCAGCCATTGCGAGGCGCGCTCCCACGACGCGGCGGCGCCGACGATCACGAGCAGGCCGGCCGCGGCGACCGCCATCACGCGCCGGCTCGGCAGCCGCCTGCGCGGCACGGTCGGTGTCTCCGCCGCCTTGAAGGCCAGCTCGACCAGCGACGAATGGATCTTGATCTCCTCCGGCGGCGCGGCGGACACGGCCGGCGTCGCCGCCTCGACCGTGTTGTCGATCGTCCTATCGATCGTTTTGGCCGGCTCGCGCGCGACCGGCACGATCTTGTCCTGCGCAGGTGCGGGCGAACCCGGCTGCGGCGTGTCGATGATGACCGGCGACGGATCGACGGCAGCGCTCGGGCGCGGCACCGCCTGGTCCGATCCGGCAGGCTGCACGACCGTCACGCGCTCGGGCAGCGCCGGCGGGAGAGCGGGAACGGCGACCGCATCGGCGGCGGTCGCAGGCGCCGGGCGCCGGCGCAGAACGCCGATGTCGGGCAACGCCTTCGACACCGCGGCAGCGCTGCCGGAGCGCGGCTGATCGCGCGGCGCCATGGGGCCGGCGTCCACGCCGGAGCGACGGGCCATCGAGAGATATTTCGCGACCGTGGCGATCTCCTCCTCGAGCGTGTGCGTCGCGTTGCGCTGCGCGGACGTCTTCGGTGCGACGGCAGCCGCCCGCGCCGGGCGCGACCGCTCGGGCCGCATCGTCCCGACCGGCCTGGCCGCCTCGATCATGACCGGCGCGGCAACCGGCAGCGCCTCGCCGCCGGCGGCCCGGGGACCGAGCACGATGACGCGATCGGAAAACAGGACCTCGGCGAGATCGCGCAGCGAGGCGCCGGGCTGCAGCAGCGGACGCAGCGCCGGCGGAAGGCTGCGCGGCGGCCTCGCTTCGCTGCGGCTGGCGCCATCATGGCTGCCGCCCGCGCGGGTCACCTGATCGCGCCCGTCGTCGCTGACCAGAACCTTGCGGGCGCGCAGCATTGCGGTCAGCTCACGCAGATCCGATCGCGACGCCGGATCGACGACGAGGAGATCGAACGTGCCGATCCGCGCCGGCAGCAGCTCGGCCACCCGCCACGCCGGCATGATGTGACACGGGACCTCCTCGAGCCAGCCCTCGAGCGACTTGCGGGCCGCGACGCGAAGGCGGCGTGACGTCGGGCCGGCGCAGGCGGACGCCATCTTCTGCATCGTGTCCCTGAACCGCTTCAGCGATTGCCGCACCGGGCCGTTGGCGCTTTGCGCGATCCCGAGCGACATGCGCGCGCTGATCACCTGCTCGAACAGCGCCAGCGTTCGCTTCTCCAGCCGCGACCGCTGTCCGGCGAGATCGTGCAGCAGCTGCCGTGCCTCGGGATCCTCGATCTGCATCAACACGGCCTGATTCCAGGCCGTCATCCAGCTCGCAAGCTGCGCGGCATCGTCCGCCGTCGGCTCCGAGCGCAGCCGCTGCGCCAGATCGGGCGCGCCCGCGGCCGTCACGAGCCGGCAGGCCGTCCTGATCAGTTGATAGTCCGCGCTCGCCGCGCGGATGGTCTCGATATCGGCGAGGATGCCGGTCCAGCGTGCTTCCAACTCCTGGGGCTCGGCCTCGGCATCGCCGACCTGCGACAGCACCCCGGCCTGGACGGCGGCCGCGAGGTCGCCGGCGCCGGCGAACAGCTCGCCGATCCGGGCGAGCTCGACCAGCGGTCCGGAGACGCGCTTCATGACGCTGCGGATGGCGGTCGCGAAGGCGGTCGGCCGCTGCGCGCCCGCTAGCATCGCGCCGACGTCGCTCTCCGGCATCGACAGCTTGCGGCAGGCATCGGACACGTTGCGGACGGCGAGCGCGGCCGTCACGATCGCAGCCTCCACGCCCTTGACGACGCGTTCGATGTCATCGAACGCCCGCGCCGATCCGAGCTGGATCGCCGGCGCGTCGATCTTGGCTGCAAGCGCCGTCCATCGTCCGCGCAGCGCATGCAATTCATGACGCCACAGCAGGAAACGCCCGACATACTGCCAGTCGGCCAGCGTCGCCGGCGCGCTGCCATCGACGGTGATCGCGTCGACCGCGGCCTTCAAACCGCGCCGCGACGGCGAGAAGCGCGCGAACGGCTTCTCACCGGCCGCCAGCCGTTCGACCACGCGGATCGCATCCCGCTTCGTGAAGGCCTCGACCGGGGCCTGCACCGGCCGCTTGGCGAATTCCGCGTTGCGCGACAGCTGGAAGGAGGCGTCGCGCGCCCAGGCCACGACCTTGTCGGCATGCGAGGAACCATCGTTCTTTCCTGCCGCCAGCGGCGAGAGCGCGGCGAGCCAGGCGTCGTCGGCAATGGCCTCGTGGCCGGCGACCAGGGCGTCGAGATCGGACGCGAGGCGGCCGGTTGCGTCCAGCCCGAACGTCGCGATGGCATCGAGCGCAAGATCCTCGTCGCGGCCGGCCTCCGACGCCCGCCCCGCCTGCTCCCGCAACTCCGCGTGCAGGCGCAGGATCGTGGCGGCGTCGGGCAGCGCCGCCGCCTCCGGCAACGCGTCGTCGATATGCTGGAGACGCTCGCCGAGACGCAGCCGCGCCTCCCGCGCCTTGTCGACCGCGGCGACCACCGGATCCGCGCCATCGAGCAGCCGCTTCGGACGATCGGTGAACCAGGCATGCGAGTCATGCGCGCCGGCCAGGCCGTCGAACAGCGCGAGCGGCAGCTCCGGCACGCGGCCGGAGAGCCGGAGGTTGCGCCGGATGATCTCGGCGATCTCGTCGTCGAGCGAGGCGATCTGCGACCGCTTCGAGATGATGTCGCGCTCGATCCGCCCGATCTGGGCGACCTGATCGCGCGGGGCCGCCGGGTCGACGAGCGACTGCAGCCGGCTCGCCAGCGCCTCGGCCTTTCTGAGAACGTCCTTGTCGGAGCCGGTCGAGCTGACGGTCAGCTCGCGAATGGCCGAAGGCAGTTTGTCGTACAGCAGCGACAGCGCGGTCTCGTTCCTGGACACGACGAGAACGCGCGCGCCGAGCGCCAGATGATGACAGACCACATTGACGACGGCGGCGGCCCGATCGTCGCGGTGGCCGGACTGAACGACGAGACCGTCCGCGCGCGACAGCTCGCGCACGATCTCGGCGTCCGCGGCGGCCGCCGGCAGCGGGAAGAACAGATCGCCATGCTCGACGGCGGCGGGAATCGGCTCAGCCGCGATATCGATCGGGCCGCCGACGATGCTGGAGAGATGCCGGCGCGCGTGGCCGACGCCTCTTTCCTCAGGCCGCGTCACAAGTGCGCTCACCGCGGTCGACAGACAGCACGCGGCCTGCGGCGCATGCTCGATCGCCGTCTTGAGACGTTCTATGTCGCGCAGCGCGAGGCTGTCGGCTCTGCGCCGCGCGGACAGCACCCAGCGCGTGGCCGCGATCCCGGCGGAGCCCGCGTCGGTGCCGTCGAAGCCGCGCATCGGCTGCACAGCGGCGGCGCTGATGATCTGCTCGAGGTCGATCGGCGCGAAAGGCGACAGCTCTCCGCGCTGCTCGAGCGCCTCGATCAGGCGATCCGGCTTGTCGCGCAAAGCGAACGCCGCATCAGGCGCCGTCGCGTCGAGCGCGCGCATGTTGACGGTTGCGCCGGCGAAGCGCGGCCGGACCCTGATCTCGGCATCCGGTCGTTCGATGATCTCGATCTCGACCGGGCGCTCGATCAGCGGCAGCTCGACGTCGCGCCCGCCGTGCCGCACCGGCGACAGCGCGATGCCCCACATGATCTCCGTGGCCTGGTCGGCGCGCGCCGCGGCAGCCATGTCGCTCAGGCAATGATGGATCGCCATGGTGCGCCGGCGCAGGCGCTCGGCATCGGCCCACGCCGTCCACGCGCCGCTCACATAGCGCTGGATGCGCTGCATGAGATCGGGCCGCTGTTCGAGGCGCAGCTTCCCGGTCCAGGCGCCGAGCGTTGCGGCCGGCGAGAAATCCTCCGGCCGCGCATGACGGGCGAAGGTGAGGCGATTCTTCTCGATCTCGTCGACGGTGACCTGAATGCTCTCGCGCGGCGACGGACGCCGCTCCGGATCGGACGACGGCTCGACCCAGATGTCGAGATCGGCATTGATCGCCGGCGGCTCGCTCGCAGCGATCGCCTCGACGGCGAGCCACACCGGACCGTCGACATCGAAGGTGTTGAGCACGACGCCCGGAAGACCTTCCAGCTCCGCGCGATCGAGCACGACGCCGTGATCCTCGATCGCGAGATGATCCTGCTGCCGCCCGGCCGGATGGCGCTCGGCGCGAAGGATCTCGGCGAGACCGCCGAGCACATCGCGCAGCGGCTCGACGGCCGTCCCGGCGCCGAGAGCCTCGCCGGCGTGCTCGTCCCACGGCTCGAGCGCAGCTCCGCTCTCCGGCAGCGATCCGGCGGACGCCGGCGTGAAGCCGGGGTGCCGCATGGCTTGATCGATTGATCCAAGCGACGCGTCGCGTTCGACCGCCTTCGCCTCGTTGGGGCGAATGTGCACGGGGTGGCTCATCGCGCAGATCCCTCTCTCGGCTGGGCCGCAACTCCGGCGCGGGTTTGGCAGGAGGCTGACCGGCGAGGATGGCCGTGCACGCCCTCAAGGCGCGCCGGACGATCGAAGAGTGGGTTCGGTCTGGACAAGCTTTCCTCGCTGCAACGTCGATGGAACGATCGACTCGTTGCGGAGGCGTATGGCGAAGGTAGGTCACATCAATGACCCGACAGGTAGAGGATTGTGACGATTCTCGATCCCCTCGGGAAATCGGTGCCGTCCCGCGCCCGCGTCGATGATCGAAGCCGCTCGTAACAGTCGGCTGCGTCTTGGATTTTTGATCAGCGCGCGCGCCGTCCGGCTGGCCGCGCGCGGCGCGCGGCGAATACGGTAGAAGCTGTCTAAGAATACTTCTAACGCCCAAGAAGAAATATGCGGACGTGGATCGGACACGTCGTCTCCACCGCGCAGCGAGGTTGCGGCCCATGTTCAGCCACGGCTGCGCCGCGCCTGCGACCTGAGCGCGCGAGCCCGGCGCCACAATCAGCCGGCCCGTGCTTCACCGCAGTGCGGCAACCGTCCTCCCGAGCCGGCTGCTTGAAACACCCGGGAAGCTGAAGTAGCTGTTTTCCTAATGACAACAACGTCGCCCGGACGCTCTCCGATCGGATGGGGACTGCATGGTTTGGCATCCGATGAGAGCTGCGGCCGTCTGCGGTGCAATGCTGCTCGCACTGATCTGCCCGTTGTGGACCGGACCCGCGCGGGCCGAGACGGCAGGCCGCGAACCCGCGACCGTCAAGCTTTCTGCAACGCAACAGAGCCAGATCGGACTGCAGACGGCGGTGCTGGCCGCGGAATCACATCCCGAGCAGTTTCGCGCCTACGGCACGGTGCTGGACGTCGCAAGGCTGACCGAACTCGCCAACAGTTACGCCAATGCCCAGGCCCAATTGCAGACGGCGCAGGCGAAACTGGATGTCGCCAAGCTGGCCTTCGAGCGCGCCCGTGACCTGGTTCAATCGGCGGCGATGCCGCGCAAGGACGCGGAAGCCGCCGAGGGCACGTTCCGCACCGACCAGGCTGCGCTCGCCGCTGCGGAATCGCAGGTCAAGACCCTGATGGCCACCGCGCGGCAGGAATGGGGCGCGGTGATCGGACGAGGCATCATCGAGCGTTCGCCGCAGGTGGTGCAACTGATCGAGCGCGAGCAATTGCTGGTGCAGGTCACGCTGCCGCCGGGCGTGATGCTGGCGGAGCCGCCGCGCTCGGCGCTGGCCCAGGCACCCACCCGGAGCGCCAATATCGAGCTCCGCTACCTCTCGCCGGCGACCCGGACGGACCCGCGCATCCAGGGCGTGAGCTACTACTTCGTCGCGGCCGGGGACAGCGGGCTGCTGCCCGGCATGAACACCATAGCCTACGTTCCGTCGGGCAAATCCTACGAAGGCGTGTTCGTCGAGGACACCGCGATCGTGCAATGGCAGGGCCGCGCCTGGGTCTATCTGCGCGCCGGCCCGGAGACGTTCAAGCGGCACCCGATCCGTACCGACCAGCCGATTTCCGACGACGACTATGTCGTGCAAGACATTCCGCCAGGCTCGGAGATCGTGATGCGCGGCGCGCAGGTGCTGCTGTCCGAAGAAGCCAAGAGCGAGCTGCGCGGCGGCGGCGACGATGATTGAGGGCCGTGGTGTCGAAGGCCTCGGCGCGGCCATGACCGGGCCGCAGGCGGCGCTGATTTCGTTCGCGATCCGGTTTCGGGGCGTGGTGCTGGCGCTGGCCTGCACCATCCTCGGCTATGGCGTGGTTTCGCTCGGCGGCGCCCGCTACGGCGTCTTCCCCGACTTCGCCCCGCCCCAGGTGTCGATCCAGACGGAGGCGCCGGGACTGAGCCCCGAGCAGGTCGAGGTGCTGGTGACGCAGGCGATCGAGACATCGATCAACGGCCTGCCCGGCATCGAGAGCATGCGTTCATCGTCGATCCAGGGCCTCTCGGTGATCTCCGTGATCTTCCAGGCCGGCACCGACGTGTTCACGGCGCGGCAGCTGGTGACCGAGCGGCTGGCGGTGGTCGCCTCCAACCTGCCGCAGGGCGTGCGGGCGCCGTCGATGACGCCGCTGGTGCCCGCGGCCGGCACCGTGCTCGCGATCGGGCTGACCTCCGGGCAGCGCTCGCTGATGGACCTGCGCACCATCGCCGACTGGACCGTGAGCCGGCGGCTGCTGGCCGTGCCCGGCGTGGCGCAGGTCACGACCTATGGCCGCGACATCCGATCGCTGCAGGTGCAGGTGCGCAGCGACGACATGGTGCGGTTCGGCGTCGGCATGAACGACGTTCTCGCAGCCGCCCGCAAGGCCACCGGCGTGCGCGGCGCCGGCTTCGTCGACACCGCCAACCAGCGCGTCATCCTGCAGACGCAAGGCCAGTCGCTGACGCCCGAGCAGCTCGCGCGCACCGTGCTGACGCACCAGGGCGGCGCCAGCGTCGTGCTCGGCGACGTCGCCACCGTCGTCAATGCGCCGGAGCCGCCGATCGGCGGCGCGCTGATCAACGGTGAGCCCGGCGTGATGATGATGATCAGCCAGCAATTTGGCGCCAACACGCGCAATGTCGCCGCGCGGGTCGAGGCCGCGCTGCAGGAGCTGCGGCCGGCGCTGGAGAGCGACAAGGTGCGGCTGCACGCCGATCTGTTCCGTCCGGCGACCTTCATCGACACCGCGATCGAGAATGTGCTGTTCGCGCTGCTGATCGGCGGCGCACTGGTCATCATCGTGCTGTTCCTGTTCCTCTACGACTGGCGGACGTCGCTGATCAGTTGCACCGCGATCCCGCTGTCGCTGTTCTCCGCCGTGCTCGTGCTGCAATGGATGGGTCAGAGCCTGGACACGATGACGCTCGGCGGCCTGGCGATCGCGATCGGCGAGGTGGTCGACGATGCGGTGATCGGGGTCGAGAACGTCGTGCGCCGGCTGCGCGAGAACCGCGCTGGGCCATCGCCGCGCAACGAGGCGCGCGTCGTCTATGACGCCATGCTCGAGGTGCGCAGCGCGGTGGCCTATGCCACCTTCGCCGTGCTGCTGGTGTTCGTTCCGATCCTGGCGCTGCCGGGCCTCGCCGGGCGGCTGTTCGGCCCGCTCGGCATCGCCTACATCCTCGCCGTCGTGGCCTCGCTGCTCGTGGCGCTGACGGTGACCCCGGCGCTGTCGATGATGCTGCTCGCCGGCCGCAAGCCCCGCGCGAGCCGCGAGCCGCCGCTGGTGCGCTGGTCGCGCCGGTCCTACGAGCGCCTGCTGCGCGGCTTGAGCCGCTTCCCCAAGCTGGTGACGACGGCTGCGTTGCTCGTGACGATCGGCGGCGCCGCCCTGGTGCCGTGGTTCGGCGGCACCTTCCTGCCCGACCTGAAGGAAGGCCATCTCATCCTGCACGTCTCGACCTTGCCGGGCACCTCGCTCGACGAATCGCTGCGGCTCGGCAGCTTGATCGCCGCGGCGCTGCGCGAGGTGCCGGAGGTGCGAAGCGTCGCCCAGCACGCCGGACGCGCCGAGGCCGGCATCGATACCGCGGGCACGCATTCGAGCGAGATCGAGGTCGACCTGAAGCCCGGCCTGTCCGGCGACGCGCAGGAGCGTGCGGAGCAGAACATCCGCGCCGCGCTCGCCAACTTCGCCGGCATCAACCTGTCGATCAAGACGTATCTCACCGAGCGCATCGAGGAGACGCTGTCCGGTTTCAACGCCGCGGTCGTCATCAACATCTTCGGTCCCGATCTCGACGATCTCGAGCGCGCGGCGAGCGACGTCGCGCGCGAGCTCGGCGAGGTCTGGGGCGCGATCGACATCCAGCAGCAGTCGCCGCCGGGCATGCCGCAGGTCAACGTGACCCTGCGCCCGACCGATCTGCAGTCCTGGGGCCTAGACGCGGTGGAGGTGCTGGAGCTGATCCGCACCGCCTATCAGGGCGACATCGTCGGCCAGGCCTATGAGGGCAACGTCGTCTTCAACGTCATCGTCAAGCTCGATCCCGAGGCCAGCGCGCGGCCCACCGAGATCGGCAACATGCCGATCCGCACGCCGAGCGGCGCGTACATCCTGCTGAAGCAGGTCGCCGACGTCTACGGCACGGCCGGGCGCTACGTCGTGCTCCATCGCAACGGCCAGCGCGTGCAGACGGTGACCGCCAATGTGAGCGAACGCGATCTCGAATCCTTCGTCGCCGCCGCCAAGCGCAAGATCGCCAAGGAGGTCAAGCTGCCGCCGGGGGCGCATGTCGAGTTCACCGGCGCGGCGGAGGCGCAGGCCAAGTCGCGGCGCGACCTCATGATCAACTCGCTGCTGGCCACCACCGGCATCGTGCTGCTGCTGTCGCTCGTCACCGGCCACTGGCGCAACCTCGTGCTGGTTCTGATCAACCTGCCGTTCGCCTTCGTCGGCGGCGTCATCGCGGTCGCATTGACCGGAGCCGTGCTGTCGCTGGGCTCGATGATCGGCTTCGTCACGCTGTTCGGCATCGCGCTGCGCAACTCGATCCTGATGATCTCGCATTACGAGCATCTGGTGAGCAAGGAAGGCCGCAGCTGGGGCCTGGAGACCGCGATCGCCGGCGCCGCCGACCGCCTGGTTCCGATCCTGATGACCTCGCTGGTGACCGGCCTCGGACTGCTGCCGCTCGCGCTCGGCGCCGGCGAGCCGGGCCGCGAGATCGAGGGGCCGATGGCCATCGTCATCCTCGGCGGCCTGTTGACCTCGATGGTGCTGAACCTCCTGGTGCTGCCGACGCTCGCGCTGCGCTTCGGCCGCTTCGTTGCCGATGTGCCGGCGAAGCGAGACGCAGACGCCGCCGTGGCCTGATCGACGGCTGTCTTATCTGCTCACGAAAGCGAGCGCAGCCAGGCGAGCCGCGCGATCGCCTGCGCAGCGAGCCGCTGCAGCCGATCGAGCTGGGCTGGCTCCGTCGCACGCTCGGCGTGGTCGAGATAGGCATCCGCGAGCGCTTCGGCGATGACCGCCGCGTCTGCCTGCGCGAGCGCGCCCGGCAGATGGATCATGTCAGCGGCATCGGTCGCCATCGTCGCGGCGTCCTGCGCGAGCGCACGCAGACGATCGGCCTGCGCACCGCGACGGCGCGCAGCCATCGCGCCGAGCAGTTCGGCGAGGCGATGCTCGAGCCGACCTGCTGTAACAGACTCGCCGGACGTCACAGCCGACGACGCGCGCTTGGCGTCATGCTCGCGATGATAGGCGCGGCGCCGCTCCTTGCGCAGCGTTGCGACGTGGCCGAGCTCCTCGCGCGCCATCGCCTCCGACGCGGTCCTGACCTCGGCATTGTCGGCATATGCCGCGAGATAGGACCAGAACGCAAAGGCCCGCTCCTCGTTGCGCACCGCCATCGACAGCGCGCGGTACGGTGTCATCAGATGCGAGCTCTCGATCTCCGCGACGGCATCGGGATCGAACGTCTCCGGCGGCTGCCAGCGCACCAGCGACGCATCCGGCGCGCGGCCGGTTCGCGCGTGCGACCATGTCGCGACGCTGTCGACATGCTCGCGCTCGGCTGCGGCCAGATCAGAAAACACTTTCGCCAGATCGCCACGGTCCTGACGCGCCATCTCCGTCGCCAGTTCCTCGTAGCGCGCCGCGGCCTCCTGCTCCATCGCATTCGCCAGTGCAAACATCTCATCGAGAGACTGCAGGGTCCCAGCCGGTTCCGACTTGAGCAGAAGCGTTCGTGACAACAACATGACGGATGGGCCTGCTTGCGTGTCGGGGCTGTTTGATCCAGCGCAACGTTGGTCGTACCGGGACCCACTAGACATCTGGCAGGATCAGGAGTCAATTTAGGTTGGCTCGATTTGCTTGGGGGTCGCCAACGGCGACGATCCCTCTTTCCCAGACACAGTACTGATAGGAATACGCGTCCTGGGCGGGCCGGTTCCGCTTGAGGTGATCATGGTTGCGAGTGATGTCGCCACCAAACGGGGACGCATGGCTGCTGCCATCGCAGCCGTCATCATCGCGCTCTGCCTGATCGCAGCGCCGCGCACGGCGCATGCGGCCAGCGATCTCGCGACTTATCTGTCGAAGATCACGCCGGCCGATGTTGTACCCGACGCGGATCGCTTCGGCGCGCCGCAAGGCGATCCGCCGATCGCCCCCGTCTATCGCGGCGATCAGCTCAAGGGCTACGTCTATCTCAACTCCGATTTCGCCAACGCGGTCGGCTACTCCGGCAAGCCGATCCATATCCTCGTCGGCATCGATCCGAAGGGCGTCATCACCGGGTTGAAGCTGGTCGACCACAAGGAACCGATCGTGCTGATCGGCATTCCCGAGCCGCGCATCGTCGGCGCGTTGAACGGCCTGCTCGGCAAGGACATCACGCCGATCGCGCAAGGCGCCGAGCATCCGCCGCAGGCCGACATCGTCTCCGGCGCGACGGTGACCGTGCTGGTCATGCATGACAGCATCGTGCGCGCCGCGATCCGCCTGATCCGCAGCGGCCGCATCGGCGCGAGCGCGGCAACCGCAACCGCCGCGCAGCCGAGCGCGATCAAGACGATCGATCCCGACAAGAGCGAGATCCGCGACTGGGCGAGCCTGCTCGGCGACGGCTCGGTGCGGCGGCTGCACCTCAGCATCGGCGACGTCAACGATGCCTTCGCGAAATCGGGCAATGCCGCCGCCGCGCAGAACCCGGAACCTGGCAATACGGACGACACCTTCATCGACCTCTATGTCGCGCTCGCCAGCGTGCCGAGCATCGGCCGCAGCCTGCTCGGCGACGACGGCTATCAGCGGCTCAAGGCCCGGCTGCAGCCGGGGCAGCAGGCGATCATCGTCGCCGGCGACGGCGCCTATTCGTTCAAGGGCTCGGCCTATGTCCGCGGCGGCATCTTCGACCGCATCGAGGTGCTGCAGGAGGGCGCGAGCACGCGGTTCCGCGACAAGAACCATACCCGGCTCGGCGCGCTGGAGGCGGCAGGCGCTCCGGCGCTGCGCGAGATCGGACTGTTCGTCACGCCGCCCGAATTCACGCTCGATCCGACCGAGCCCTGGCAACTGCAGCTCCTGGTGCAGCGCGCCACCGGCAGCCGCGACAAGGCGTTCCTCACCTTCGACCTCAACTACACCCTGCCCGACGTTTATCTGAAGCGCGAGACGCGCGCGGCCCCTCCGCCGGCGGCGGCGCCCGCGGCCCAACCCGCGCCGGCTGCGACGGCGCAAACCTCGGTCGACGAGACGGAGGAACCGCTGTGGATGCGGATCTGGCGCACCCAGACCGTGACCATCGGCATCACCGCCTTCGCACTCGCAGTCCTCACTGGCATCTTCTTCTTCCAGAACGTGCTGGTGCGCCGTCCCCTGCTCTACACCTGGGTCCGACGCGCTTATCTCCTGTTCGTGCTGGTGTGGCTCGGCTGGTACGCCAACGCGCAGCTCTCGGTCGTCAACGTCGTCACCTTCACCAATGCGCTGCTGACCGGCTTCCATTGGGAGTTCTTCCTCGCCGCGCCGCTGATCTTCATCCTGTGGGCGGCCACCGCGGCAGGCCTGCTGTTCTGGGGCCGCGGGCCGTTCTGCGGCTGGCTGTGTCCGTTCGGCGCGCTGCAGGAATTGACCAACACGGTCGCGAAGTGGCTGAAGGTGCCGCAGATCACCGTACCCTGGGGCCTGCACGAGCGGCTCTGGCCGATCAAATACATCATCTTCCTCGGCCTGTTCGGTCTGTCGCTGTACTCGGTGGCGCTCGCCGAGCAGATCGCCGAGGTCGAGCCGTTCAAGACCGCGATCGTCCTGAAATTCGCGCGCAGCTGGCCGTTCGTCCTCTACGCCGTCGCGCTGCTCGGCATCGGCCTGTTCATCGAGCGCTTCTTCTGCCGCTATTTGTGCCCGCTCGGCGCCGCGCTCGCCATTCCCGGCCGCATCCGCACCTTCGAATGGCTGCGCCGTTGGAAGGAGTGCGGCTCGCCGTGCCAGCGCTGCGCCAAGGAATGCCCGGTGCAGTCGATCCATCCCGAGGGGCACATCAACGTCAATGAATGCATCTACTGCATGCATTGCCAGGAGCTCTACTACGACGACCAGCGCTGCCCCCACATGATCCAGGTGCGACTGAAGCGCGAGAAGTTCGAGGCGATGTCGTCGCCGTCGATGCGCGCCGCAAAAGCCGGGCCGAAGACGCTCATCACCCATGCCGGCCAGCCGCTGACGGCCCCGGCCACCCCCAACGATCACACTCGCCCATCATGAGGAGACGACGATGACGCACGACGACGACCAGACCAAACTCAGCCGCCGGCAGATCGTCGGCACCGCCGCGCTCGGGGCGGCCGGCGTGGCCGGCAGCATCGGCCTCGGCAAGAGCCTCGAGACCACGCCGGCCGCGGCGCAGTCGCGTCCCGCGCAGGGCAAGGCCGAGGTGGCACCGGGCCAGCTCGACGAATACTACGTGTTCTTCTCCTCCGGCCAGACCGGCGAGCTGCGCATCGTCGGCATGCCCTCGATGCGCGAGCTGATGCGCATTCCCGTGTTCAACCGCTGCAGCGCCACCGGCTGGGGCCAGACCAACGAGAGCCGCAAGATCATGACCGAGGGGCTGCTGCCGGAGACGCGCGAGCGGCTCAAGGACAGGCTCGGCATCTGGATGAACGGCGACACCCACCATCCGCACATGTCGTTCACCAACGGCACCTATGACGGCCGCTACATCTTCATCAACGACAAGGCCAACACCCGCCTTGCCCGCATCCGCACCGACGTGATGAAGTGCGACAAGATCATCGAGCTGCCGAACCAGTACACCATCCACGGCATGCGGCCGCAGAAGTTCCCTCGCACCGGCTACGTGTTCTGCAACGGCGAATATGAGGTGCCGCTCCCGAACGACGGCAAGGTGCTCGACGACAAGTCGAAATACTGGTCGATGTTCTCGGCGGTCGACGGCGACACGATGAAGGTCGCCTGGCAGGTGATCGTCGACGGCAATCTCGACAACACCGATTGCGACTACCAGGGCAAATACGTGTTCTCGACCTGCTACAATTCCGAGAAGGGCGTGACGCTGGCCGAGATGACGGCGAGCGAGCAGGACTGGGTGACGATCTTCAACATCAAGCGCATCGAGGAGGCCGTCAAGAAGGGCGACTTCAAGGAGATGAACGGCGTTCCCGTGATCGACGGCCGCAAGGGCTCGCCCTACACCCGCTACGTGCCGGTCTCCAACAGTCCGCATGGTCTCAACACGTGCCCGGACGGCATCCACGTCGTCGCCAACGGCAAGCTGGCGCCGACGGTGACTGTCATGGATGTGCGCCTGATCGACGGCCTGTTCGACGACAAGATCAAGCCGCGCGACATCGTCGTGGCCGAGCCGGAACTCGGCCTTGGGCCGCTGCACACCGCCTTCGACGGCCGCGGCAACGCCTACACCACGCTGTTCCTCGACAGCCAGGTCTGCAAATGGAGCATCGACCTCGCCAAGCGCGCCTTCAAGGGCGAGAAGGTCAACCCGATCATCCAGAAGCTCGACGTCCAGTATCAGCCGGGCCACAACCATTCCTCGATGGGCGAGACCAAGGAAGCCGACGGCAAATGGCTGCTGTCGCTGAACAAGTTCTCCAAGGACCGCTTCCTGAACGTCGGCCCGTTGAAGCCCGAGAACGATCAGCTGATCGACATCTCCGGCGACAAGATGGAGCTGGTGCATGACGGCCCGAGCTTCGCCGAGCCGCATGACGCCGTGATCGTGCACCGTTCCAAGCTCGAGGGCCGCGTGACCTCGATCTGGAAGCGCGACGATCCGTTCTTCGCCGACGCCCGCAAGCAGGCGGCGGCCGACGGCGTCACCCTGGAGAGCGACGCCAAGGTGATCCGCGACGGCAACAAGGTGCGCGTCTACATGTGGTCCAGCGCGCCGGCCTATGCGCTCGAGAAGTTCGAGGTCAGGCAGGGCGACGAGGTAACGGTCTATGTCACCAACATCGACGAGGTCGAGGACCTCACGCACGGCTTCTGCATCGTCAACTACGGCGTCAACATGGAGATCGATCCGCAGCAGACCTCGTCGGTGACGTTCATCGCCGACAAGCCCGGCGTCTACTGGTATTTCTGCACGTGGTTCTGCCACGCCATGCACATGGAAATGCGCGGCCGCATGCTGGTCGCGCCGCGGAACGCCTGAGGATGCGGCGGATGCGCCAGATCACGACATCGGGGCTGGCGGCGCTTCTCGCCGCCGGCCTCGCCCTGCCTGCTCGCGCGGCGACGCTGCAGGTCGCTGCCGGGACCGATGACCTGCAAGGCGTGCTCGATCGTGCCGCCGAGGGCGACGAGATTTCGCTGGCGGATGGCACGTATCGCGGGCCGCTGCGCGTCACGCACCGGCTCACCCTGGCCGGCGCTCCGGGGACGACGATCACCGGTGACGGCCAGGGCAGCGTCATCACCGTGACCGCGCCGGGCACGGTGATCCGCGGCCTGACCATCCGCGGCTCCGGCCGCTCGCTGGAGCAGATGGATTCCGGGATCTTCGTCGAGCAGGCCGCGCACGACACGCTGATCGAGAACAATCACATCGACGGCAATCTGTTCGGCGTCTATCTGCACGGCTCTGCAAATGCGCGCGTGCGCCACAACAGCATCATCGGCCTGCGCGCGACGCAGCCCGGCGGCGCCGGCAACGGCGTCTCGGTGTGGAACGCGCCGGGCGCCGAGGTGATCGACAACGACATCCGCTACGGCCGCGACGGCGTGTTCGCCATCGCCAGCCGCAACAACGTCTTCAGCCGCAACCGCTTCAGCGACCTGCGCTTCGCCGTCCACTACATGTACGCCAATGACGGCGAGATCACCGGCAACGTCTCGACCCGCAACATCATCGGCTACGCGATGATGTTCTCGAAGAACCTCATTGTACGAGACAACGTCTCCGACCACGACCGCGATCGCGGCATGCTGTTCAATGCCACCAACGGCTCGCAGATCTCCGGCAACAGCGTCATCGGCGGCCTGCAGCCGGCCGAGCGCTGGGCCACCGCCGAGAACCGCGGCGCCGACGAAGGCGTGCCGCAGACCGAGACGCGTGCGGCGGCGCCCACCGGCGGCCTTCGCCCGGGTCCGGAGAAATGCGTGTTCGTCTACAACACCAACAACAACCGCATCACCGACAACTGGTTCGAAGGCTGCGAGATCGGCGTGCACTTCACCGCCGGCTCCGAGGGCAACGACATCCGCGGCAACGCCTTCGTCAACAACGCCAGCCAGATCAAATATGTCGGCACCCGCCATCTCGACTGGTCGAAGAACGGCCGCGGCAACTACTGGAGCGACAATCCCGGCTTCGATCTCAACGGCGACGGCATCGCCGACACCGCCTACCGCCCGAACGACCTGATCGACCGCGTGCTGTGGACGGCGCCCGCCGCCAAGGTGCTGATCAACAGCCCGGCGGTGCAGGTGATCCGCTGGGCGCAGGCGCAATTCCCGGCGATCCTGCCTGGCGGCGTCGTCGACAGTCATCCCCTGATGTCGCCGCCCGTGCGCCGCACCGCTGCAGGGAGCACGCCCCGATGAGCGCCACCGTTCATGTCGCCGATGTGGTGAAGCACTACGGCCAGGTCGAAGCCGTGAAGGGCGTGTCGTTCGATCTCGCTGACGGCGAGATGGTGGCGCTGATCGGCCACAACGGCGCCGGCAAGACCACGCTGATGAAGATGATGCTCGGCCTGATCCGGCCCACTCGCGGCGCGGTCGCCGTGCTCGGCGGGAATCCCGCCGCGGGCGAATTCTCCGCGCGCCGGCAGCTCGGCTATCTGCCGGAGAACGTCGCCTTCGACGCCGCCCTCACCGGCCGCGAGACCCAGGCGTTCTATGCCAGGCTCAAGCGCGAGCCGGTGAACGATGCGCTGGCGCTGCTCGATGTCGTCGGCCTCGGCGAGGCCGCCAGGCGCCGCGTCAACACCTACTCCAAGGGCATGCGCCAGCGCCTCGGCCTGGCGCAGGCGCTGATCGGAAGGCCGCGCGTGCTGCTGCTCGACGAGCCGACCACCGGGCTCGACCCGGAGCTGCGCCAGACCTTCTACGAGGTCATCCAGCGGCTCGCGGCCGAGGGCACCACGGTGCTGCTGTCCTCGCATGCGTTGACCGAGCTGGAGGAGCGCGCCGGGCGCGTCATCATCATGAACCGCGGCCTCAAGGTCGCCGACGGCACGCTCGACGAGCTCCGTCGCCTGGCGCGGCTGCCGACGCGCATCCGGCTCAAGGTCGCCGAGCTGCCGCCCTCGGGTCCTCCGGCCTGGCTTCCCGCCGCCGCAACCTATCGCCGGATCAACGGCCACATCGTCGAGATCGACGCGGCGCCGGACGACAAGATCGATCTGCTGCACCGTGCGACCGCCGACGGCAGCGCCGTGCAGGACCTCGAGCTCATCCCGCCCAATCTCGACGAGCTCTACGCGCATTTCCTGCGCCACGCGGAGCCCCCGCAATGACCGGCCTGATCACCATCGCGGCCAAGGAAATCCAGCAGGCGATCCGCAATCGCTGGGTGCTGGCGGCGACGCTGCTGCTGGCCGGCCTGGCGCTGTCGCTGACCTTCCTCGGCAGCGCACCGACCGGCACGGTCGGCGCCCGCGCGCTCGATGTCGTCATCGTCAGCCTGTCGAGCCTGACGATCTTCCTGATCCCGCTGATCGCGCTCCTGATCGCGCATGACGCCATCGTCGGCGACATGGAGCGCGGCACCATGCTGCTGCTGCTGAGCTACCCGATCGCGCGCTGGCAGGTGCTGCTCGGCAAGTTCCTCGGCCACCTCGCCGTGCTCGCCTTCGCCACCTGCCTCGGCTATGGCGCTGCCGCCGTGGCGCTGCTGATCGGCGGCAGCAGCTTCGATGCCGAAGGCCTCGCCGCTTTCGCCGCGATGATCGGCTCGTCCGTCCTGCTCGGCGCCGTGTTCGTGGCGATCGGCTATCTCGTCAGCGCCGTGGTGCGCGACCGCGGCACGGCTGCGGGGTTGTGCATCGGACTGTGGCTGGCGCTGGTGCTGATCTACGACATGGCGCTGCTCGGCCTTCTGGTGCTGGACCAGGGCCGCAACATCTCCGGCGGCGTGCTGAGCGCGCTGCTGCTGCTCAATCCGGCCGACGCCTACCGGCTGCTCAACCTGACCGGCTTCGCCAATGTCAGCCTGTTCTCCGGCATGGCCGGACTCGCCGCGAGCAGCACGCTGTCGGTGCGGGCGCTGCTGGCAGCGCTCGTGCTGTGGACCCTGATCCCCCTCGCCGGCGCCACGCTGGCCTTCTCCCGGAGGGAGCTATGAAACGCCTCGCTCTCGCCTGCGCGCTCGTCGCCGGCTTCGCGCTCGCCGGCTGCAACGACAAGCAGGCTGCCGCGCCGCCGCCACCGATCAAGTTGACGCAGCAGGCGATCGGGCACTATTGCGGCATGAACCTGCTCGAGCATTCCGGCCCCAAGGGCCAGATCTTCGCCGCCAGCCTGATCGAGCCGGTGTGGTTCTCCTCGGCGCGCGACGCCATCGCCTTCACGATGCTGCCCGACGAGCCCAAGGACATCCAGGCGATCTACGTCTCCGACATGGGCAGGGCCACGAGCTGGGACAATCCGGGCGCCGACAACTGGATCGAGGCGCGCACGGCGCTGTTCGTGATCGGCAGCCGGCTGAAGAGCGGCATGGGCAGCGACGAGGCAGTGCCGTTCTCGGAGCGCGCGACCGCCGAACGCTTCGCCGCCGAGCATGGCGGCCGCGTCGTCAGCTTCAGCGAGGTGCCACGCGACTACGTGCTGAGCTCGGCGGAGGAGAGCACCGGCGCAGCCGAGCCGGATGCTGGGAAGGCCAATTGAGGTGCCCGTCATGACCCATCACTTCTCGCGCCGACGCTTCCTCCAGATCAGCGGCGCTATCGCCGGCCTCTCGATCGCTGCGTCGGAGATCTCTCGCGCGAATGCCGATGCCGGCCTGGTCGAGTGGCGCGGCACCTTGCTCGGCGCCGTTGCGACCATCAAGCTGCACCATCACGACCGCGGTGAAGCGGAGCGCCTGATCGCACTGTCGATCACCGAGGCGCGCCGGCTGGAGCGGCTGTTCAGCCTTTACCTGGCGGATTCGGCGCTGGTCGCATTGAATCGCACGGGCGTGCTGCTCGATCCGGCCCCGGAACTGATCGACATCCTCGCGCGGTCGCAGCGCTATGCGGAGCTGACCAATGGCCGCTTCGATGCCACCGTGCAGCCGCTCTGGACGCTCTACGCCGATCATTTCTCGCGCCCCGATGCCGATCCGCACGGTCCGCCATTCGCGGCCGTGCGCGACGCGCTGGCGCGCGTCGGCTACGCCAAGCTCTCGATCAGCCCCGACCGCATCGTGATGCCGCGCGGCACGATGCTCACCCTGAACGGCATCGCGCAGGGCTATGTGACGGACAAGATCGTCGATCTCCTCCGCCTCCAAGGCATCCAGCAGAGCCTCGTCGACATGGGCGAGGCCCGCGCGATCGGGCCACGGCCCGACGGCCAGCCCTGGGAGGTCGCGATCGAGGACCCCGAGCACACCGGGCGTACGGTGGCCATGCTTCCGATTGTCGACCGCGCGGTCTCGACCTCGGGCGCCTACGGCTTCCGCTTCGATCCGGAGGGCCGCTTCAATCATCTGTTCGATCCGCACAACGGCACCTGCGCGCAGCGCTACCGCAGCGTGACGACCGTCGCGGCGAACGCCACGGCGGCGGACGCGCTATCCACTGCCTTCAGCCTGATGTCGCCGTCCGAAATCCGCGCCGCGTTGCCCCGCGCCGGCATCGAGCGCGTGCACCTGATCGACGCGAGCGGAGCGGCGGTGGACCTCGTCGCCTGAGCGCATCCATCGCGCAGATTTGACAGCGCTGATGCGGGGCGTTCTGTTGGATCAGCTGTTCTGGTCTGCTCTCACCACCTCCACCAGTGTCATGCTCCGCGACGGTGGAGCATCCAGTACGCCGCGGCAGACGTGACTGAACCGAGATGTCACGGCGTACTGGATCGTCCGCTGTCGCGGACGATGACCGCGAGGGGCAGCCTTGAGACCGTTGCGTGGAGTTTTCGAAACACTCACCAAGATCAAGTGTCGTCGCGTCCGTGTGACCGGCGAAGCGGCGCGCTGCGGCGCACATTCCGGCTCGCACCCGTCTTTGCAATTGGAACCCGCTGCTCACCCGCCTCCTTGTTAGTTCGATTCCGAACATGAATTCTCGTTAAAGCGGCAACGTTTGCCGCCACGGCACGTTTGATGGACAGCAGCAGCGCCGCTCTCCCGTCACCTCCGATCGAGGATCACGTCCATGAACGTCAGCGAATTCGTTTGGCACCGCCTGTCCGAATGGGGTCTCCACCGCGTCTATGGATATCCCGGCGACGGTGTCGGCGGTCTCGACGTCGCGCTCGACAAGGCGAAGGACGTGATGAAATACGTCCAGGTGAGGCACGAGGAGATGGCCGCGTTCATGGCCTCGGCGCATGCCAAGTTCACCGGCCAGCCCGGTCTCTGCTACGCCACGTCGGGGCCCGGCGCGATCCATCTCTTGAACGGACTCTATGATGCGAAGATGGATCACGTCCCTGTGGTCGCGCTGGTCGGCCAGGCCGCACGGGCCTCGATCGGCGCGAGCTATCAGCAGGAGGTCGACCTCAAGACGCTGTTCAAGGACGTCGCCGAATATGTGGAACAGGCGACCGTGCCGGAGCAGGTCCGCCATCTCGTCGATCGCGCGGTTCGCATCGCTCATACCCGACGCACCGTCACCTGCATCATCCTGCCCAAGGATCTGCAGGAGATGGACTATGAGGATCCGCCGCTCACCCACGGCACCACGCATACCGGCCTCGGCTATGCCGGGCCGGCGCAGGTTCCACAGGATGCGCAGCTGCGCGCCGCGGCCGAGGTGCTGAACAGCGGGCGCAAGGTCGCGATGCTTATCGGCGCCGGCGCGCTCGGCGCAACCGACGAGGTCGTCGCAGTGGCCGAGCGGCTGCAGGCCGGCGTCGCCAAGGCGCTGCTCGGCAAGGCCGCCGTGCCCGACGATCTGCCGTTCGTGACCGGCTCGATCGGCCTGCTCGGCACCCGGCCGAGCTGGGACATGATGAAATCCTGCGACACCTTCCTGATGGTCGGCTCCGCCTTCCCTTACAGCGAGTTCCTGCCGAAGCCGGGCGACGCGCGCGGCGTGCAGATCGACATCGACGGCACCCGGCTCAGCCTGCGCTATCCGATGGAGGTCAATCTCGTCGGCGACAGCGCGGCGACGTTGCGGGCGCTGTTGCCGCTCTTGGAGCAGAAACGGAAGGACGGCTGGCGCAGCGGCATCGAGGACGGCATCCGCGACTGGTGGAAAACGCTCGAACGCCGCGCGATGGACTCGGCCGATCCGCTCAATCCGCAGCGCGTGTTCTGGGAGCTGTCGCCGCGGCTGCCCGACAACGCGATCATCACCGCCGATTCCGGCTCGGCCGCCAACTGGTACGCACGCGACCTGAAGATCCGTCGTGGCATGAAGGCGTCGCTGTCCGGCGGCCTCGCCTCGCTCGGCGCCGGCACGCCCTACGCGCTGGCCGCCAAGATGGCCTATCCGGAGCGCACCGTGATCGCCTGCATGGGCGACGGCGCGATGCAGATGAACGGGCTGAACGTGATGATCACGATCGGCAAATATTGGCGCGAGTGGAGCAATCCGCGCCTCATCGTGCTCGTGCTTAACAACCGCGACCTCAACCAGGTCACCTGGGAGGAGCGCATCCAGCTCGGCACCGGCAAGACGCTCTCGACGCAGAGCATCCCGGATTTCTCCTACCATCGCTACGCCGAGCTGATCGGGCTCAAGGGGATCTTCGTCGATGATCCCGATCAGGTGGGCGCCGCCTGGGACGAGGCGCTCGCGGCCGACCGCCCCGTGATTCTCGAAGCCTATACCGATCCGAACGTGCCACCCTTGCCGCCGCACATCACGCTGAAGGACGCCAAGAACTTCATCAGCATGATTCCGTCGGAGCCGGAGCTCGGCAGCGTGCTGAAGAACAGCGCCAAGGAGCTCGTCACCAGCATTCTGCCGGGGAAAGACTGATGCCCGCAGCGGTTCCCATTGAAAGCGTCAGCGTCGGCGCCTTCGAGATCCCGACCGATCGTCCCGAGGCCGATGGAACGATCAGCTGGACATCGACGACGCTCGTGCTGGTCGAGGTGTTCGCGCGCGGCAAGATCGGCATCGGCTACACTTATGCCCATGCCTGCATCGGGCGGCTGATCGCCGACACCCTCGCGCCGCTGGTCGAAGGCAGCGACGCGCTGGCGCCCGAACACACCTGGGCTGCGATGCAGCACGCGATCCGCAACCTCGGCCGGCAGGGTCTGGTGGCCACCGCGATCTCGGCTGTCGATACCGCGCTCCATGATCTCAAGGCGCGGCTGCTGGATCTGCCGCTCTGCGCGCTGCTCGGCAGCTTTCGTCAGGAGGTCCCGATCTACGGCAGCGGCGGCTTCACCAGCTATTCGGACGAGGAACTGCGCCGGCAACTGGCCGGATGGGTCTCCGAACAGCGCTGCGCCTACGTCAAGATGAAGGTCGGCTCCGAGCCTGCGCGCGATCCGCATCGGGTCGAGGTGGCGCGGCTCGCGATCGGCGAACGCGCGGCATTGTTCGTCGACGCCAATGGCGCCTACAGCGCCAAGCAGGCGTTGGGGCTGGCGCAGCCGTTTTCGGATCTCGGCGTGAGCTGGTTCGAGGAGCCGGTGTCGTCGGATGATCTGCCTGGACTGCGCCTCGTGCGCGAGCGCGCTCCCGCGGGCATGGACGTGGCCGCCGGTGAATACAGCTACACGACCGATCAGGTGCGGACGATGCTGCAGGCCGGCGCGGTCGACGTCCAGCAGGCCGACATCACCCGCTGCGGCGGCGTCACCGGCTTCCGGCAGATCGCCGCGCTGTGCGATGCGTTCCACATCGACCTGTCCGGCCATTGCGCGCCGTCCCTGCATCTGCACGCCGCCTGCGCCGCGCCGCGGCTGCGCCACCTCGAATGGTTTCACGACCATGTCCGTATCGAGCACATGCTGTTCGACGGCGCGCCGCAGCCGAAGGACGGCAAGATCCGTCCCGACCTCAGCCGTCCCGGCCATGGCCTGACATTCAAGCACGCCGATGCGGCGCGCTATGCCGTGAGCACGACATGAGCAACGACACCGATTGGCTGGTGGGAGCCGGCCTCGCCCTCTCCGCCATCGCCGCGACGGCGATGCTGCAACCGCGACCTCGGACCAGCCCCAGCCCGGCGCCGGCACGCCTGCCACCGCGCACAGGGCCGCACCCGCGCGCATCGGTTCGCGCCGCGCGCCGGCTCAATCGCGCCGCGGGCATGCTGGCGGCCTCGGTGCTGGCCGACAGCAGCGTCGAGCACTATCGCGGCTCGTTCAAGAACAAGGCGATGGTTACGCCGCTCGCGGTCTCTGCGCTGACGCTGGCGATGAGCGCGCACGGCACCGCCGACCGGCGGCCCTGGGCGCACCGGCTGCGCGACGGCAGCTATCTGCTCGCCGCCGCCACCGGCCTGATCGGCACCGGTTTCCACGTCTACAACGTGACGAAAAAAGTCGGCGGCTTCAGCTGGCAAAACCTGTTCTACGGCGCGCCGCTCGGTGCCCCGATGGCGATCCTGCTGTCGGGCCTGCTCGGCTTCTGCTCCGAGCGCGTGCGCGATACCAGCCGCGCGCGGCGGCCGCATGTGTTCGGCCTGCCGGCGGCGCGGACCATCGCGGCGGTCACCGCGGCCGGGCTGCTCGGCACCTCGGGCGAAGCCGGGCTGCTGCATTTCCGCGGCGCGTTTCACAACCCCTTCATGGCTGTGCCCGTCACGCTGCCGCCGCTCGGCGCGGCGCTGCTGTTCAACGCCGCCGCGCGCGATCCGGACGATGACGCGACCCGCGCGCATCCGCTGACACGCGCCTGGATGTGGCTGCTGGCGGCGATGGGTTTCATCGGCATAGGCTTCCACGCCTATGGCGTGTCGCGCAACATGGGCGGCTGGCGCAATTGGAGCCAGAACATCCTGGCCGGCCCGCCGCTGCCGGCGCCGCCGAGCTTCACCGGGCTGGCGCTCGCCGGCCTCGCCGCGCTCGGGCTGATGCGGGAGCATCCCGATGCATGACCGTTCGCGCCCGCCCGCGCTTCCGAACCGCTATCCCGACTACGACGTGCTCGCCAAGCGCAACGGGGAGTCGTGGAACGACAAGACGCGCGAGGTGATCGCCGAACGCCTGGCGGTGACGGCGACGCCGCTGTTCTTCTCGGCGAGCGAATTCCTGCTGCTCGAAGCCATCGCCGCGCGGATCGTTCCGCAGCCCTCGTCACGGCCGCCGATCCCGGTCGCCGCGCTGGTGGATCGCAAGCTGCACGCTGACGTCGCCGACGGCTACCGCGCCGACGGCATGCCGCGTCACCGCGACGCCTGGCGGCGCGGCCTGCGCGCGCTCGAGGCCGAGGCGCGCGCGGCGTTCCAGCGGCCGTTCGTCGAGCTCTCAGAGGCAACGCAGGACGAGCTGCTCCGTCACGCCGAGGCCGGCGAGCTGAAGGCCGCCGACTGGGGCGGCATGCGCTGCGAGGACTTCTTCAAGCGCCGCCTGCTGCACGACATCGTGCTCGCCTACTACGCCCACCCGACGGCGTGGAGCGAGATCGGATGGGGCGGCCCCGCCAGTCCGCGCGGCTATGTGCGCCTCGATGTCAACGACCGCGATCCGTGGGAGCCCGCCGAAGCCGAGCCCGGCCGCGAGCAAGAGGCCGCGAGGATCAACCGCCATGTCCGTTGAAATGTCCGATGATCCCCAAGCAACACCGCGCGCCATCGAAGGCCGCGCGCCCGATGTGTTCCGCCCCGGCGGCTGGGTACCGATGCGCTGCCACCGCGACGAGGACGCCGTCGATTTCGTCATCGTCGGCACCGGCGCCGGCGGCGGCACGCTGGCCTGCAAGCTCGCCGAATACGGCTTCTCCGTCGTCGCGCTCGATGCCGGCCCCTACTTCCGGCCGCTCGAGGACTTCGCCTCCGACGAGTCCGAGCAGACCAAGCTGTACTGGACCGACGACCGCATCAGCGACGGCGCCAACCCGCTGCAGCTCGGCAGCAACAACAGCGGCAAGGCGGTCGGCGGCTCGACGGTGCACTTCGCGATGGTGTCGCTGCGCTTCCGGCCCGAATGGTTCAAGTCGCGCACCCTGCTCGGCTACGGCGCCGACTGGCCGATCGACTGGCGCGAGATGTGGAACTACTACACCGAAGTCGAGCAGGCGCTGAAGATCTCAGGGCCCATCACCTATCCCTGGGGACCGAAGCGGCCGCGCTATCCCTATCGCGCCCACCCGCTCAACGCCGCCGCGCGCGTGCTCGCGAAAGGGTGCGAGGCGCTCGGCGTCTCCTGGACCGAGACGCCGCTCGCGACGTTGTCGGCGCCGCGCGGCCTCGCGCACCCCTGCGTCTATCGCGGCTTCTGCGTCGCCGGCTGCTCGACCAACGCCAAGCAGAGCGCGCTCGTGACCTGGATCCCCCGCGCGCTCGCCGCCGGTGCCGAAATCCGCGATCTCGCGATGGTCGGCCGTATCGAGGTCGACGATGACGATCTCGTCAGCGGCGTCCACTACCACCGCGGGGGTCGCTGGCATTTCCAGCGCGCGCGTAACGTCGTCGTCGCCGGCTATGCGATCGAAACGCCGCGGCTCTTGCTCAACTCGGCCACCGACCGCCATCGCGACGGCCTCGCCAACAGCTCCGGCCTCGTCGGCAAGAACCTGATGACGCAATCCAACCAGGCGGTGT
Source organism: Bradyrhizobium sp. STM 3809 (assembly GCF_000239795.1). Lineage (GTDB taxonomy): Bacteria > Pseudomonadota > Alphaproteobacteria > Rhizobiales > Xanthobacteraceae > Bradyrhizobium. The sequence continues at coordinate 1,235 of NZ_CAFJ01000635.1, read as the reverse complement.
GGGGCCTGATGGACGACGAGATCCGCTCCTACAAGGGTCCGCCCTCGCTCGCCATCACCGAGCATTGGAACTACCAGGACAAGGGCAAGGACTTCTTCGGCGGCTACGCCTATATGAGCCAGGGCCCGCTGCCGCAGCTCTGGGCCAACACCTTGGCGCAGGCGCGAGGACTATGGGGCGCGCGCCTGGTCGAGGAGATGACCAACTACAATCACGTCGCCGGCCTGAAGATCGTCGGCGAGATGCTGCCGCAGGAGCGCAACCGGGTCACGCTGGCGGATGAAGTCGATCAGTACGGCCTGCGCATTCCCCGCGTGACCTATTCCTGGTGCGACAACGACCGGCGGCTGATCGACCATTCGCTCGCCTTCATGACGCGCGCGCTAGAGGCCGCAGGCGCCAAGGACATCTGGACCCAGGACGACGACACCTGCCACCTCAACGGCACGGCGCGGATGGGCGACGACCCGCGCGCGAGCGTCGTCGATGCCGATTGCCGCAGCTGGGACATTCCCAATCTCTGGATCTGCGACGGCTCTGTGTTTCCGACCGTCGGCGGCGTCAACCCCTCGCTGACCATCCAGGCGATCGCCTGCCGGACCGCGGATCGCATCCGCGCGATGGCGCGGCGCGGCGAGCTCACCGGACAGCGCGCAACAGGGACGAGGACGGCGGCACATGCAACATCGGCTTCTTCATGAGAATGGCGGCCAGCGAACCTTCGCGCTCGTGCTGCAGACCGGCGACGAGGCGATGGACTGCCTCGGCCGCTTCGCCCGCGACAATCGCATCGCGGCGGCTGAGATCACCGGCATCGGCGCCTTCGCGAAGGTGGTGCTGAAATATTTCGACTGGGGCGACCGGGAATATCTCGACAACCGCGTCGAGGAGCAGGTCGAGGTCGCCTCGCTGACCGGCGACGTCGCCCTGGCGCCGGACGGCGCGCCCTCCATCCACGTGCATCTGGTCGTCGGCAAGCGCGACGGTTCGGCGATGGCCGGGCATCTCGGATCCGGTCACGTCCGACCGACGCTCGAGCTGATCGTCACCGAAAGCCCGGCACATCTGCGCAAGGTTCGCGACCCCGAGTCGGGGCTCGCGCTGATCCGGCTGGAGACGTGACGTCGAGGCATGCCGATCCGCGCCTCTGCCGTCTGACACCTGCTGCGTCCCGACGCATCGCAGCCCTGCGCGAATGGCCCGTCGTGTTACTTTGCCGCACATCGGCCGCTTGC
>NZ_CAFJ01000636.1 GCF_000239795.1 Bradyrhizobium sp. STM 3809 | reverse complement strand
GATTGCGTTGAACAACCGATCCGAATTCAGCATTCCCCGATCATCCCGCACCGACGAAGGCGCGCCCAGGTCAGGCGCGCGGGGGCATTCCGGCCCTCGAATCCTGAGGATTTGCGGCCTCCTGGCCATGGTGCTTGTGTGGGCCTCGGCGGCGCTGGCTGCGGACGGCCCGGGTTCGCCGTACTCCGACGACATCGCGCTGACGAAAGCCACCATGTCCTCGCTGGCGGCGAAAGACTTTGCGGCAGTCCGAAACAGGCTCGATCCGGCGCTGGGCCAGATCTCGGACGAGAAGCTGGACCAGATGTCGAATGTGATCGGCGCAGGCAAGCCGATCTCGGTGGAGACGATCTCGTCGACCGGAGCTCGCGATTTTCAGACTGGGGACGGCAGCAGTCGCATCATCCTGGAATATGAATTGACGGGCAAATGGGTGGTCGTTGACGCAAGCGTCAAGACTCAGGCCGCCGCCAAGCGTTTCATGCGACTGTACCTCACCATCAACACGTTGCCGCTCAGGGAGCTCAACGCATTTCACCTGCTGGGCAAGGGGCCGGCGCAATACCTGTTTCTCGCCGCTTGGATTGCAGTCATCGGCCTCACGGGCCTGGCAATCGCCACCGCCTTCAGGCGCCATGCCGGCTGGCGCAGATGGGGGCTCATTGCCCTGATGCCGTTGGGCTTGACGCCGACACTTGCGATGAATTGGGGTACGGCACAGGCGTGGGTGATCGAGACCACCAACAATCCGGCCGGGAATGTCGTTCCGATCGTTGCCCTGCGCTGGCCGATGGCGCTATTCGGCTATACCGAGCTTGGCGCTCCGTTCCTCTACATCTCGGCTCCGCTCATCGCCTTCGGCTACCTGATCTGGAGCCGGAGGTCATCGCGACGACAACAGGCCCTGGCGGAGCAGTTTGATTGAGCCACGGCAAGGTGGCGGATGACGCTCCGCTCATCCGCCTTATGTACCGCTTCCTGATGCAGGCTTGCTTGCCCCGTCATCGGCGAGGCTGCCGATCCAGACACCAGCGTCTCCGCCATTGGGAAGAGCCGCGCTGACTCAGCGGCAATCTCCTCGTCACGCCGCTCGTACCGAGCCCAGGAACCTGCCGACCTCGGATTTCAGGCGGCTCGAATTGTGCGACAGCGAGCGCGCGGCGGCGAGGACCTGGGAGGACGCGGCGCCGGTGGAGCGGGCGCCGTCCTGCACGTCGGTGATGTTGGACGACACCTGCAGCGTGCCGTGCGCCGCCTTCTGGACGTTGCGGGCGATCTCCTGCGTCGCGCTGCCCTGCTGCTCGACGGCGGAGGCGATGGTGGAGGAGATCTCGGACAGTCGCTCGATGGTGCTGCTGATCTCGGTGATCGCGCCGACGGATTCCTTGGTCGCCATCTGGATGCCGTTGATCTGATGACCGATCTCGCCGGTCGCTTTCGCGGTCTGCTCGGCCAGCGCCTTGACCTCCGACGCCACCACCGCGAAGCCGCGGCCGGCCTCGCCGGCGCGCGCCGCCTCGATCGTCGCATTGAGCGCCAGCAGGTTGGTCTGTCCGGCGATCGTGTTGATCAGCTCGACGACATCGCCGATGCGCGCCGCCGCCTTCGAGAGCTCGCCGACGCGGCCCGTCGTGGCGCGCGCCTGGTCGACCGCGTCGCCCGCCACGCGCGCCGATTCCTGGACGCGGCGGCTGATCTCGCCGATCGAGGTCGACAGCTCC
>NZ_CAFJ01000637.1 GCF_000239795.1 Bradyrhizobium sp. STM 3809 | reverse complement strand
GGTCCTTGAGCTGATACACGGCCGCGGGCTTCGCCGTGCTGGCCACGGCCGGAGCGATCGCGCTGCCGGAATATTTCTGGTCGAGATGGCTGTAGGTCACGTCGGCGGAGAAAGTCAGTCCCTTCACCGGCGTCCAGCGCGTGATCAGGCCGACCTGGCCGAGATTGAAGTCGGGGTTGCAGGTCGAGCCGGCCGTCAGCATTCCGGTCGCGGCGATGCCGGCGCAGATGAGGGCCGCTCCGGTCTGGCCATAGCGCACCTGGGCATAGGCGCCATACAGCGCCGTATTCCAGCGCGGGTCCCAATTATGAGTGAAGGCGCCGCGCATGCCCCAGGTCTGCACGGTCGACAGGCCGGTGCCGGTGCCGAACACCGCGTCGGCAACACCCGCGAAGCCGATGCTCTGATAGGCGCCGGCCACATTGGTGCCGCCGTACATCGAATAGGTGGTGCTGGCGAGGCTCTGGAAGTTGTAGCGGCTGGCGCCATCGGTGTAGACCGCTTGCAGGTTCACGACGTCGCCCGGACCGGTCGGGATGTTCCTGATCGCCAGCGACACCTGCGCGGCCCAGCCCCATTTGTCGGACGGATGTCCCGAGGTCTCGGTCGCCCCGTAGTAGCCGGCGTGATTGTCATGCGCGGCGAACGACGCCTGGAACAGTCCCCATGCCTGGTCGACGCGCACCATGCCGATGATATCGGGTGAGACCACGCCGCCGAAGGCGCTCGAGCCGTAATTGCCGCCGAGCACGCCGGCCGCGGTGATCCCGGATGTATTCCAGATGTTGGTGGTGAAGAACTGCGTCTGGTCCTCCAGCGATACGGCGGCGCTGATGCCCTGGCCGAAATCCGCGGTGTAGGTGAACTGGTTGACGCCGTTGTTGGAGCCGCTGCCGCCGACAAGACCGTCGAAATTATTGCCGGGATAGTTGGTCCAGGGGGCGTCGAAGGTCGATACCGCCTTGCCCATGGTGAAGCCCGCGAACTGAATGAAGGCATAGTAGACGCCGACGGTGCCGCCCGAGATGGCGTCGCCGGTGTAGGACGTCGTGCCGGTGGCGGCGCCGGCGCCCGCGTAGGAGCCCGAGGTCCAGTTGAACACCGCATCGAAATAGGTGCGGACCACGCCGTATTCGGTGGCGGTGCGCGTATCGATGTTCACGTCCTGGCGGGCACGCGTCTGATACCGGTTGCTGAGACGGTTGTCCCCGCCGGCTACGCCGCCATAGGCGCCGCCATAATTGCTGTTGGTCCACAGCGCGGTTTCCGCACGAAGATAACCACCGAGCTTGATGCAGGTGTCGGTGCCCGGCATGTAGTAGAAGCCCGTGCCGTAGAGCGAGCACACCTTCACATATTCGACCGCTTTGGCCTTCAGCGGAAGGTCTGCGGCCTGAGCCGATGCGACGGACAGCATCGCTGCTCCCGTACCGAGAAGCAGGCCCCTCAACATCATCATTTTATGTTCTCCCCGTTTGGAACGGCGGCCGACGCGTCCCTGCGTGCCGCCTCTGGCGAAGGCCAGAACTCGCTTCCACACCCACCCGCTCTGTGTCCGAGCCGAGCGGCCGGGACTTCGGAACGAGTGACGATGTGCGCACGAGCCGGTTTCGAGCTCGTCGTTCCGCTCTCGTTTTGCGGGTGTGTGGCGCGGCCTCGTGAGCACGCCGTCGGTTTGCACCTGGTTCGGCCCGATCACGCCACCGTTCTGACGCCGGCGCGTCCATTTGTTAATGGTGTCAATCGTGAATAGGTTAGGTGGAATTCCCGAACAATCCGGCCAACGCTGCGCAAGCTCACGGCTTTGCTTCGCGCGCTGCGCACCAGGCGGCGACGATCGAAATCATAGTTCTGATCTGACGTCAGCTTCGGTTGGATTCGATCTGCAGCGACGATCGATGTGGAGGCGCGGCGATGAGCGGGCTCGCACCATACGCGGTCACGGACGGAATCAGGTCTGGCGTACCAGCGCTGCGCCATCGCTTCACGAAATCGAGAAACACCTGAAGCGGCATCGGCGGCTGCCGTCGACTTGGATGGTAGAGGAACAAGCCGCCTGTGGCGTAGCTCCAGCCAGGCAGCAGTCGCACCAGTCGACCCTCGGCAACATGGGCCTGGATCATCGGTTCGACCAGATAGGCAACGCCGACTCCGTCGAGCGCTGCGTTCAGGGCCAGGTCGAAGTCGTTGACGATGAGCGAGCCCTCCACGGCGGCGTCGGTGCGCCGTTCACCATTGTCGAAGATCCATGGCTGCAGCGTATCGTCCGCGGGTGCGCGATGGCGGATGCAATTGTGATCCTTCAGGTCCTCCGGGAGGAGGGGCGGCGGGTTCGCCGCCAGATACTCGGGAGAGGCGACCGCCACGAAGCTGCAATCGTCGAAGACGCGGATCACCTTCATGTCCCGTTCGACGCGATGTCCGGCACGGATGCCGGCATCGAAGCGGTTGCGGACGATGTCGCTGTTCGTGTCGTCGATGGCGAGCTCGAGATTGATTCCCGGATATTCGGCGAGGAACGCGCGAATGAGCGGGCCGAGTCCCCGCAGCGCGAACACGCGCGACACCGCCAGCCGCAACGTGCCCACCGGCTTGTCGCGGAACGCATTGATGCTCTCGATCGCCTGGTCGACCCGCTCCAGGATCGGCTGGATCTCTGCCAGCAGCCGCTCGCCGGCTTCCGTCAGCGCGACGCTGCGCGTGGTGCGGTTGAACAGCCTGACGTCCAGCCGCTCCTCGAGGCTCTTGATGGTCTGACTGATGGTGGGCAGGGAGCAGCCGATATGGGCGGCGGCCCTGGTGAAGCTCAATGAGTCCGCAACGGCCGCGAACGCGGAGAGCTCAGACAGTTGAACGCGGGACATCGACTAGTCGCGCCACGTCCGGTCTTGGCTTCCAACAAGCTGAACCATCGACATCCCCCTGACACGCCGCGTCGCGCAGCTGGGACGACTCCGCCATCGTCGTTCCACATCGACACTCGACCGGCTTGACGCTCGCGAGAGCTGCGCCGGATCGTCACCCGCGCCGCAGAGCTAGGCGCCCGCTGTCCATTTCGCAAGCATCGAGGCGCGACGAGAGCGATCACAAATCCGCGCCCGATCGCACGACAGCGTTATGGGAGTTGATCAGCTGAGTTGGACCGGGAAGTTGGACAGCCTCCGCGTCCCCCGCGAAAGCGGGCCTTTGCTCGAAGGTCGTTGGACGTCAGTGCAGCACGCGCCGAAACCGGGGTGCAACAGGCGGAACTTCGCGCCCGACGCGACGTGGCGTGGTCCGGAATGGCTCGCGTCGCCGCTTCTTCAACTCGCCTTGCGCGAGCGTGCGGTGGTCCGAGCCGGCTTCTCGGCCTTCTTCGGCTCGTCCGCCTTCTTCGGCTCGTCTTTGGCCTTCTTGCCGCTGATCGGCAGCAGCATCTCGCGCTGGCCTTCGACGCGTTTCTTCGCCTTCTTCGGCTTGGCCTTGGGAGCGGGAGCCGCCGCGGAGGGGGCCTTGTCGCCCTCGCTGGCCAGGCTCCGCTTCAACGCATCCATCAGGTTGATGACGTTGCCGCTCGACTTCGGCGCCGCCTTGGCGGTGATGGTCACGCCGTTGCGCTTCTTGTTGATCAGCTCGATCAGCGCGGCCTCGTAGTGATCCTCGAAATTCTCCGGTTGGAACTCGGCCGACTTCTTCTCGACGATGTGCTTGGCGAGATCCAGCATGTCGCTGGTGATCTTCACGTCCTGGATGTCGTCGAAATACTCCTGCTCGTTGCGCACCTCGTAGGGGTAGCGCAGCAGCGTTCCCATCAGGCCCTTGTCGAGCGGCTCGAGCGCGATGATGTGCTCGCGATTGGTCAGCACCACGCGGCCGATCGCGACCTTGTCCATGCTGCGGATGGTCTCGCGGATCACGGCAAAGGCGTCATGGCCGACCTTGCCGTCGGGGACGAGATAATAGGGGCGGATCAGGTAGCGGCTGTCGATGTCGCTGCGCGGCACGAACTCGTCGATCTCGATCGTATGCGTCGATTCCAGCGCGATGTCGTCGAGCTCGTCCTTGGTGACCTCGATGTAGGTGTCGGTGTCGACCTTGTAGCCCTTGACGATGTCCTCGTTGGCGACTTCCTCGCCGGTCTCGGCATCGACCCGGCTGTATTTGATGCGGTGGCCGGTCTTGCGGTTGATCTGGTTGAAGGAGACCTTCTCGGATTCCGACGTCGCCGGGTACAGCGCGACCGGGCAGGTCACGAGCGACAGCCGCAGAAAACCCTTCCAATTGGCGCGCGGGGCCATTCCTCAACTCCACTCAACTGCAAACTGACACTTGAAAACTGCGAGCGTGCTCTCCCGGACCGCAAGGCTATCGCATAAGGCAATCGATGTTTTGCGCTCATCTCCCTCCGCGTCGTCATGGCCGGGCTTGTCCCGGCCATCCACGTCGTCTGA
>NZ_CAFJ01000638.1 GCF_000239795.1 Bradyrhizobium sp. STM 3809 | reverse complement strand
GGACATGGACCGGCCGCTGCGTCCCGGCAGCGTGGTCTTCGTCGAGACCGACGAGGGCATCACGCATCGGGATTACGTGACTCAGGCCTGGACCCGCAACCCGATCCGGGACGTGCTGACGAAGATGGCGGCCGCGCAGCCGCCGATCCGAATCGCCGCCGGGGCGTCGGGCTCATCGAGCCGCTGAGGCCGCCGCCTCAAGCCCGGTCGTTGGCCCCTTGTCGGCTCTTATCAGCTCTTGGGCAGCTTCGGCATGTTCTCGACGAAGCCGTTGAAGCAGGCCAGCCGCTCGTCCTGCTCCTTGGTGAACTTGCAGTCGGCCACCGCCTTCGCCTTCATCGCCTTCGGCTTGGCGGCCGGTGGAATGACGGCGTCGTAGCAGTCCAGCCGCTCCTTGGTGCCGTCATCGATTTCCAGGCAGGCCTGGAGCTTGGCGGCGGCCGATTGCGGCTTGGCCGGGGCCGCGGCTGCGGTCTTCGTCGCCTTCGTCCCCTTCGGCTTGACCTGCACCAGCGGGCGGTCGCCGACCATCGGGGCGCCGCTCTGGGCCAGCGCCGAGGTGCAGAACAGCGCCGCGGCAAGGCTCAACATCGTCTTTTTCATGCCATGTCTCTCTCATCCGGCGGTGAGCCGGGCGATTGCCCCGTCGAGACCGGCGCCCTCGATTGACGCGATCTCCGCCCACCAGCCTCCCACCCCAGCGGCTTTAATCCGGTCCGACCGGGTTTGCCAAGCGCCAAGCCGCCGTTTTGCAGTGGACCTCAGGCGAGCGCCGCCCCCGGCTTCCGCGGCCGGCTCGCCAGAATCGCAAGCAGCGCGAGCACGACGAACACCAGCGCGACGTAGCCGGTAGCCCCCAGCTCGCCGCGGGCGAACAGGCTGCCGCCGACCGCGGAGCCGATCGCCTGGCCGATATAGAGGACCGAGGTGTTGAGCGACACCGAGGCCGACGCCAGCGGCGGCGCCGCCGCGACCAGGCGAACCTGCTGCATCGAATTGGTGGACGCAAATCCCAGCCCCCAGATCGCGACCGCCACCGCCATGACCGCATAGACGCCGGCGCTCAGGGTCCAGACCGCGATGCCTGCGAACAGCAGGCAGGTGAACAGCAGCGAGGTGCGATACGGTCCCCATCCGTCGACGATGCGGGTGGCGATGACGACGCCGATGAAGCCACAGGCGCCGTAGATCGCGAACACCAGCCCCACCGCGTTGGCGTCGGCGCCGGTCAACGCCTTCAATAGCGGGCCCATGAAGGTGAAGATCACGAACTGTCCCGACATCTGCAGGGTCGTGATCAGCAGCAACAGCACCACCATGCGGTTGCGGCCGAGCTCGCTCCAGGTCTTCAGCTCGACCGGCGCGCCCTTCAATCCCGACGGCAGCCGCCAGGCCAGCAGCAGCAGGCTGACCGCGCCGGCGGCCCCGACCGCGAGATAGGCCGCACGCCAGCCGGAATGACTGCCGATGAACGTGATCAGCGGCAGCCCGACGGCGGCGGCCAGCGACCAGCCGAGGAACACATAGGCGATGGTGCTGCCGCGTTTCTCCACCGGGCTGATCTGGGCCGCCGTCCCCGCCGCCTGCGGCGTATACAGCGCACCGACGGCGAGCAGGACGAGCCGGATCGCGAGCAGGCTCGCATAGCTGGAGGCGAAGGCCGAGGCCAGATTCCCCAGCATCAGCACCAGCAACGTGAACGCCAGCAGGAGGCGGCGGTCGAAGCGGCCGGTCAGCCAGGCGGTCAGCGGCGAGCAGATGCACAGCACGACGGCACCGAAGGTGATCAGCAGTCCGGCGGTGTGGACCTCGATCGCGAGGTCGGCGGCGAGTTCGGGCAGCAGGCCGGCCGGCGCCAGGACCGAGCAGCCGGTGACAATGTTGCCGAGCATCAGCGCGGTCGGCGCGAAGCGCGGCGGGGTTTGAGCCGTGGTGATTGCAGCGGAGGTCATGGCAGCGGTTGTCATGGCCGCTCAATAGCAGAAATTTTCATGCATCTGCATGAAAATTGCTCATGCTGCGCATGACATTCCCTCGTCCTCTCGTCACCGGGCCGGCTGGGCCGATGCTTGCGGCGAGGGAACCTGCATCCACGGCACGGGCATGCCCGACGGATAGATCACGGCCTTCGACGACGGACAGCCGTCCGTCAGTTTCTTCAGAACGGTTTGCAGCCCGTCGCTCCCGACCGGGAATCCCGCTGCGCCGGGACGGACCCCGCCCGCCGGCGCATCGGCCAGCTCGACCGCCGACGACGATGCCAGCGTCTTCATCTGACTGCCGTTGAGAAAGACACCCCAGGTCTCGCGCTCGCCCGACCGGCGCGGCGGCGACAGGAAGTTGAGCCTGAGATCGCCACTCGCGATCGAGAGAATCCCGGCACCGACGGCCGGACCTGCGTTGCGCTCGACATCGAGTTCGAAGCGGTCCTGGTCGAAGCAGACGAGCTGGAAGCGCGTGGTCCGGAACGTGGTTTCGCCGCCGCTGCGCGACAGGACGGTCTTGTAGGCGATGCCGCGGGCGGCCGCCTCGAACATCCAGGGGCTCTCGATCCGCTCGCGTCTGTCGAGCGCGAAGCGCGCTATCTCCTCGCGGGTCAGGATGCGCATGCTCTCGAACGGCACCGAGCGCGCCGCCGCCAGCAAGCCCGGATCGGCGCCCAGCTTGTTGATGTAGTCGAGCACCATCTTGTCGGCGCGCTCCATCGCCCGCTGCAGCGCCTGCACCCGCATTTCGTGCGTCGGCACCCCGCCGGTGAAGTTCAGGATCACGCGCGGCGAATGCACCGCCAGCGTCACGTCCGGCGCGAGCTCGCGGGTCGGCGCGCCGAGAATGATGTAGGGGCAGGCTGAATTGCACATCGAACCGCGCGTCCAGACCTCGCCATGCAGCTCGCGGCCGGACAGCTTGAGCTTGGTGCAGACATCGCCCTCCTGGGCCTCGAAACCGCATTCGCGCACGATGGTGCGCCCGACCCGAACGGAGGCCTTCTTCTCGCGCAGCCAATTGCCCATCGCGAGCGCCTGCTCGACATTGCCGCCGGGCGAGTTGAAGTAGATCGGCAGTTTGCGCTCGCCGATCTGCTTCATGAACTTGCGCAGCCGCGCCGCCGCGCTGCCGTCGATCTTGCCTTCCGCCGCGATCCAGCTGTCGCATCCCGGTCCGCAGGAGTCGGGGCCGCCCTTGACGAGCGCAAACGAGATCGGCGCCGAATTGTCGGCGATCCGCGGCGAGGCCGCAGGCTTCTTGGCCGGCTTCGCCTCGGCCGCCGGATTGGCTGTCGGCTTGGTTGTTAGCCTGGTTGCCGGCTTGGCCGCCGTCGCCGGCTGGACCGGAATGGCCGGCCTCATCTGCATGGCGGGCTTCTGTGGCGCGGAGGGCCTGACCGAGACCACCGGCCTGCTGATCGCCGGTTGGGTCGTCGGCGGCACGGCCGCCAGCGACGCCGAGCCCATCAGCGCGGCTGTGAGGCCTGCTGCGGCCATGCGGCTCGCTCTACGCCGGATCCGAAGAAAAAGCGGCGCCCCCCCGAAAGACACCATCGCCACGCGCCCCCACGCTCAGAACACTTGAAGTTGTATCATACCGGCCCGCGGCGACAATGTCCGCACCGCAACAGGCTGGCCCAATCGACCGGTTTTCCCGCCCCTCCCCGGGTTGCAGCCTGGAAATCCCCTGCTATACCCCTGGCTCCCGCTTACCTGCGCTCGTTCGCAGGAGTGAGCTCCAGGAGAGAAAAAATGCCCGACTCGAAATCCCCCGACTCGAAATCCGACCAGTCCAAATCCGGCTTCCAGTACAGCCTGAGCAACCTGAAGCCTGCCGCCCCGGTCGAGAAGATCACCATCAGCTTCCCCGACGGCGCGAAGCGCGAATATCCCAGAGGCACCACCGGCTTTGACGTCGCCAAGGGCATCTCGCCCTCGCTCGCCAAGCGCACCGTCGCGATGGCGCTGAACGGCGACGTCGCCGACCTCAACGATCCGATCAATGAGGATGCCAGGCTCGAGCTCGTCGACCGTGACGACCCGCGCGCGCTGGAACTGATCCGGCACGATTGCGCGCATGTGCTCGCCGAGGCCGTGCAGGCGCTGTGGCCGGGCACCCAGGTCACGATCGGTCCGGTCATCGAGAACGGCTTCTACTACGACTTCTTCCGCAACGAGCCGTTCACGCCCGAGGACTTCGCCGCGATCGAGAAGAAGATGCGCGAGATCATCGGCCGCGACAAGCCGTTCACCAAGGAGGTGTGGGACCGCGAGAAGACCAAGCAGGTGTTCCGCGACAAGGGCGAGGCGTTCAAGGTCGAGCTGGTCGATGCCATTCCCGGCAACGAGCCGATCAAGATCTACTACCAGGGCGACTGGTTCGACCTGTGCCGCGGCCCGCACATGACCTCGACGGGCAAGATCGGCAACGCCTTCAAGCTGATGAAGGTGGCGGGCGCGTATTGGCGCGGCGATAGCAACAACCCGATGCTGACCCGCATCTACGGCACGGCGTTCGCCAAGCAGGAGCAGCTCGACGCCTACCTCAAGCAGATCGAGGAGGCCGAGAAGCGCGACCACCGCAAGCTCGGCCGCGAGCTCGACCTGTTCCATTTCCAGGAGGAAGGCCCCGGCGTCGTGTTCTGGCACCCCAAGGGCTGGAGCATCTTCCAGGCGCTGATCGCCTATATGCGCCGCCGTCTCGCCGGCGACTATGACGAGGTGAATGCGCCGCAGATCCTCGACAAGTCGCTGTGGGAGACCTCGGGCCACTGGAACTGGTACCGCGAGAACATGTTCGCGGCGCAGTCCGCCGGCGACGAGGCCGAGGACAAGCGCTGGTTCGCGCTGAAGCCGATGAACTGCCCGGGTCACGTGCAGATCTTCAAGCATGGCCTCAAGAGCTACCGTGACCTGCCGCTGCGGCTCGCCGAGTTCGGCGTCGTGCACCGCTACGAGGCATCGGGGGCCATGCACGGCCTGATGCGCGTGCGCGGCTTCACCCAGGACGACGCGCACATCTTCTGCACCGAGGATCAGCTCGCCGAGGAATGCCTGAAGATCAACGATCTCATTCTCTCGACCTATTCCGACTTCGGCTTCGAGGGCGAGTTGACGGTGAAGCTGTCGACCCGGCCGGAGAAGCGTGTCGGCACCGACGAGATGTGGGATCACGCCGAGCGCGTCATGGCGACCGTGCTGAACGAGATCAAGGCGCAACGGAACAACATCCGCACCGAGATCAATCCGGGCGAAGGCGCGTTCTACGGGCCGAAGTTCGAATACGTGCTGCGCGACGCCATCGGCCGCGACTGGCAGTGCGGCACCACGCAGGTCGACTTCAACCTGCCGGAACGCTTTGGCGCGTTCTACATCGATGCCGACGGCGCCAAGAAGGCCCCGGTGATGGTGCATCGCGCGATCTGCGGCTCGATGGAGCGCTTCATCGGCATCCTGATCGAGCACTATGCCGGCAGCTTCCCGCTGTGGCTGGCGCCGACCCAGGTCGTCGTCACGACCATCACCTCGGAAGGCGACGACTACGCCAAGCAGGTGCTGGCGGCGTTGCGCCGGGCCGGACTGCGGGCCGAGATCGATCTTCGCAACGAGAAGATCAACTACAAGGTTCGCGAGCACTCGCTGCAGAAGATCCCGGCGCTGCTCGTCGTCGGCAAGAAGGAGGCCGAGACGCATTCGGTCTCCGTCCGCCGCCTCGGCCGCGATGGCCAGACGGTGATGCCGACCGCGGAGGCGATCGCCGCCCTGGTCGACGAGGCGACGCCGCCGGACGTGCGCCGCCGCCAGCGCGAGGCGGCCTGAACGGGTGCGACACTGTAGCCCGCATGAGCGCAGCGACATGCGGGGTCGCCGCGGTCGCGCGTGAGAACCCGGATGTCGCCCCCGCCGCAGCCCTGACGGGCTCCGGCGTGCGCTCATCCGGGCTACGCGGCTATGCCGACAGAATTGCCGCCGCATCAATCACGCTCTCTTTCCTGCCCGCGGCCTGCAGCGCGACTTCGGCGCATTCGGCCATGTACAGAAACATCGTCGCGAGCATCTGCGCGATGGCCTCGCGGCCCCTGGGCAGGATGGTGACGGCGTCGTTGCCGGCGCCCCCGCGGGCCAGGAGTCCCTTGTCCTCGGCGTCACGGATCAACGACAGCACGTGCTTGCGCGATACCGAGAAGCGCGTCGCCAGGCCATTGATGGACAGCGGCACGGCGTCGACGGGCGGGAACGGCTGGTCCGCTCGGCCGCCCTGGGCCAGGCTGAACAGGATGACCATGCCGGCGGTGCGCTCGGCGAACGGCTCCAGTTCCGGCGACCCGTCGAGCACGCGCAGACCTGCGATGAAGCGACGGCCAAGTTCCAGGACGAAGGTCTTGACGAAAGACGGATCGTTCAGCGCCGCGCCGTAGGCGGCCGCGGCCGGCACCACCGCAGTCATCGCATCGAACTGCACACCCCAGCGGTCGCAATGCAGGGCGATCAGCTTGTCGGTGGGCACCAGCGGCCGCCGCCGGCGGTCGAGATGCGGCGTCGAGGCCAAAAGCCCCGTCGCGCGCATCAAAGCCAGCATCGCCTCGCAGCGGCCAGCGCTGCACAGGTCGAGCCGGGCGCACATCTCCTTCATGGCGCCGACCGTGAGACCAGGCTCCCCGTGCTGCTCGGCGAAATGCAGGTAGAGCGCGACAAGCGGCATCAGCGCCCGCCCGCGGTCGCTCAGCAAGGCGTTGAGAATCCGGTCGGCGCGGTACAGCCGGACTGCAGCGTCGGTCGATGCGCGCATCGCCTGGGCAAAGCCCGGCTGGCGCCGCAGCCGCATGACGGCGTCAGGCGATGGCGTCATCCCGGTCGTCGGCATGGCAGATCGGACAATCAAAGCGGCCTCTGGCAGATCTCTCAGCACTCTGTTTTTACCGGCCTCCCCAAGGTTCGACGAATCACGACGGAATGACGGGATCCGGACAGAACGCCGCAGCCGCCACGCCGCATCGCGCGCCTATGCCTCGGCCCCCTCCATGGGGGCGGCTTTGGCGCCCTCCCCGAGCATGCCGGTAGAAGCGATCAAAACGAGGGGACGTGGCCTCGTTGCGGCCGGAGCCGCATGCTATCTGTTCGGCGTGCAACGAACGAGATGCCCCGACGTGCCCGACGCCCTTGAACTGCTGAAGACCCGCCGCTCCGTGAAGCCGCGCGAGATGAGCGGCCCCGGCCCCTCGCCCGCCGAGATCGACACCATCCTGACCATCGGCGCCCGCGTGCCCGACCATGGCAAGCTTGCCCCCTGGCGTTTCATCGTGTTCGAGGGCGACGGCCGTCGCCGCGCCGGCGAGGTCATCGCCGCCGTGGCCGCCAAGAAGAACCCGCAGGCCACGGCCGCCGAGCTCGAGGTGGAGAAGAACCGCTTCATGGAGGCACCGCTGGTGATCGGCCTCGTCAGCTTCACCCGGCCGCACCCCAAGGTGCCGGCCTACGAGCAGGAGCTCTCGGCGGGCGCGAGCGCGATGAACATCCTGACCGCGGCGGCCGCGCTCGGCTATGGCGGCTGCTGGCTGTCCGGCTGGTTCATGTTCGACCGCGACGTGATGGAGGGCTTCGGGCTGAAGCCGGAGGAAAAGCTCGCCGGGCTCATTCACATCGGCAACCCGACCAAGCCGAGCGAGGACCGCCCGCGGCCGGCGCTGGCCGACATCGTGACACGGTTCTGATCGCCACGGCCGTGCTGCCGTAGGGTGGGCAAAGCGCTGCCGCAGGCGGCGCGTGCCCACCGTCGAACCGCACGTTCCCCTGCGAGATGGTGGGCACGGCGCCACAACGATCTCGCCTGGAGGAGGCAGCGGTGTGCGCGCCTTTGCCCACCCTACGGCTCCGCGCTGCTGGGCCACTCCTGCCGTCATCACATCCGCCGAAGCGTATGTCTCCCGGATCGGCGCGCGCGTGCCGCGCGCTTGTCCGGGACGACGGTCGTGGGTGGGGCGACGATCATCCCATCACGCCGCCTTCGACGCTCTCGCGCCGAACCGCGCCAAGAGCCCTGCGATCTCCGAGGCCGGCCTGGCTGCGCTGAACAGGAAGCCCTGGACCTGGTTGCAGCCCTCGGCGCGCAGCGAATCGAGCTGATCCGGCGTCTCGACGCCTTCGGCCGTGGTGGTGATGTTGAGGCTCCTGCCGAGGCCGGAGATGGCACGGACGATGGCCAGGCAGTCGGAGCGCTGGGCCAGGTCCTTCACGAAGGAACGGTCGATCTTGATCTTGTCGAACGGGAAGCTGCGGAGATAGCTGAGGCTCGAATAGCCGGTGCCGAAATCATCCATCGAGATGCGGATGCCGAGCCCGCGCAGCTGATGCAGGGTGGCGAGATTGGCCTCGGTCTCGGCGAGCAAGATCGATTCGGTGATCTCGAGCTCGAGCCGCTCCGGCGCAAGGCCGGATTGCGCCAGCGCCTGGACCACCACCTGCACCAGGTTGCGGCTGCGGAACTGCACGGGCGACAGGTTGACCGCGACCGTGATGCCGTCGGGCCAGGTCGCCGCTTCGCGGCAGGCCTGGCGCAGCACCCATTCGCCGATCGGCACGATCAGTCCGATGTCCTCCGCGACCGGAATGAACTCAGCCGGCGAGATCATGCCCTTCTCGGGATGGCGCCAGCGCAGCAGGCATTCGAAGCCGGAAATGGTGCTGGTCGCGACATCAACCAGCGGCTGATAATGCAGCTCGAAATCGCCCTCTGCAAAGGCCTGCCGGAGATCGTGCTCCATATCGCGGCGCTTCTGCGCCTGCAGGTCCATCTCCTTCTCGAAGAAGCGGTGCACACCGCCGCCCTCCTCCTTGGCGCGGTACAGCGCCATGTCGGCATTCCTCATCAGCTCTTCGCTGGTCGAGCCGTCGGATGGCGCAAGCGCAATCCCGATCGAGGCGCCGATCACGAGCTCATGGCCGTCGATCTCGTAGGGCGCGCTCAACGCCTGGATCAGCTTCGCCGCGACATCGCTGGCGTCGCTGAGCGACGGCGCGTCGGCCAGAATGACGGCAAATTCGTCGCCGCCGAGCCGCGCCGCCAGGTTGCAGCCATGCACGCGCTCCCTTAGCCGGTCGGCCACCGCCTGCAGTAGGCGGTCGCCCATGGGATGACCGAGCGAGTCGTTGACGTTCTTGAACAGGTCGAGATCGACGCACAGCACGGCGATCGGCTTGGGGCCGGCAGGCCCGGGCTGCAGTGCCTGCTTCAGGCGCTCCTGATACAGCTCGCGATTGGGCAGATTGGTCAGGCCGTCATGATGCGCCATGTGCGCGATGCGGGCCTCGACCTTGCGGCGCTCGGTGATGTCGACGATGGCGACGAGGAAGCCGTCGCGTCCTTCGTAGGAGATCCGGCGGCCATAGGCCAGCACGTCGATGAGCGACCAGTCCGCGGTGTAGTGCCGCCATTCGCGATGAAAGTCGTCGCGCGCCGTGAGCCGCGCCATGGCTTCGCCCGGGTCCGTCGTTTCGCTCTCGGGCCAGAGGTCCCAGATCGTCATGCCGAGCAGCCGCTCGCGATCATAGCCGTAATGCTCGGCGGCGGCCGCGTTGACCTTCATGATGCGTCCGGTGGCCGTGTCGAAGATGCCCATCGGCAGCGGGTTGGCATCGAACAGCAGGCGGAACGACGCCTCGCGGCGCTTCAGCGCGGTGACGTCGGACACGGTGAGCGACACGATATCGCCGAACGCATGCACGCCGAGGCGCAGATTGCGGTCGTCGCAATCGAGCTCGAACTGATCTCGGCCGCCGTCGGTCACGACGGCGAACAACCGCGCCAGCACGTCGGTGCTGCCGAGCATCGTTCCGGCCTGCGCCAGCCGGCGCCACTGCAGTTCGGCCGGCGAGAGCTTGAGGAGTGTCGCCGCCGACTGATTGTGATGCACCACCTGGAAGTCGCAGGGTCGGCCTGCGCTGTCGCGAATGGTGGCGAGCGAGACGACGCCGTCCTCGGTGGTGGAGAAGATGGAATCGAGCAGATTGTACTGTGCGGCGCGCTCGTTGATGTAGGTGCCGACCAGCGTCCGGCCCCAGCGCGAGCTGGTCGGCAGCGCCAGCACGTCGTAGGTGCGCACCATGCCGTCACGCACGCAATATGCGGTCGACAGATGTGGCTTGCCGCTCGTCACGGCGCAAATCGCGGCCTCCGTCAGCACCGTCGCGCAGTCCGGCGACACGGACTCGACCGGAATGTCCCAGCCGTCGTTCTGCAGCCATTGCTGGACATAGCGGCCGCTGCGGGTGATCTCGAGCCGGTCGTCCTCCTCCCGCAGCAGCGCGACGTGGTCGGCCAGCCGGCCGAGGCTGCCCAGCATCACGTCCTCATAGCGCGGCAGGCTCTGGCCGGGCTTCAGCGCCGCGTGCCATTTGCGCTTGAGCACCGGGATGTCCTCGAACAGATCATTGCTGACCGTCGCGGCCGTCTTCTTCTTCGCGGGGCTCATCGTATCGTGCTCAATCGCCAGCGTTTCGTAGCGGTATTCCATGCAGATTTGTTTTTAATGAGCTGTAAATCCAGATTGGCCGTGCCGCGTCAGCAGCGAATATGACAATTCAAAGTCGTCCCATGGTTATTGCGCGTTAGAGACTATGACAGCGGCCTCGCATCTCCGATTGGCCCAGGGCTAGCCGATTTGAGGTTCGCGGTTTTGCACGCGTCTCTCTCCACGTCGTCGTCTCCGGGCCGGGCATGACGGAGCAAGCCAACATGAAGGATTGTTCGTCGTGACGGCTCCGGATCTGCATCTGCGATAGCCCCGCCAATGAGTCGGTGCATGACAGCCCGAACTCGTTGCGATGAGTTGCGACAACCAGGCGTGATGAGGTGATCCCGCAGCGTGATCTGCGCCCGGGGTGATGCATCGTGAGGCCCCCATGACGTGAGGGCGCAGGGAGGA
>NZ_CAFJ01000639.1 GCF_000239795.1 Bradyrhizobium sp. STM 3809 | reverse complement strand
ACGAAACTGCGCTTTGGACCGTCATCTCACAGGAGACTTGGAATGAAGAGCGTGTTCAGAATCCTCCCGGCCGCCGGCCTCGTGCTGGCTGTGGCCGCGGCGAGCCCGGCTGCCGTGCAGGCGCAGGGCCAGCCGCCGGCGCTGAAGCCGGCCTCGGCCGCCTGCATGGCCGGCGCGAAGGAGATTCTGGCGATGAAGAACGCCTCCGCGCTGTACGCCAATGCCGTTCCCGGCATCGTGCAGCAGGCCAAGCAGACGCTGCTGCAGTCCAACCTCAACTACCAGAAGGACCTCGACGAGGTCGCGGTGGTGGTCGCGCAGACCTATGCGGGCAAGGAGAAGGAGATCGGCGACAAGATGGCGCAGATCTACTGCAACGAGTTCACCGACGCCGAGATCGCCAATCTCGTCGCCTTCTACAAGACGCCGCTCGGGCAGAAGCTGATCAACGCCGAGCCGAAGGCGATCCAGATGAGCATGATGGCGACGAACCAGTGGGCCGCCGAATTCTCCGAGACGGTGACCGCGCAGTTCCGCGCCGAGATGCGCAAGCGCAACAAGCCGATCTGACGCGTGTCGCGGGACAGGTCGGGCCGGAGGACCCATGGCTGAATTCGACGTCGACCTGTTCGTGATCGGTGGCGGCTCGGGTGGCGTGCGCGCCGCCCGCATCGCGAGCGGCTATGGCGCCCGCGTCATGATCGCCGAAGAGTACCGCATGGGCGGCACCTGCGTGATCCGCGGCTGTGTGCCCAAGAAGCTGTTCGTGATCGGCTCGCATGTCCGCCAGGAGATCGCCGATGCCGCCGGCTTCGGCTGGACCATCCCGTCCGCGACGTTCGACTGGCCGACGCTGATCGCCAACAAGGACAAGGAGATCGCCCGGCTCGAGGCGGCCTACGCCGCCAATGTCGAGAAGTCGGGCGCCAAGATCGTCAAGACCCGGGCCGTGCTGGAGGATGCGCACACGGTGCGGCTCGCCACCGGCGAGACCGTCCGCGCCAAAACCATCCTGATCGCGACCGGCGGCGCGCCCAATCACGGCACGCCGATTCCCGGCATCGAGCACGTCATCTCCTCCAACGAGGCGTTTCATCTGGATGAGCTGCCGCGCCGGATCGTGATCCAGGGCGGCGGCTACATCGCGCTCGAATTCGCCTGCATCTTCGCCAATTTCGGCTCCGACGTCACCGTCGTCTATCGCGGCGACAACATCCTGCGCGGCTTCGACGAGGACGTCCGCAAGCACGTGCGCGCCGAGATGGAGAAGGAAGGCATCACCATCCTCACGGGATGCACCGTCACCAGCGTCGACAGGCACGGCAAGGACTGCACGACGCATCTGTCGAACGGCTCCAGCATCGCCTCCGACAAGGTGATGTTCGCGATCGGCCGCCATCCCGCGGTGGCCAATCTCGGCCTGGAGAAGGCGGGCGTCGCCATCAACCCGCGCAATGGCGGCATCGCGGTCGACGCGTTCTCGCAGAGCTCGGTGCCGAGCATCTATGCGATCGGCGACGTCACCCATCGCTTCAACCTGACGCCGGTCGCGATCCGCGAGGGCCACGCCTTCGCCGACACCGTGTTCGGCGGCAAATCCGTGCGCGTCGACCACGCCGACATTCCGACCGCCGTGTTCTGCCAGCCCGAGGTCGGCACCGTCGGCCTGACCGAGACCCAGGCGCGCGAGATGTACGACCGCGTCGACATCTACAAGACGACGTTCCGGCCGATCAAGGCGACGATGTCCGGCCGCGACACCCGCGTGCTGATGAAGCTCGTGGTCGACGGCTCAAGCGACCGCGTGCTCGGCTGCCACATCGTCGGCGACGCCGCCGCCGAGATCACGCAGGCGGTGGCGATCGCCATCAAGATGAAGGCCACCAAGGCCGATTTCGACGCCACCGTCGCGCTGCATCCCTCCGCCGCCGAGGAACTGGTGACGATGCGCACCGTCACCGAGCGGCATGTGAGGCAGGCGGCGGAGTAGGGGCCGTCCAGAAACCTTTGCATCCTGATAGGCCGGGGGTGAACGCTCAATGTGGCGCTGGCGACAGGCCGTGTACGTCGGAAGCCTCACGATGTGGGTCTGCCTTGCCGGTGTCGGACGGGCAGATGATCAAAGAAGCCGGCTCAACGACGAGGCAGAACGACTCTTCCGGGTGGTGCTGGCCGAGCAAAAGGATCTCGGGCCTTGTGAACTTGCACCGACCTGGGACACGTACCCCGTACCAGAATATGTCGGCCGAAAGTATCTAGGCCTGAAGTTGCACGCTTCACTTTCTGCTCCTGACAACGGAGCGGAAGCCTTCCAGATCCTCGAGCCGCCTGTTAAAGGCTCGCTGTGTCGTGCCGATGAGGCCGAGGAACTGGAAAGCCAACGTCTGGCGGCGTTCAAAGTCGGAACGGAAAAATCTCTCGTTAGCACGAGCAGGAAATACACGTTTCCAGTCTTCAGCGCAGACTACCGCACGGCCGTCTTCGTAGTGACAGGGCAGCGATCCGGCTGGTACCGAAAGTCGGACGGAGGCCTTGCGAAACTTGCGGTGGAAGCGGCGGGGTCGGCTGTGGTCTACCGCAAGGTGGGCGGGAGTTGGCGTCATGTGACCACGATTCTATTGTGGATCACCTAAGCCGGCCTGGTCGCGCTTGTTGTCCAACTCATTCGGCACACGAGACTGATTTGGTCGTTTCGTGCACTGTCACCGAATGACCAGGACTTGCGATCGGCTCGTGGCGTCGCGAGGCTTCCGCTAGAGGCCGATTGGTCCGCTGTCGTCTATCGGAAGGTCGGTGGACAATGGCGCAATGTCGACAGGATTGGGCTGGCGGCCACCTGAACGGCAATTCGGTGACAGTGCACAGCAATTCGGTGACAGCAATTCGGTGACAGTGCACAAAACTAATTTGGTAGTTTCGTGCACTGTCACCGAA
>NZ_CAFJ01000640.1 GCF_000239795.1 Bradyrhizobium sp. STM 3809 | reverse complement strand
CAATGTCATCGAGGGCCCGCTCTACGTGAAGAAGGAGCCGCGCGCGGCGGCGCTGGAGCGCGGCCGGGCGCTGCTCGCCCAGGTCGGGCTCGCCGACAAGGCCGACATGCATCCGCCTCAGCTCTCCGGCGGCCAGCAGCAGCGCGTCGCCATTGCCCGCGCGCTCGCGATGCAGCCCAAGGCGATCCTGTTCGACGAGCCGACCTCGGCGCTCGATCCCGAGCTGGTCGGCGACGTGCTCGGGGTGATGCGCAAGCTCGCCGACGACGGCATGACGATGGTGGTCGTCACCCATGAGATCGGCTTCGCCCGCGAGGTCGCCGACCGCGTGCTGTTCATCGACGGCGGCGTCATCGTGGAGCAGGGGCCCGCGAGGGCCATGCTCAATCAACCGCAGCATCCGCGGACGCAGGATTTTCTGCGCCGCGTGCTGCACCCGCTGTGATGCTCGCGAGATCCGCCATGACCAGCCCCGTCCGCCTTCCACTGCCGCCGTCGGTCTATGCCGACACCGCCGTCGCGCCGGCGGCGACGCCGCCGCTCGACGCCGACAGGACGGTTTCGGTCGCGATCATCGGCGGCGGCTTCACCGGCCTGTCGACGGCGCTGCATCTGGCGGAGCAGGGCACGGATTGCGTGGTGCTCGAGGCGCAGGAGCCGGGCTGGGGCGCCTCCGGCAACAATGGCGGCCATACCAATCCCGGCCTCAAGCATGACCCCGATCAGATCGAGGCCGATTTCGGTGCCGATCTCGGCCGGCGCATGATCGACTTCGCCTACGGCACGACCAACTTCACCCACGACCTGATCCGCCGTTACCAGATCCCCTGCGAGGCGCGGCAGCAGGGCACGCTGCGGGCCGCCTATCATCCCGCGAGCGCCGCGGCGATCGCGCGCACCGCCGAGCAGTGCATCCGCCGCGGCATGCCGGTTGAGCTGTACGACCGTGACAGGCTGCGCGAGGTCACCGGCAGCGACCGCTATGTCTGCGCCATGTTCGACGCGCGCGGCGGCGATCTGCATCCGCTGAACTACGCGCGCGGGCTGGCGCGGGCGGCGATCTCGGCCGGGGCTGCCGTGCATGGCGAGACGCCCGCGCTGTCGCTGCGCCGGGACGGCGCGCGCTGGCGGATCGAGACGCCGCGCGCGGTGGTGCATGCCGACAAGGTGCTGATCGCCACCAACGGCTTCACCGGGGATCTCTGGCCGGAGTTGCGCCAGACCGTGATCCCGGTGTTCTCGTCGATCGCCGCAACGGCACCGCTGCCTGACGCGATCGTGCGCGCGATCATGCCGACGCGCTCGGTGCTGTACGAGAGCGGCCACATCACGGTCTACTACCGCATCGACCAGAACAATCGCCTGCTGATGGGCGGCCGCGGTCCGATGCGCTGGATCAATTCGCCCGGCGACGTCGCCTATCTGATGCGCTACGCCGAACGGCTGTGGCCGCAGCTCAAGGGCGTGGCTTGGACCCATGGCTGGAACAGCCGGCTCGCGATCACCAAGGACCACTACCCGCATGTGCACGAGCCGGCCGAGAGCGTCCTGATCTCGCTCGGCTGCAACGGCCGCGGCGTCGCGCTGTCCACCGCGATGGGGGCCCAGCTGGCGCGTCGCCTGATCGGCGGTGCCAAGGCCGCGATCGACATGCCCGTCACCGGCATCAAGCCGATCGCGCTGCATGCGTTCTGGCCCGTCGCCGTGACCGGCGCTGTCATCGCCGGACGGGTGCGGGACCGGCTTGGGCTCTGAGCGGTCCTGGGTGTGCTGCAAGGTCCTGTCGGTTTGTCCCATCCAGCTGCAGGGTGGCAGCGGGCAGCTATCCGCCTTTGGCCTCAGGCCACAGGATCTCGAGATGCTCGTTGTTGAAGTCCGGATCGTCCTCGCTGCCGCGGTGCCAGCAGGTCATGCCCTGTGGCAGCGTGCTCATCCGGATCGGCTGGCCGTCCGGCACCCGGCCGCCGAAGGCGAGCAGGTCGATGAAGCGGTTGACGAGGTCGATGATGGCGGCGCGGTGCTCGGGGCGCACGTTGTGAATGCTGACATCGGGACGGCCGAACTTGCGCATGCCGCGGGTGTGAAACCACGCGGTGCCGTCTTTTTCCGGCGAGACGAAGGTGACGACGTGCTGCCGCGGCTCGCAATGTCCGACGCCGAACGCGCGGGCGCGCCAGTCCGCCGGGCTCCACCATTTCAGGATCTGCGGGTCGTAGATCGCGACACCGCCGGCATCGAGGCAGAAGGTCAAGAGCCCGATCAGGTCACGAAAATAGCTCAGCGACGGCGGATCGGTGACGTCGCCCCGGATGACGAGGCAGAAATCCTGCGCCGCGACGACCGCCGCCAGATCAGGATCCTGTGCGACGAGCCTGCCCCAGCCATAGCCGGTGCGAAATTGCGAGACCACCATGGGCTGGATGGTCGGGCCATAGCCCGTGAGATCGATGCCATCGGGAAGGCCGCGGGACCGATAGGCACTGCGGGAGAACGGGCGGTCGATATCCACCCAGCCATAGACCACATAGAAGACGAAGGGGTTCTTGCCGCCCTTGGCGAAATGCGGGCGCGGCCAGTCGACGAGTGGTGACGTCATCCGCCATCCTCCGTGGCATCAGGCGAGGCGTGCGTCGCGGACGCGCCCCGAGCTTGGCTTTGAGACCTCCCGGCAAGGCGCTGTCGCATCCGCTCACTCCTTGCGCAGGAAGACGTAGTCCGCGGCATAGGCGACGCTGCGGAGCTGCCCGGCAGTGTCGCAGGCGCCCTCGAGCTTGCCGCCCGCGGTGTTGATCCGCTGCACCGTCGTGACCTCGGACAGGACGCCCTTGCCGCCGCGGTGCGAGACGACGGCGAGCTTCAGCCAGGGAATGTCGTTGTCGGTCGCGCCGACCGCGGTGCCGACCACCCGGCCGCCGACGATCGAGCCGTCCTGGTGCTCCCAGCTCGGGCCGGCATAGTGGCGGCCGACGGTCTTGCCGTCCTCGACCAGCGTGGCGATCGGCTCGCGGAAGCCCCAGGCGAGCTTGCCGTCCTTGTCCGTCTTGCATTCGTAGACCTGGGCGCCCTCGGCGTGCAGCGTCAGCGCCGGCTTCTCGCCGGCTGCGATCAGGGCGTCGGGGATCGCGGTCTCGGCCGCCCGGGCCTGAACCGTCAGGGCACCCAACAGCAACAGCGACAGCGTCGGGATCTCGCGCATGGTCAATTCCTCGAATGACAGCAGAAAACGAAAACGGGCCGCGCTTGTGGCGCAGCCCGTAGTAAATTGGCGAAACCAGAAGGCGAAAGTGGGGAAGCTTACGCCGCCATCGCCTTGGTGAGGTTCTCGGCGATCTTGTCGAGGAAGCCGGTGGTCGACAGCCAGCGCTGGTCGGCGCCGACCAGCAGCGCGAGGTCCTTGGTCATGTAGCCGGCCTCGACGGTGTCGACGCAGACCTTCTCCAGGGTGGAGGCGAACTTCGCCAGCTCGGCATTGTTGTCGAGCTTGGCGCGGTGCGACAGGCCGCGGGTCCAGGCGAAGATCGAGGCGATCGAGTTGGTCGAGGTCTCCTTGCCCTTCTGGTGCTCGCGATAATGGCGGGTCACCGTGCCGTGGGCGGCCTCGGCCTCCACCGTGTTGCCGTCCGGCGTCAGCAGCACCGAGGTCATCAGGCCGAGCGAGCCGTAGCCCTGGGCCACGGTGTCGGACTGCACGTCGCCGTCATAGTTCTTACAGGCCCAGACATAGCCGCCCGACCACTTCAGCGCCGCGGCGACCATGTCGTCGATCAGGCGGTGCTCATAGGTGATCTTCTTGG
>NZ_CAFJ01000641.1 GCF_000239795.1 Bradyrhizobium sp. STM 3809 | reverse complement strand
CGCCCAGCCGGCCGCGTCCGCCCCGGCGGCCACTCCGGCCGCGGCGCAGCCCACGGCGGCAGCAGCGGCCCCGCAGCCCGCCCCTGCCGCCGAGGCGCAGACCCCGTCCAAACGGTCGAAATCGGCGCGCGCCGCCAAGCCGCGCGCCAAGGGCTGGACCGAAGCCCGGATCGTGCGCGAGCTGCACCGCCACGGCATCTATTGGTGAGCTGGCGCGACGGGCGGCAAACAAAAGGCCGGGCAACCGCCCGGCCTTGTCATTCTGCCACGCGAGCCGACGTCACTGCTGCACGGTCTGGATCACGCTGGAGATCGGCCGCGCATTGGTCATCGTGGTCGGCAGCTTCGGATCCTGGCCGATCATCGCATCATATTCGGGCAGCGTGTCGAGCGTGCCCTTCGGCTTCATGGCGACGACCTTGAAGCCGCCGGCCTTGAGCCGCCGCAGCAGGGTCGGCAGCGCCAGCGCGGTGTTCTTCTGGAAGTCGTGCATCAGGATGATGCCCTTGCCCTTCTTCTCGAGCCCGGTCATCACGGTGTTGACGACCTGCTCGGCATCCTTGGAGCGGAAGTCGAAGCTGTCGACGTCGCAGGAGAACATCGCGACGTTGCGGCTGCCGAGATAGGCCACCGCCGACGGCCGGTGCTGCAGCTGCGGGAAACGGAAGAACGGCGCCGGATTGGTGCCGAGCGCGAACTTCACCGCGCTGAAGCCCTTCTCCAGCTCCTCCTTGGCCATCTCGTCGGTCATCTTCTTGCCGTTGAGATTGGCGTGCGACCAGGTGTGAACGCCGACGACGTGACCCGCGGCCAGCACCTGGCGCAGGATCTCCGGATGATAGGTCGCGTGCTTGCCGATCGAGAAGAAGATGCCGGTGGTGCATTCGTCGGCCAGCGCTTTCAGCACGGCCGGCGTGTTGCCCGGCCACGGGCCGTCATCGAAGGTCAGCACGACCTCGTGGTCGGCGAGGAAGTCGAACTGCTTGAAATGATCGAGGCCGAAGCCGGGGCCGCCGGTGGTGTCGACCACGACGGTGCGGGAGATGCCGAGCGCATCCGGATTGGCGCAGGTCGATTTCGGCTGCACCGGCGCGGCGGCGGAGGCCGCGGGCCTGGCCGGCACCGTGCCGGTATAGTCGACATCGTCCTTCGTGCCGTCCTTGGCGCCGTCTTTGGCGTTCTTGGCGGCGACCTTCGCCGGGGGTGGCGCGGGGAGGTCGGCCGGATTCGCCGCGGCGCTCTGCGCGGCGGCCTTGGCGGCGTTCGGCTTCGAAACCCAATACCAGACACCGGTGATCGCCAGCGCCGCGACGACGGTGGCCAGCATCAAGCCTAACGCATTACGCATGGTTACTCTTCCCGAAAACGCGAGACACGCGATGGACGGACACGACGGCGTCCGGCCCCTCAATCAGCTTCCATTAGTGCCAACGAAACGTTAACGCGGTCCCAACACCGCCGGGATCGGCGAACATTTCCGGCACCATGCGCGTCCCGATCGGCCGTTCAGCGGAGCGGCATGTCGCCGCGGCGACGGGCCGTGCGGCCCGCAGGGACCAGGGTTGAAGCGGCCCGATCTGGCGTGACCCGCGTCACTGTTGCGAGAGAGCGATCCGACCATGATGGGTCCATTGAACAACGGGCCCGCGCTGCTGCGGACCAATGGGAGCCAGCCATGACCAAGACCTTCACTTTCCTGCGCACCGCCGCCCTGACGGCGGCCGCCGCCGCCGCCCTCTCGACCGTCGCGTCGAGCGCGAGCTTCGCCTTCAGCGCCGAGGCGCAGCAGATGTGCACCGGCGACGCCTTCCGCCTGTGCAGCAGCGAGATCCCGAACATCCCGGCGATCACCGCCTGCATGATCAAGAACCGCTCCTCGCTCTCGTCGGGCTGCCGCACGGTGCTCGACAAGGAGGTCCTCAAGCGCGGCGGCAAGGTCGCCGAGGCCGGCGACGCCAACTGATCGCGGCGGCTCCCAACCCCGGCTCGCGCGCCTCGGCTGCGACCGAGGCGCTTGCGAGGCCCGGTTGTGGCCACTAAAAGCGCCGCCAACCCTTCATCGCCGGGAGCGAGGCGTCGGTCATGCGCAGGTTTTTAGGTCTCATTCCGCTGGTCCTGATGGCGTCGGCCGCCTCGGCCCAGCAGCAGCCCGGTCAGGACGCCTGCGCGCGCGACGTGTCGCGGTACTGCCGGGCCGTCATGAACAACGGCGACCAGGCCGTGCTGGCGTGCCTCAAGGAGCACCGCGCCAAGCTGTCCAAGGCCTGCGACAAGGTGCTGACCGACAACGGGCAGTAGCCGCCGGCCTCAGATGCGCGCCATGCGGATTACGAGACCGCATGTGGGAGCTTCTGAATTCAGGCCACCCCCGACGTCATTCCGGGGCAAGGCCGCAGGCCTTGAACCCGGAATGACGCGGAAAGAGCAGTCGTCCCTCTGCTTCGACGTCGATGAGCAAAGACGGCGAGCTACGGCCCGCTCCGCGCGGCGCTCGCCACGGCCGGTGCCTGCTCGGCGGTGCGGTCGATGTCGTCGCGGCTGCGCACCGAGCCGAACGGGCGCTCGAGCATGCGGCGGATGCGGACCGGGTCGGGCCCGACGTGGAAATCGATCGCGCGCTGGTGCAGCTCGCGCTCGGCGCGGGTCGAGCGGTTGCGCTGGCGCAGATAGTCGATCCAGGTCGGGCAGTGATAGCGCTCGGTCCACAATTCGGGATCGGCGATGTCGCGGGCGATCGACCAGCCATAGGCGCCGTTGCGCTGGCGGCTGAGCTGCACGTCCTGCATCAGATCGTGGAAGGCGCGCGCATTGTCCTCGGCGACGCGGTATTCGATCTCGACCACCAGCGGGCCGGAGCGCGGCGTCAATTCGAGCTGCACCTCGGGATCGGCCAGCGTCTCGCCATCCTCGTTGCGGGCGCCGACCGGCGGCATGCGCAGCCACAGGCCGAGCAGCGGCGAGATCATCATCAAGCCGCCCGACACCAGCAGCGCCACCTCGACGCCGGCGGCGTCGGTGAGACGGCCCCAGCCCCAGCTGCCGATGGCGATGCCGCCGGAGATCGCGGCCTGGAACGCCGCCAGCGCGCGTCCGGCCACCCAGCGCGGCGCCGACAGCTGCACGCCGATGTTGAACAGGGCGACCGCGAGCATCCACACCGCGCCGGCGACGACCAGCGCCGCCGCCGTCAGCACCGGCTCGGTGCTGAGCGCCACCGCCGCGGTCGCCGCGCCGAGCGTCAGCGCGCAGGCGCGGATCGCCGCCTCGCCCGACAGCCGCTTCCTGATCTCGCCGATATTGAGCGCGCCGACCACCGCGCCCATGCCGAAGGCGCCGAGCATGATGCCGTAGGTCTGCGCGCCGCCATGCAGCAGGTCGCGCGCGACCAGCGGCATCAGCGCCGAGATCGAGCCGCCGATGATGCCGGTGACCAGAGTGCGGATCAGCACGATCCGGATCGACGGCGAATGGATGATGTAGCGGACTCCGGAGACGATGGCGCGGTTGAGCGGCTCGCGCGGCAGCCGGCTCGGCTCGACCACGCGCCGCCACAGGAACAGCGCCGCGAGCAGCGGCAGATACAGCAGCGCATTGGCGGCAAAGGCCGCGACGGCGCCGGCGGCGGCGACGACCACGCCGCCGATCGCCGGGCCGAAGCTGCGCGCGATGTTGTAGCTGATGCCGTTGAGCGCGACCGCGGCCGGCAGCGTCTCCGGCGGCACCTGCTCGCTGACCGACGACTGCCAGGCCGGACCCATCAGCGCCATGCCGCTGCCGATGACGAAGCACAGCGCGAGCAGGCGCTCGGGCGTGACCATGCCGAGCCAGGCCAGCACTGTCAGCGTGGTCGCGCCGCCCAGCGCCACCGCCAGCGCGACCAGCGCGACGATGCGCCGGTCATACATGTCGGCGATGGCACCCGCCGGCATCGAGATGAACATCACCGGCAGCATCAGCGCGGTCTGCACCAGCGCCACCTTGTCGGCCGACGACGTCATCTGCGTCATCGCCCAGGCGGCGCCGACGGCCTGGATCAGCAGGCCCAGATTCGACAGCAGGCTCGCCAGCCAGATGCGGCGGAACACGGTGTGGCGCAGCGGCGCGGCGATGCCTTCGGCCGCGAACAGCTCCCGTTTCGGCGGCGCATTCATGCAGGTCGGTCCATGTCGGCACGTCGCCTTGAGCTCTGTCGCATTGAACTATCGCTTGATTCCGCCCGGACCTATGTGATGCCTGCGAATGTCCGCCGCTGTCCAGTGCCCCTCAATACCGGGGTGAGTCTGAACCGCGGCCAACGAACCCGAGATCAACGAGACCAAAGGGAGATCGCCGATGAAACTGACGCGCCGCAGCATCCTCAAGGGCATGGGAACCCTGCCCCTGCTCACGGGCGGTCTGCCCTTGCCCGTGCTGGCACAGACGGCGCCCGCGGCAGCGGCGGGCGAGATGCCGCCGGTGCTGTTCGTGCACGGCAATGGCGATCACGCGGCGCTGTGGATGACCTCGCTGTGGCGGATGGAATCCAACGGGGTGCCGCGGTCGCGCCTCGCCGCGCTCAACTTCACCGATCCGCTCGCCCGCAATGACGACGCGGTGGCGCAGCCGAACCGCTCGTCGACGGACGATCAGCGCCGCGAGCTGATGGATGCGATCAAGGCGCTGAAGGAGCGAACCGGCGCGGCGCGCGTCGCGCTGGTCGGCAGTTCGCGCGGCGGCAATGCGATCCGCAACGTCGTGAAGAACGGCGGCGGCGCCGATGTCAGCCATGCCGTGCTGTGCGGCACGCCCAATCACGGCGTGTTCGACTGGGACGACAGCCCCGGCAGCGAGTTCAACGGCCGCGGCCCGTTCCTGCGCGGGCTGAACTCCGGCGACAGCGAGGTCACGCCGGGCACCGCGTTCCTGACCCTGCGCAGCGACGGGCTGGACAAATACGCGCAGGCCGACGGCCGCCTGGTCGGCAAGCCCGGGGTGCCCACCGGCATCACCGCCGAGGGCCCGGCGCTGAAGGGCGCGACCAACCTGGTGATCGGCGCGCTCGATCATCGCGAGGTCGCGTTTCATCCGCGCGCGTTCCGCGAGATCTACAAGTTCATCGCCGGCCGCGAGCCGGCCTTCATCGCGATCCAGCCGGAAGCCGAGGTGCGCATCAGCGGCCTCGTGACCGGAACACCGGGCGGCGCGCCGACCAACCGGCCCGTCGCCGGCGCCGGCGTGGAGGTCTACCGCGTCTCGGGCGAGACCGGCGCGCGCAATGGCGAGCCGCTCTATCGCGGCCAGACCGGCGCCGACGGACGCTGGGGGCCTGCGCAGATCGATTCGACGTCCTATATCGAGATCGTGCTGACGTCGCCGGGCGCTCCGATCACGCATTTCTACCGCTCGCCGTTCCCGCGCTCGTCCGATGTCGTGCATCTGCGCGCGGCGCGCCCGCTCGGCCAGGCCGATGCAGGCGCGGGTGCCATCGTCATCATGTCGAGGCCCCGCGGCTATTTCGGGCTGCCCCGCGACATCGTGCTTCTCGACGGCAAGGAACCGGCCGACGTACAGAAGGGAGTACCTACGGACGCGGCAACGACATTGCGGCTGCCGGCGGGCGACATCGGACGCAGCGTCACCGGACTGTTCAACGAGGAACGCATCACCGCCCGTGTTTGGCCTGCATCGGAAAGTAGAATTGCGATGATCGAACTGACTAATTAGTTGTGGAGTACGATGATACGTAACGGTCACGGAGAGCGCGCGACAGCGCTCTCTTGTCCCAGCGAGGCGAAAGGTACGAACGTTACCTCCGAGACCAGGTTTCGGACACGTCCGTGCCGATCCGTCTCGCGCGGCGTCGGCGCGTCTGCGAGCGCCGCCTCGAGATCGCTGTTCGGTCATCGGCTGCACGAACCGGGATCGAAAGGCCGCCCATGAGCACCGCCGACGTTACCTATCTGCCCCGATCACCGCTGGTGCCGCCGATGCCGCCGCGCGCGCCCGACAGCATGGGCACCCTGCGCCGCGTGCTGATGATGGGCGAGAACGCGATCTCGACCTGGAGCCAGCGCGCCTATGAGGACGAGATCGTCCGCGGCCGCTTCCTGGGCAGCTCGAGCTACATTCTCAACACGCCCGAGACCATCAAGCATGTGCTGGTCGACAATTGGGAGAACTACGCCCGCACCGTCGGCGCCATCCGCGTGCTGCGGCCGGTGCTCGGCGAAGGCCTGCTGATCGCCGAAGGCAAGGCGTGGAAGCACCAGCGCCGCACCTTGGCGCCGGCGTTCACGCCGCGCGCCGTCTCCGGCCTCATTCCGCACATGGTCGCGGTGACCGACGAGACCGTCGCGCGGCTGCGGCAGCAATGCGGCCAGCCGCTCGACCTGCGCGAGATCATGCAGCGCATGACGCTCGACATCGCCGGTCGCACGATGTTCTCGTTCGAAATGGGCCGCCATGGCGCGACCTTGCGCGACTTCGTGTTCGAGTACGGCACGCGGCTGGCGAGCCCGCATCTGCTCGACATCGTCCTGCCGCTGTCCTGGCCGACGCCGCGCGATTTTGCGCGCCGGCGATTCCGCAGGCGCTGGACCGATTTCATCGCCATGCTGATGGCCGAGCGCCGCGCCGCCGGCAAGCTCGAGGATGCGCCGCCGCGCGACCTGTTCGACCTGATGGGCGCGGCGCGGGACCCCGAGACCGGCGCCGCCTTCACCGATGCGCAGCTCGCCGACGAGGTCGCGACCATGATCCTCGCGGGCCACGAGACCACGGCGACGGCGCTGTTCTGGGCGCTGTATCTCATCGCGCTCGATCCGGCCAACCAGGAGAAGCTCGCCCAGGAGGTGCAGGGCGCGACCGATCCCGGCAACCCGGATCAGCTGCCGTTCACCCGCGCCGTGATGGACGAGACGGTGCGCCTGTATCCGCCGGCCTTCCTGATCGCACGCGCCGCCAGCGGCCCGGACCAGATCGCGGCCTTCCAGGTCAAGCGCGGCGACGTGGTCCTGATCTCGCCCTGGCTCCTGCACCGTCACGAGCGGCTGTGGCGCGCGCCCAACGCGTTCATGCCGGAGCGCTTCCTGCCGGGCTCGCCGCCGCCCGAGCGCTTCGCCTATCTGCCGTTCGGCGCCGGCGCGCGCGTCTGCATCGGCGCGCATTTCGCGCTGGTCGAGGCCGTGCTCGCGCTGGCGCGGCTGGTCGGCGCATTCCGGATCGAGCTCATCGACCGCGCGCCGGTGATGCCGGTCGGCGTGGTGACGACCCAGCCCGATCGCTCGCCGCTGTTCAGGATCACGCCGCGCTGAGCTGCGGCGCGGTCCCGCGACTTTACCGAAATGTCATGCGCTCCGGGCGGCCGCATGGATTGCCGGATCCGACAGCGGTTCGCATATTGAGGAAGCGGGCCGGCCGAGGACCCGACATACCAGCGCGAAGGACGCCATGCTCGAAGGATTGCGCCAATTCATCGCCGACGTCGTGTCGCCGCAGGAGACGCCGGCGTTCGACGACAACGGCTATCAGCTGGCGGCGACCGCGCTGCTGATCCACGTGATCTCGCTGGACGGCGAGCCGAGCGAGGCCGAGCGGCGCAAGCTGCACGGACTGATCGAGCTGCGCTTCGGGCTCGATCACGGCGCCGCCGACCGGCTGATCGCCCAGGCCATGCTGGCGGAAGGCGAGGCGGTCGACCTCTATCGCTTCACCAGCGTGATCATGCGCGAGGTCAACGAGGCCGGGCGGCTGCGCATCGTCGAGATGATGTGGGAGCTGGTCTATGCCGACGGCAAGGTGACCGAGTTCGAGGACAATGTGGTGTGGCGCGCCTCGGAGCTGCTCGGCATCTCGACCCGC
>NZ_CAFJ01000642.1 GCF_000239795.1 Bradyrhizobium sp. STM 3809 | reverse complement strand
GCCGGCGCCTGCTGCCACAGCGAGGCCGACATCACCGCGACGAGCGTGCCCGCGACGGCGAAGGCGGCCGCGAGCCAGGCTGGCGCGTCCTCGCCGGCCACGGCGCAGGCATGGGCGCGTGGAGCGGGCGAAGGCAGCGCAAGGTTCGGGGAGGGAGCCAGCATGTCAGCCCGCCGGCACCTTGAACAGCGGCGTGATCAGGTCGATGCCGCATTCCAGCGTCGCGCACCACTCGATGAACTGGCGCGACATCGCGGCGTCCGGAAACAGCGCGCCGTGCTGCGGAGCGATGATCTCGATGTCGAGCGGCCGTACCATCTGCGCCCACGCCTTCATGACGCGGTTCGACACCATGTAGCGGCGGTGGAAGCCTTCCATGAAGCGGGTATGCGCCCTGAAGTCGCGCGTGACGGTGTAGTCGACGCCGATCGAGGCGCCGAGATCGCCGCTGTAGAGGATCTTCGAAATGGGATCGTAGAGCTGGAAATTGCCCTCGCTGTGCAGGAAATGCGCCGGCAGGGCGTAGAGCTTGCAGCCGGCGAGGTCGAACACCATGCCCTCGTCGGGGATCGGCTTCAGCCGGTCGGCGACGATGTGGTCGAAGCCGAAATGCGGCACGAAGCGGGTCCAAAGCGAGGAGATGTAGGCGTCTGCATCGGTCGTCATCAGCCAGCCGTTGATCGCCGCGACGATGTCGGGGTCCTGATGCGACAGGAACAGATATTTCAGCCGTCCGCCCGAGAGCTCGCTGAAGGTCTCGCCGAGCACCTTGGAGTAGACCTTGTGGCCGCCGGGATCGAGCAGCATGCCGACGCGGTCGTGGATGATCAGGTGCTGGTTGGCCTGCACCGCGAGATCGCCGGCGCTGAAATCCTCCAGCAGGATGTTCTTGTGGACGCCGTCGTCATAGAGAACGGTATTGGCCATGACGCTTCTCCCGCCGGCGCAGCGCGCCGGCCTGCTTGTACGACGGCGCTACAGCACCTTCTGCAGCGACCGGACGGCTTCGCGCATGTCGAAGAAGGTCAAGCCGAGCTTGCTGTTCTCGTTGGTCAGCGCGAGCAGGAGCGCGCCGCGGCCGGCGCTGACCAGCACCGCGTAGCCGGACTCGCCGCGGATGATCACCTCCTGCAGATGGCTGCGGCCGAGCTCCATCGCGGCGCGGCCGCCGAGCGACAGCAGCGTCGCGGTCATGCCGGCGACTCGCGTCTCCTCCATGTCGGCGGCGAGCACGCTCGCGATCATCAGTCCGTCCTCCGAGATCAGCGCGCAGGCCTCGACCCCGAACGAGTCGCTCTGCAGCTTGCGCAGGACGCGGTTGATTTCATCGAGTCGGGACATCGGCTTCTCCTCGACGGCGCGCGGGGCAAATCGGGAATGAAACTGGGGTTGAGCCATGGCGGGATCCTGGGCGTCATCGTGAGGCGTTGAAACGGCGATGGTCGGACTATCAGGGTCGGCAAAAGAGGGGAGCGGTTCGTCGGGCGCCAGCGGCGCTGCTGGCGGAACGGTGTCGTCAGGGCTCGTCACAGCGCGCGTCTCGATCGTGTCCACGGCGTCGTCGAGCGCGCGCTGCTCGGCCTTGATGCGTGATCGCGAGACCGGCGGATGCATCGCCTCGAGCCGGCTGACCAGTGCCTGGCGTGCCGATTGATACACCTCTGCGCGGCGCTCGGCGCTGGAATCCGGCAGGTTCTCCATCGCCCGCGACAGCAGGATGAAGTAGTCGGCGGTCGTCACGGGCACCGCCGTCCCATCCTCGTGGGGTCCGTGCGCTCGGCTCAGCAGGCTTGCGAGGCGTCCCATCGCTGTCTTCAACTCTACACAACTAACGATGCGCAAAGTTAGGTCGGCGCAAGGGACCCCGCGAATGATCTGAATCAAATTAACTCAACATGTGGCGCATCGGCGCGGTCTCGCCATCATTCGCGCCGGTTTGCGCCATGATGCCGCCGTCTCGGCGGCCGTTCGGCCGCGATTTCGTCGTGTTCGGTTGCGACTGCGCCGCTGTTGCAGCCAGAATCAGCTACGATCGCGGCGGCTGTTTGCGGCCACGGGGAGGGGAATGTGAACGTTCAGGAGTATCTGCGGCGCGACGCGGTCGCGTTGGCCGAGGCGGTGCGCGCTGGCGAGACCACCGCGGCCGAACTGCTGCAGCTCGCGCTGCAGCAGAGCGAACGCGCCCAGCCGCGCACCAACGCGATCTGCACGATGATGGAGCGCGAAGCGCGTGCGCAACTGGCCAAGCCCGCGACCGGTCCTTTCACCGGCGTCCCGTTCCTGATCAAGGACTGCGCGCAGGACTATGCGGGCCTACCGACGGCCTATGGCAGCAAGGCGCTGTCGGGCCGCGTGGCAAAGGAGCATGCCTCCGTCGTCCGGCGCTATCTCGCGGCCGGTCTCGTCATTTTCGGCAAGACCAACCTGCCGGAGCTCGCGCTGAAGGGCGTCTCGGACTCGCGCGCCTTCGGGCGGACCAGCAATCCCTGGAATGCCGCGCATACGCCCGGCGGCTCCAGCGGCGGCGCAGCGGCAGCAGTCGCCTCGGGCGTGGTGCCGATGGCGGCCGGCAATGACGGCGGCGGCTCGATCCGCATTCCCGCCGCCTGCTGCGGCCTGTTCGGACTGAAGCCGTCGCGCGGCCTGGTGTCGTCAGGGCCCGGCTTCGGCGAATACTGGTTCGGCGCCTCCTGCGAAGGCGTGCTGTCGCGCAGCGTCCGCGACACGGCGGCAGCGCTCGACGTCATCGCGGGCGCCGAGCCCGGCGATCCGTTCCTCGTGGCCGAGCCGGGCGTGGTGTTCGCGAACGCCGTCACGCGCGACCCGCCGCGCCTGCGCATCGGCGTGATGACAGCGTCGCCGATCGGCACCGAGGTGCATGCCGAGGCGAAGCTCGCGGTCGAGGGGGCCGTGAAGCTGCTGCAGGGGCTCGGGCATGAGGTCGAGGAGGCCGCGCCCGACATCGACGGCGCCGCGCTCGCGACCTCGTTTCTGCACATCTATTTCGGCCAGGTCGCGGCGTTCGTGGCCGACGCCCGCGCCAGCGGTGCGAAAGGCGAGGAGTTCGAGCTGCTGACGCGGGTGCTGGCGACACTCGGCGGCGCGATCTCGGCGGGCGCACTGACCACCCAATTGCTCAAATGGAACGACTTCGCGCGCGGCCTGGCGCGCTTTCACGCGCGCTACGACCTGCTGCTGACGCCGACGCTCGCGCATCCGCCGGTCCGCCATGGCCAGGGCGATCCCTCGACCGCCGAGCAGACGCTGCTCGATATGCTCGACCGCGTCGGCCTGCTCGGGCTTTTGGCGCGCTGGGGCGCGCTCGACGGCATGATCGACAAGATCGCCCGCGACAGCCTGCAATATGTCCCGTTCACGCAGCTGGCTAATCTCACGGGAACGCCGGCGATGAGCGTGCCGCTGCATTGGACCGCCGAGGGCCTGCCGCTGGGGGTGCAGTTCACCGGCCGGCTCGGCGACGAGGCGCGGCTGCTGCAGCTCGCCCGCCAGCTCGAGCAGGCGCAGCCCTGGTTCGAGCGGCTGCCCGACTGGGTGCGATCAGGCTGACCGTTTCGGCGGCATGCCGATGGCGCGGCCGAGCCCGTCGGGGCGCGGCAGGGCGGCATGCGCCTGCAGCACGCGGGCGATATTGGCCTGGATGTCCTCCGGGAACGGCGCGACCTTGCGTTTGGTCATGTCGATGTGCACCGACATGTTCTCCGACGTCGCGGAGATCCAGCCTTCCCCCGCGTGGCGCAGTTCCTCGAAAGTGTGCAGCCGCTTCTCGTCGGCGGCGATCAGCCAGACGGCGATCACAACGGGGTCGCCGAGATGGATCTCGCGCAAGTATCGCACGTGGCATTCGGCGGTGAAGGTCGAGCCCTGGCGCTCCTTCATGTAGGCCGGTCCGATGCCGAGCTCCGCCCAGATCTGGTCGATCGCGCGGTCGAACATCACGTTGTAATAGGCCATGTTGAGATGGCCGTTGTAGTCGATCCATTGCGGCTCGATCTGCATGACCTGCGACAGGAACGGCCCGCTCGCGGCCGGCGTGGGCACTGCATTATCGCTCATCGGCTCTTCCGTTTGCTCCCTTGACCCCTGTTGCGTCCTTTGCCACGGTCCGCCCAACTTTTGGAGGAAGCTGTGGCGACGACGATCCCCCATCACGATCTGAAGCGGCCCGCGCCGGAGGCGCTGAAAAGCGCGCTCGACGCGCTCGCGGCCCGCTTCGGCAACAGGCTCATCACCTCGCAGGCCGTGCGCGAGCAGCATGGCCATACCACGACCTGGCTGCCGACGCAGCCGCCGGATGGCGTGGTGCTCGCGCAGGAGACCGCCGACATCCAGGACGTCGTCCGCATCTGTGCGCCGCTGGGCGTGCCGATCATCCCGTTCGGCACCGGCACCTCGCTGGAAGGCCAGGTCAACGCGCCCGCCGGCGGCATCTGCATCGACATGCGCGACATGAACAAGGTTCTTGAGGTGCATGCCGAGGACTTGGACTGCGTGATCCAGCCCGGCATCACCCGCAAGACGCTGAACGAATATCTCCGCGACCAGGGCCTGTTCTTCCCGATCGATCCCGGCGCCGATGCCTCGCTCGGCGGCATGGCCTCGACGCGGGCCTCCGGCACCAACGCGGTGCGCTACGGCACCATCCGCGAGAACGTGCTGGCGCTCAAGGTCGTCCGGGGCGACGGCGAGATCATCAAGACCGGCACGCGCGCCAAGAAGTCCGCGGCCGGCTACGATCTCACCCATCTGTTCGTCGGCGCCGAGGGCACGCTCGGCATCATCTGCGAGATGACGATCCGCCTGCGCGGCATCCCCGAGACGATCGCTGCGGCGTCGTGCTCGTTCGAGACCGTGCGCGGCGCCTGCCAGGCCACGATCCTCGCGATCCAGACCGGCATCCCGATGGCGCGCATCGAACTGCTCAACGCGGCGCAGGTGCGGGCGTGCAACGCCTATTCGAAGCTGACCCTTCCGGAGACGCCGCTGCTGCTGCTGGAGTTCCACGGCAGCGAAACCGAGGTCGCCGAGCAGTCGAAGAACTTCGCCGAGATCGCCAGGGAATGCGGCGGCGGCGACTTCGCCTGGACCACCAAGCCCGAGGATCGCACCAAGCTGTGG
Source organism: Bradyrhizobium sp. STM 3809 (assembly GCF_000239795.1). Classification (GTDB taxonomy): domain Bacteria; phylum Pseudomonadota; class Alphaproteobacteria; order Rhizobiales; family Xanthobacteraceae; genus Bradyrhizobium. The sequence goes on along the minus strand of NZ_CAFJ01000642.1, from coordinate 9,700 downwards.
CAGGCGCGTCACGACGCCTATTGGTCGGTGAAGGCGATCCGGCCCGGCGTCGGTGTGGTCGCGACCGACGTCTGCGTGCCGATCTCGCGTCTCGCCGATTGCGTCGGCGAGACCGAGGAAGATCTCGCGCGCCTTAAGCTGACCTCGCCGATCGTCGGCCATGTCGGCGACGGCAATTTCCACTGCTCGCTGATGTGCGATGTCGACGACGCCGACGAGATGGCGCGCGGCGAGGAGTTCATGCATCGCCTCGTCGAGCGCGCCCAGGCGATGGGCGGCACCTGCACCGGCGAGCACGGCATCGGCCAGGGCAAGCAGAAGTACCTGAAGTCGGAGCTCGGCCAGGAAGCGCTCGACGCCATGCGCGCCGTCAAGCAGGCGCTCGATCCGCAGAACATCTTCAACCCCGGCAAGATCATCCCGGCGAGCTGATCGTCGTCATTGTAGCCGAGCTATTGCAACACGGGCGCTGCGCTCCCTCTCCCCGTTCTTACGGGGAGAGGGAGCGCACCGTCTGCGCGGCGACAGCGGCGGACTCATATCTTCCAAAAGGCAGTGAACAGAAAACACCGCCGCATTGGGGATGCGGCGGTGTCGTTGGTTCGCCTTCGGATCACCGGCAGACGCGGCGCGGGCCCCAGGGGGTCGGGCGGATCCAGCAGGTGCGCGGGCCGTAGCCGTATCCGTAGCCATAGCCGTAATAGGCGCGTGGGGCCGGGCGGCAGTTGCCCCAACCGTCGCGGAACCAGCCCGGACCGCAGCCGCCGGCGACGCGCTCGACGTTGCTGTCCGGAGCGGCCGGCTGGGCCGGCAGCGTGAAGGCCTGCGCGGCCGACGCGCCCACCATGACAGTCGCGGCGAGCAGGGCGGAGGTGAACAGATTGCGCATTGCGGTGCGGTCCTCTCGTTGGTTTCGAATCAGGTTGGTCGTTAGACGTCGCCAGACGCAGTTTGGTTTTGCAGTTTGGTTTCGCAACTTTGTTGAAGCCGCAAAACCTCCCCTCATACCATGGTGCTCAGTGCACAGCCGATCGTGCAGCGCAGCTCCGCTGATCAGGCGGCGCCGTGCCGCAGTGTAGTCGCTGCTGCGCACGAGCGACAGTGTATTTGCTGCAACGAACATGAATGCAGCCTGACATGCGTAGTCATCCGCCGCACCGTGCGGCCGCGCTGCACTTCGTAACGATTTGTATCAGGCAGCGTCGGGCGAGATTCCGCTGCGCCCTCGCTGTCATCCAAGCGAAAGCGGGGATCCATCACCACCGGCCGGACGGGTCGGCGAGATGGTCGACGTCCAGCCTGCAGCGGGACGACAGCCGTGGTCGCATCAGACGATCGCGGCGTGATCGGCCTCGGCTCACTCCGCGGACGACGGCTGCTGCACGCGCAGCTTCTGCAGCGCGAGATCGACGCTCTGGAAGACGTGATCGCGCGGCAGCACGTCATACAGGCCGAAGCGCTCGAACGCCGCCTGGGCCCGCAGCGATTCCAGGCGCGCCACGGCGAACACGATGCCATCGGCGTTGCACTGCCTGATCACCGCCAGCAGCGCCTGCGCGGCGGTGAAATCGATTTCGACCATCGCGCTGGCTTCGAGCACCAGCAGCCGCGGCCGCCGTCGTTGCAGCAGGTGCTGGAGATCGGTGCGGAAGGTCGCGGCGTTGAGGAAGCTCAGCGGCGCCTGGAAGCCGACCACGGCGATGTCGGACAGTTCCTCGCCGGGCAGGAGCGGATGTGCCGGCCACCAGATCGTGGTGTCGGGCACTCGCTCGAAGGTGATGAGATGTGCGCGGGTCGTGCTCCAGATGCCGTGCAGCAGCGACAGCGCAATGCCGAGCGCGACGCCTTGCTCGATCGGCAGCACCACGATGGCGGCCGCCGTGGCGGCAATCAGCAGGAACTCGCCCTTCGACGCGCGATAGACCTGCACGATCTGTGCGACGCGGATGATGCGCAGCGCGACGAACAGCAGCACGCCGCCGAGCGCGGCCTCCGGCACGTGGGCCAGGAGCCGCGCGCCGAACAGCACGAGCAGCAGCACGATGATCGCAGCCGAGAGGCTTGCGACCTGCGAGCGGCCGCCGGTCTCGACCACGATTCCGGTGCGCGGCGGACTGGCATTGACGGGAAACGTGCCGAACAGGCCTGCGAGCAGGCTGGCGGCGCCGGCGCCGAGAAAATCGCGGTCGACGTCGGCCGGACGATCCGGCTCGGAGGGAAACGACCGCGTCGTGGCCGCGGTCTGCATGATCACGACGACGGCGATCAGGAACGCCAGCGGCACCAGCTTCACCCATTGCTCCGGCCCGATCAGCGGCACCGACGGCATCGGCACGCCGCCGGAGATGGCGCCGACCACGGGCACGCCGCGCGCCTCGAGTCCGGCCGTGATCACGAACAGCGTCGCGGCGACGAGCGCGATCAGCGCGCCGGGGATGCGGGCGCTGATCCGCTCGCAGACCGTCACCGTTGCAAGCACGCCGATGCCGATGACGAGCGTGTAGATGTTGGTCTTGCCGAGCTCGCCGGACAGGGCGGCGATCCGCGCCAGGGTTGGTCCGCTCGGCGCGGGCAGGCCGAGCACCCCGGGCAGTTGCGACACGATGATGTGCACCGCGATTCCGGCCAGGAAGCCGACCGTGACCGGCACCGACAGCAGGTTGGCGATGCCGCCGAGCCGGAAGCCGCCGGCGAGCACCAGCATGAGGCCGACCAGGAGCGCTAGCGCCGCGGCGATGCTGCCATATTCCGGCGTCCCGCTGGCCGCGAGCAGCGCCAGCCCGCCGGCGAAGATCGGCGTGATCGTCGAATCCGCGCCACAGGACAGGAAGCGGTTGGCGCCGAACAGCGCGAAGCCGAGCGAGCCCGCCAGGAAGGCGAAGAAGCCGGTCTCCGGCGTGAAGCCGCCGAGCTTGGCGGTCGCCATCTGCTCGGGGATCGCGATCGCGGCAAGCGTCAGCCCGGCGGTGAGATCGGCGGGCAGGGCGCTGATCCGCCAGCCCTGCAGCGAGCGCAGCATCGCCCAGTGATGGTTGCCGTCGTGAGATGGCTCGGTCATGTCGATCTCTCCGCGCGCGGGCTTGCGCGTGTGCTTATCCAAGGTCGCGATCCCAGGGAGGCTGCGGCGCGAACGCCGTGGCGAGGTAGTCGATGAAGGCGCGCACCTTGGCCGACGGCGTGCGATCCGGCAGGTAGACCGCGTGCACCGCCAGCAGATCCGACGGCGGCACGTCGAGGCGGACCGGCACCAGCCGTCCGGCGCGAACCTCGTCGCCGACGATGAAGGTCGGCTGATAGATCAGGCCTTGCCCGGCGAGCGCAGCAGCGAGCAGCGCATCGCCATTGTTGGCGCGCAGATTGCCGCTGACGGTGACGTCGACGGCCGCCTTCCCACCCATGCGCCAGCGCGACGGACCGGCGGCCGCCAGCGTGTAACCGAGGCAATTGTGCGCGGCGAGATCGGCCGTGCTGCGTGGCGTGCCATGCGCGGCGAGATACGACGGCGCGGCGCAGACCATCATCCGGCACGGCGCGAGCCGTCTTGCCACCAGCGTCGAGTCCTTGAGCGCGCCGATCCGGATCGCGAGGTCCCAGCCTTCCTCGATCAGGTCGACCAACCGGTCGTTGAGGCCGAGCTCGACGCTGACGCCGGGATAGAGTGCGGCGAAGCCGGCGAGCAGCGGCGCGATCTGGCGGGTGCCGAAGGCGAGCGGGACGTTGAGGCGCAGCAGGCCGCGCGGCTCGACGCGATCGGCCGCGACCGCGCTCTCGGCCGCCTCGAAATCGCCGAGCACCCGCTCGGCGAGATCGAGATAGCGCCGCCCGACCTCGGTGATGGTGAGCCGGCGGGTGGTACGGTGAAACAGCTTGGTGCCGAGCCTGGTCTCGAGCGCGGCGAGATGCTTCGTCACCATGGTCGGCGACATCCCGAGCAGGCGCGCGGCGCCCGACAGGCTGCCGCTGCTGGCCACCTTGGACAGCACTTCCAGCCCGGTCAGGCGATCGAGCACCCCTGGATCTCGCTCTCTCAGTGTGAACTGAATTTCCCTTGTACCGGATTATCGCTTGGCAGGGAATGATCCATATCCCCGGTGTCCCCACGGAGGTTATGATGATCGATTCCCGCACCGCGCCCTATGCCGCGCTCCTGCTCCGCCTCACGCTCGGCGGCCTGTTCCTGGCCCATGCCAGCCTGAAGCTGTTCGTGTTCACCCCGGCCGGCACGGCCAAGTTCTTCGGCAGCATCGGCCTGCCGCCCGAGCTCGCTTATGTCACGATCACCGCCGAAATCCTCGCCGGCATCGCCCTGATCCTCGGCGTCGCCACCCGCTGGGTCGCGCTCGCCGCCGTGCCGATCCTGCTCGGCGCCATCTTCACCGTGCGCGGCTCGGCCGGGTTCTTCTTCAACAACCCCAAGGGCGGCTGGGAATACCCGGCGTTCTGGGCCGTCACCCTGGTGATCCAGGCCCTGCTCGGCGACGGCGCCTATGCACTCGGCAACCTCCGCGCCAACCTCGCCGGCGGCCAACTGCGCAGCGCGCATTGAAGGTGAGGGGCGGTTCACTGCCGCCCAATTTCGATGTCATCCCGGCGAACGCCGGGATCCATAGCCACCGGCTGGAGTAAGTTGAGCAAGATGGGCGACACTCAGCGTGCCACGAACATCGATCACGCGGTATGGGTCCCTGCGTTCGCAGGGACGACAGCGAGGGTGGGTCGGCGGCAGGATTGAAACGAGTGGTGTCGCCCCACCCACAGTGTCATCCCCGCGAAAGCGGGGATCCATCACCACCGGCTGGAGTGAGTTGAGCAAAATGGTCGACAACCAGCCTGCCTCAATGCCGGTCACAGCGTATGGGTCCCGGCTCAAGGCCGGGATCCATAACCACCGGCCGGATTGAGCTGAGCACGATGGTCGAAGCCCAGCGTGCCTCAAACGGCGGTCACGGCGTACGGGTCCCGGCTCGAGACCGGGACGACGGTTGTGGTTTGGGCCGCGAGCTGAGATATCCAGAAAGAGAACGAGGAGTTTTGACATGACTCTGCCCAGCATCTTCCTGTCGCACGGCTCGCCGATGCTGCCGCTGACGGCGTCGGCGGCGCGGGACTTCCTCGCAGGGCTCGGCGACAGCCTGCCGCGGCCGAAGGCCATCCTCGTGATCTCGGCGCATTGGGAGACCGACATCCCCGCCGTCAACGTCGTCGCCGAAAACGACACGATCTACGATTTTTACGGCTTCCCGCGCGAACTCTATCAGCTGCGCTATCCGGCGCCGGGCGCGCCCGATCTCGCCCGCGCCGTCGCGGAGCGCCTGCAGGCCGCCGGCCTTCCGGTCGGCGTCGATCGCGAGCGCGGCCTCGACCACGGCGCCTGGGTGCCGCTGCTCTTGATGTATCCGCAGGCGGACATTCCAGTCGTGCAGCTGTCGATCCAGACCGAGCAGGGCCCGGCGCACCATCTCGCGCTCGGCCGCGCGCTGGCGCCCTTGCGCGAGGAGGGCGTGCTGATCATCGGCAGCGGCAGCTTCACCCATAATCTCGGCGAGTTCCGCAAGCGCCGGCTCGACATCGACGATCCCGCGCCGTCCTGGGTGGTCGAGTTCGCCGACTGGGTGCACCAGGCCGCCATCGACGGCCGCGTCGACGATCTCGTCAACTACCGCCGCCTCGCCCCGCATGCGCGCGACAACCATCCGACCGACGAGCACTTCCTGCCACTGTTCGCAGCGCTCGGCGCCGCCGGCGAAGGTGCCCGCGTCGAACGCCTGCACAACAGCGCCAATTACGGTGTGCTGCGCATGGACGTGTATGCGTTCCACGGCGCCGATGCGGCGAAGGCTGCGGCGTAGAACGCGGCTTATGAGTTGCGTTGGTTGCGCGCTCGCCCCACGACGTCATTCCGGGGCAAGGCCGCAGGCCTTGAACCCGGAATCCCGACATTGCCTTGCGCCTGTCCCTACAAACTCCAGATTCCGGGTTCGATCATCGACACGCAGCCGCTTCGCGGCCGCGCATCGACGATCGCCCCGGAATGACAGCCGGGAATTTCTGCCCGTCGGGTTACTTTGTCGCAGCCGATTGTCCTTGCGCCGTCGGGCAAATCACCACGATCCTCTCGCGCATCCCGCCTCATGGAAGGGGCGTTGCGCGCGATCGTCACGACACGCGAGGCGGGGAGCGGTGGCCGCGGGAGCTCGCAGCATGTCCTTGTGGGCGTGCGGACGAACGATGCGCTTGCGGACGTGAAGTTGCAGGGTTCTGATACCTCGACGCTGGTATCTCCGCGCAGCGCGTGACACGCGCTGCCGCGCATGGCGGCCAACAAGCCCGAGCGCCAGGAAGCCTGCCTATAAGCGTGAAGACCATCGCGCAGGGAGGGCCGGGCGTTCTCGGCCACACCTGTGGTACCTGCCGCCTGCATTTTTGTTTGCAGGCGGGCCACGGGCGCGGCCAGCGCCCGGCCTTCCCTGCGCCCTTCTACTTCCGAGGGCGATCAATGAGCAGAGCTCGGACGCCATGGCGCCGCGAGGAGCGTGCAGCCGCGGCCCACGGAGCGTACCGCACATTCGGTGTCGTCCCGGCCTTGAGCCGGGACCCATAACCACAGGGTGGTGTTTGGGACACGCGCGACGACCAGTCTTTTCTCACCGCGAGATCACGCGGTAGGGGTCCCGGCGTTCGCCGGGAGGACACCGATGATGAGGATGGTGCGCCGCACGCATGACCTCGGAGGTAACTGACGCGGAGACGGCGTGCGCAGAAAATCCTTGACCCGTTCGCATGCAAATGATGCGAAGGGTGCACCAGGGAGTGAAAACAACAGCCATGCGCCTGCCGTTCTATTATGGCTGGGTCATTGTCGCCGTGACCTTCGCGACGATGGCGATCGGCGTCAATGCACGCACCGCCTTCTCGCTGTTCTATCCACCTATTCTCGCCGAGTTCGGCTGGGACCGCGGCGTCACCGCCGGCGCCTTCTCCTTCGGCTTCGTCGCATCCGGCATCGTCAGTCCGCTGATCGGACGGCTGATGGACCGCACCGGCCCGCGTGCGGTGATGGAACTCGGCGTCGCCCTGATGGGCGGCGGCCTGCTGCTCGCGCCGCTCACCACGCAGCCCTGGCATCTCTACCTCACCATCGGCGTGATGGTCGGCTCCGGCAGCGTCTGCCTCGGCTATTCCGGCCAGTCGCTGTTCCTGCCCAACTGGTTCATCCGCCGCCGCGGGCTGGCCATCGGCATCGCGTTCGCCGGCGTCGGCCTGGGCTCGATGACCCTGCTGCCCTGGGTGCAGCACATGATCGCGCAGACCAACTGGCGCACCGCCTGCACCGCGATGGGCATCGTCGTCCTGGTCGTGCTCGCGCCGATCAATCTGCTGCTGCGCAAGAAGCCGGAGGAGATGGGGTTGCGTCCCGACGGCGATGCCGCGCCGCTCGACAGCGCCGCGAAGCCGGTGTCGAACATCGTCGATCCGGCCTGGGCGGGCATCGACTGGACGCTTTCGCGCGCGCTGCGCACCATCAGGTTCTGGTGGCTCGCGCTCGGCTATTTCTTCGGTCTCTACGTCTGGTACGCGGTCCAGGTCCACCAGACGAAATACCTGCTCGAGATCGGCTTCAGCTCGGGTGTCGCGGTGTGGGCGCTCGGCGCCGTCAGCCTGCTCGGCATTCCCGGACAGATCGCGCTCGGCCATCTTTCCGACCGGCTCGGCCGCGAGGCCGTGTGGGGGCTCGGCTGCCTCGGCTTCGCAATCTGCTTCGCCGCACTGATCGCGCTCAAGGCGGCCCCGTCGCTGCTGCTGGTCTATGTGATGGTCGCCACGCAGGGCGCGCTCGGCTACGGCATCACGTCGGTGATGGGCGCGGTCGTGCTGGAGATATTTCAGGGCGCGCAATTCGGCAGCATTTTCGGAACGCTGATGATGATCGGGCTGTGCGGCGGCGCCGCAGGTCCCTGGGTGACCGGCGTGCTGTATGATCTCACCGGCAGCTACACGCCGGGCTTTGCGATCGCCTTCGCCGGCGCCTTCGTGTCGGCGGCCGCGATCTGGATTGCGGCGCCGCGCCGGGTGCGCGTCGTCGCCGGGCAGTTACATAGGTTGAAGACCGCGGCGGAGGCTGCGGCATGATGTGTGAACTGGCCGACTTGCCATAGCGCCGCGGCCGTGAACCAATGAGCGAACTCTTGGAAAGGGATCACATGAACGAGCACGTCCAGGCTGCCAAGGCAGCGCCGCTGTTCAATCCGCTGTCGCCGGAGTTCATCCGCAATCCCTATCCGTTCTATCAGCAGCTCCGCGACAACGATCCGGTGCATGTGACGCCGTTCGGCTCGTTCCTGGCGAGCCGGCACGCGGAGTCGAGCCTCGTGCTGCGCGACAAGCGCTTCGGCAAGGATTTCGTCGCCCGCTCGATCCGCCGCTACGGCCCCGAGATCATGAACGAGCCGATCTTCCGCAGCATGAGCCATTGGATGCTGCAGCAGGATCCGCCGGACCATACGCGGCTGCGCGGCCTGGTGGTGAAGGCCTTCACGGCGCGCCGCGTCGAGGACATGCGGCCGCGCATCCAGGCGATCGTCGATTCGACGCTCGACGAGATCATCCCGCGCGGCCGGATGGACCTGATCGAGGACTTCGCCTTCAAGCTGCCGGTCACGGTGATCTGCGACATGCTCGGCATTCCCGAGGAGCATCGCGAGGCGTTCTACAAGAGCTCGCGCGAGGGCGGGCGGCTGCTCGAGCCGGTGCCGCTGTCGAAGGCCGAGATTGCCGAGGGCAATGCCGGCAACGCGGTGTCCAGGGCCTATTTCCAGCACCTGTTCGAGCTGCGCCGGAAAAATCCGGGCGACGACCTGACGACGCAGCTTTTGCAGGCGGAGGAGGATGGCGCCAAGCTCTCGCACGAGGAGCTGACGGCCAACATCATCCTGCTGTTCGGCGCCGGACACGAGACCACGGTCAATCTGATCGGCAACGGCCTGCTGGCGCTGTATCGCAATCCCGACCAGCTGGCGCTGTTGAGGGCGCGCCCGGATCTGATCACCAATGCGATCGAGGAGTTCCTGCGCTACGATTCCTCGGTCCAGCTGACCGGCCGCGTCGCGCTCGAGGACATCGAGGATCTCGGCGGCCGCCGCATTCCCGCGGGCGAAACCGTGCTGTGCCTGCTGGGCTCGGCCAACCGCGACCCGGCCGTCTACCCGGACAATCCGGAGCAGCTCGACATCACCCGGGCGAACGTGAAGCCGCTGTCGTTCGGCGGCGGCATCCACCATTGCCTGGGGGCACAGCTCGCCCGCATCGAGGCCGAGGTCGCGATCGGAACCCTGCTGCGGCGGCTGCCGGAGCTGAAGCTGGATGATCCCGACAACCCGGAGTGGCGGCCGACCTTCGTGCTGCGCGGCCTCAAGCGGCTGCCGGCGCACTGGTAACCATCTTCGTTAACGGAGTTGTTGTGCAACGCCCCCGGAAAGAACGACAGCGCTGTGACTTCGCCATACTTAATCCTATATGATGCAGCGCTCCGGTATCGACGTCTGTGGGGCCGCGGCCGCGCGGGCTGAAGGCTTTGGGACGCCGGAGCTTGCAGAGGCCGAGTACGTAGCCGATCGCACCCGGGCCGAGGCCCGCACCGGTCGCGGCCTGGGCCGCCACCGTGTTCGACGAGGTCACATAGGGATAGGTGCCGTGATCGACG
>NZ_CAFJ01000643.1:0-2500 GCF_000239795.1 Bradyrhizobium sp. STM 3809 | reverse complement strand
GTCCACCTGTGTCGGTTTCGGGTACGGTCTAATGTGGAGGCTATTTCCTGGAACCCCTTCGAAGCCCAACCAATCCAGTAAGGTCGGACAACACACGGGATTCGTCACCATCCACTGGCTGCAGAATATTCACTGCATTCCCATCGACTACGCCTGTCGGCCTCGCCTTAGGGACCGGCTAACCCTGCGAAGATTAACTTTACGCAGGAACCCTTGGACTTTCGGCGACACTGTCTTTCACAGTGTTTGTCGTTACTCATGCCAGCATTCGCACTTCTGATACCTCCAGGCGCCCTCACGGGTCGCCCTTCGCAGGCTTACAGAACGCTCCGCTACCGCGCATCTTGCGATGCACCCTAAGCTTCGGCTCGTGGCTTGAGCCCCGTTACATCTTCGGCGCAGAAACCCTTATTTAGACCAGTGAGCTGTTACGCTTTCTTTAAAGGATGGCTGCTTCTAAGCCAACCTCCTGGTTGTTTTGGGATTTCCACATCCTTTCCCACTTAGCCACGAATTGGGGGCCTTAGCTGTAGGTCAGGGTTGTTTCCCTCTCCACGACGGACGTTAGCACCCGCCGTGTGACTCCCGGATAGTACTCTCAGGTATTCGGAGTTTGGTTGGGTTTGGTAAGACGGTAAGTCCCCCTAGCCCATCCAGTGCTCTACCCCCTGAGGTATTCGTCCGAGGCGATACCTAAATATCTTTCGCGGAGAACCAGCTATTTCCCAGTTTGATTGGCCTTTCACCCCTAACCACAAGTCATCGGAGCCTTTTTCAACAGGCACCCGTTCGGTCCTCCAGTGAGTGTTACCTCACCTTCAACCTGCTCATGGCTAGATCACTAGGTTTCGGGTCTAATACAACGAACTTGACGCCCTATTCAGACTCGCTTTCGCTGCGCCTACGCCTATCGGCTTAAGCTTGCTCGTTAAATTAAGTCGCTGGCCCATAATACAAAAGGTACGACGTCACCCAGAACGCATCTTGGGCTCCGTCTGTTTGTAGGTGTCCGGTTTCAGGTCTATTTCACTCCCCTCGTCGGGGTGCTTTTCACCTTTCCCTCACGGTACTGGTTCACTATCGGTCGCTGAGGAGTACTTAGGCTTGGAGGGTGGTCCCCCCATGTTCAGACAGGATTGCACGTGTCCCGCCTTACTCGAGCATGAATGTTCGCATTACCCATACGGGGCTATCACCCTCTGAGGCCCTGCTTTCCTGACAGGTTCTGGTTGTCTCACATTCATGACTGGCCTGGTCCGCGTTCGCTCGCCACTACTAGCGGAGTCTCGGTTGATGTCCTTTCCTCCAGGTACTTAGATGTTTCAGTTCCCTGGGTTCGCTTGAAACCTCCTATGTATTCAGAAGTCTCATACCTTCTCTTGATAACCGGAAATCCAAAACCTCACGGCTCGGGATCATCCTAGTCTCCTATTCAAACCCCAAAACCACGTCTTTTGGACCAAGGTCTTGGAGTTCCGGCTATCGAAGGTGGGTTTCCCCATTCGGAAATCCGCGGATCAAAGCTTCTTCGCAGCTCCCCACGGCTTATCGCAGCGTAGCACGTCCTTCATCGCCTCTCAGCGCCAAGGCATCCACCGAACACCCTTAAGGCACTTGATTGCTCTCATTATCAATGTCCACACACTCGGCAGAATGTTCACTGCTCTCACCTGCCCCGAAGGACCAGGCGTTAGAGACAGCGAGGACACTGATTAGAAAGACCAGCTTGCTTCTTAAGATCGAACCGATCGCCGTGCGGTCATGCGCAGCGAACAGAGTCATTTACAACAAGCAGCCCGCTTCACAGCGTTCAGCTCGCGCCGAAATGACCCGGAGATAGTGAAGGTCACGCACAGTTCGATGGCCGCGACGCCCACACGATTGCTCGCGTGATTGCCACTGCCCTGCACGATCCCAACTCGGATCGATCTCCTCTTCACGATGTCAGATAACACGCATTTGCCTGCAGTCCCGGTGAGGACCAGACAATGCGAAGTGTTGTCTCGCGGACGATTGTTTGAACACGCTGACACAGCCCGCCTACGCCCTGTCGGGCTCCGGCGCGGCAGCCTTCGCTGCACTCTGGCTTGCCGAGCCGAAGCAGGCGCAGCCTGCGAAGGCTGGTGGAGCCTGTCGGGATCGAACCGACGACCTCATGCTTGCAAAGCACGCGCTCTCCCAGCTGAGCTAAGGCCCCATACTCGGAAAGACGAATGCAATGCAGCGCGGTCGTCGAGACGATTTGCTTGCCAGGCGATAGCGCCAGCAGGCGCGAAGATTGGTGGGCCTGGGAAGACTTGAACTTCCGACCTCACGCTTATCAAGCGCGCGCTCTAACCAACTGAGCTACAAGCCCCTAACGCTCGAAGCTCGTTACCGCTCTGCCCCGAAAGGCAAATGCAGCAACAGCGCAGCCCCAGGCAGCGTGTTCGTCCGCGAAGAAAGAGAAACGAAGACGGCGAAATCCCGCCAATGGAGCTCACGCAAGACCTGGCGGTCT
>NZ_CAFJ01000644.1 GCF_000239795.1 Bradyrhizobium sp. STM 3809 | reverse complement strand
CTTGAAGCGCAACATCGATGCGGGGCTGAAGCGCTTCACGCCGGGTGCGCTGCGCACCGTCGCGCTGTATACGCCGCCGGCGCAGCAACCGATGCCGCAGCTCGGCATCCCCGGCAGCAACGGTCCGTCGTTCGATCTGCTGCAGCAGAAGCTGCAGGAGAACACGCTCGTCGACGCTACGCAGCTGAAGGACGGACGCGTTCCAGAGCGCGCCGACATCCTGTTCGTCGCCTCGCCGCAGCAGCTCGATCAGAAGCAGGTGTTCGCCGTCGACCAGTTCCTGATGAAGGGCGGCACCGTGATCGTCGCCACCTCGCCTTATGAGCCGTCGTTGCGCGGCAATCTCGACGTGGCGAAGACGCCGTCGGGCCTCGAGGACTGGCTGACGTTCCAGGGCGTGAAGGTCGGCGACAGCATGGTGCTCGACCGCCAGAACGCCTCGTTTCCGATCCCGACCGAGCGCGACGTCGGCGGCGGCATCAAGGTGCGGCAGATCCGGCTGATGGACTACCCGTTCTTCGCCGACATCCGCAGCGACGGGCTGGCGCAGGGCGCGGCGCCCTCGGCCGGCACCCAGCAGCTGACGCTGTCCTGGGCCTCGCCGCTGACGATCGACGCCGACAAGGTCGGCAAGAAGCGCAAGATCGTCGATCTGATCCAGAGCTCGCCGCATTCTTGGACCGCCAAGACGACCAACGTCGTGCCGGACTTCAAGGCGCATCCCGACACCGGTTTCCCGCCGGCCGACAAGCAAGGGCGGCAGCTGCTCGGGGCGATGATGGAGGGCGAGTTCACGTCGTTCTTCGCCGGCAAGCCATCGCCGCTCGCCAAGGACGCGGCTCCGCCCAAACCCGACGCGAAGGCTGATGCGAAGACCGATGATGCGGCGAAGGCGGCGGCTGCCGACGCCAAGCCCAGCATCACCGGCGTGATCTCCCGCTCGCCCGAGAGCGCGCGGCTGATCGTGATCGGCTCGGGCACGTTCCTGTCGGACGACGTGCTGCAGCTCGCCTCCAGCGTCGACCGCACACAATATCTGGCGCCGCTCGACTTCGCCCAGAACGTGGTCGACTGGTCGCTGGAGGATCGCGGGCTACTGGCGCTGCGCAGCCGCGGCGGTCAGTTCTCGCGCACGCTCGCCCCGATGCAGAGCGGCGGCCAGATGTTCTGGGAATACCTGAACTATGCGCTCGCGCTCGCCGGGCTCGCGCTCGTCTACATCGTACGCCGCGCGCTGCGGCGCGGCGCTCAACGGAGATATCTCGACATGCTCGGCATCGCGGAGGCGCGGACATGAAAAGCCTTCCCATCCTGCTCACGGCGCTGCTGGGCGGTCAGCTCGCGCTGGCTCTCACCTTCGCGGTCAACCGCTCCGATCATGCCGCGTTCGAGGCCAAGGAGCCGCTGGTCTCGTTCGTGCCGTCCAAGGTCGATCAGATCGCGATCGACGACGATGCGGGCCACAACGTCACGCTCCAGCGGAAGGACGGCAAATGGGTGATACCCGCGTCGGCGGACTTTCCCGCCGACACCACGAAGATCAACGGCCTGCTCGACCGCATCGCGGGCTTGAAGAAGGGCTGGCCGGTCGCGAAGACCGATGCGGCGGCCGAGCGATTCAAGGTCACGGAGAAAGTTCATGAGCGGCGCGTGGTGCTGACGAGCGGCGGCAGCAGGGCCGGCGAGCTTCTGGTCGGGACTTCGCCGGCCTATCGCCAGGTGCACGTCCGGGCCGGCGATGCCTCTCCGGTCTTTGCCGTCGAGCTCGCCACTTACGACATCGCGGCGGAGCCCAGCGCCTGGATGCAGCAGGACATGCTGGACACGCCGCGCGACAAGATCGCGAGCGTCAATGTCGGCGACGTCACCATCGAGGGCAAGGACGGCAAGTTCACGCTGGCGGGGCTCGGCCAGGACGAGAAGCCGCGGCCCGACAAGATCGACGCCCTGGTCAGCGCAATGGCGCATCCCCCCTTCGACGGCGTGCGCGGCAAGGGCAAGGCGGCGTTGAGCGAAACCGATGCGCCCGACGTCACTGTTACGCTGAAACGGACCGACGGTAGCCAGCTCACCTATCGCTACAAGAAGGACGCCGCCGGCGGCGGCTACCTTTTCACGCGCTCGGCGGAGGACTACCTCTTTCATGCCAGCGCCGATGCCGCCGCGCCGATCGTGCAGGCCACGCGCGCGACATTGACCGAGCCGTCCAAACCGGACAAGGCGCCGGACACGGGCGGCGCGAGCAACAAGAGCGCGGACGACCACGCCGCGACCGCGGAGACCGCTGGCGCCAAGCCAGATCAGACGCCGGCGGCGGCGGAGACTGTTCCGGCGTCATCCCACGGCGCCGATCAGGCCTCTCATGGCGGCGCGGAGCCGGCAAAGTCGCCCGGCGGCTAGAGGATGAGCCGGAGAAGCGGACACCGGACGTCCGAACAGACCATGCGCGAACAGCGAGATGAGAGCACGATGCGATTCCGCGGGAACGCATCATGCTCCAGGTCGCCGCGACGCGCAGATCAGTCCGCGCTGCGCGGTCGGCGGAGCCGGATCACGGCCGGCCGACCCGGATCGACATCACTCGCCCGCCCTTGAGCTCGAAGGAGAACGGGTGCGGCGGGTAGGTCCAGAGCTCGACGCCCTTCAACTCGCTCGGCTCGAAATGGCTGGGCTGGCCGAACACCTTCACCAGATCATCGGTGGTGGCGCCGAGCCCGACGCTGCTGAGCTCATAGCCCGTGGCCGTCGTGGTGCCGTCGCCGGTCACCTGCAGCGCGACGATCCTGTCGGCGGCGACGGTCACGACGAAATAGGGATAGTGCTCGCGCTGGCCGACGAAATAGATCCAGGCGACCTTGTCCTGCGGCTGCTTCAACGTCCGGTGCGGCTGGCCGAGCGCCGCGGTCGCGGTGGCCGCGGAATCGCCGACGAAGAGCGGGCCGAGGCGCATGCAGGCGCGCGCCATGACGGCCAGCAGTTGCTCCTGCGACAGCTGACGCGGCGGGGTCACCGTGCAGGCGAAGCCGGCGCCGGCGCGCTTCCACTCACCGCGCAGGTCCTTCAGGTCGGC
>NZ_CAFJ01000645.1 GCF_000239795.1 Bradyrhizobium sp. STM 3809 | reverse complement strand
AGCAGTTCACGCCAGGGCCGCTCGCGCGGCGTCCGAGCGAATCGTTCACGGTATCAGGCGTGCCGTTCCAATATTCGGACATGGACCTCATTGAGGGCTTCCACGTGACGGCGGCCCGCGGCGGCCCGCTCACGCCAGGTGCCTATGTGCGGATCTGCTACGATCCGTCCGACAATGTGATCCTGCGCCTGGAGATCCGCGGCTTTGCCGGACCCATGCCGAACCAGATCGGGCGTCCCTCTCTTCAGCGGGCTCACGTTCCCTCTCCGGCTCCGACCCCGGTCGATCTGCCGTCCTGGCTCACGCCTGTGCTGTTTGGGGCCCTCAGTCTGGACCTGATCGCAATCATTGCCGTCTACCGGCCCTATCTCGGCGCGTTCCTGCGGATCGGGCGAGAGCGGGACCGATTTGTTCTTCGTTCCGAACTGCCGGCGGGCAGGAAAGTCAAGCTCAGCACCAGTATCGTCTATTGGGACGAGAGGCATCGTGTGATCTGGCTGCGGCCGCGCGGATTGATTCTGATTCAGATTCCTCTCGTCGTCGGCAGGCTGCACGTCGACGCAACCGAGCGTTCCGTCATTGCGTGGGACATCTGCCTGGCGCCGGCGAGCTGCATTGCTTTTGTCGCGGTCGCAACCGGCTTGTTTGGTCCGGTGCTCGCCGCGGCGGGAGGCCAGACCTGGTCGTTGCCGGCGTTGCTCGTCGGCGGGTTGATCGGGCTTGGAGTCGTTGGCCTGAACGTGGCCGCGTTCCGCTCCCGCATGCGGGCCTTTTTGCGGGCAAGCCTTCCGGAGATCGCCGTGCCGTCAACGCCGACCGCCTGAGAGCAGCGGCGGCCTGATCGGCGGGATCGCCTCGTGGTACGAGGGCCGCGTCAAGACCCGGGCATCCACGTCGTTCCAAGCATGCCGAACGACGTGGATGGCCGGGACAGGTCCGGCCATGACGATGTGGAGAGGGACGAGCGCAAAACTGCGATCGTCATATGCGATAGCCCTCCCCGCAAGGGGGAAGGGAGCTCACCGTCTTTGTGGCGAGAGCTCGACTGCCATGGTGCAGATTACCCCTCCGCCACCGCATCGCCCCAGGCGTGCGCAATCTCCGTCGCGCCGCTGTTCACATCGCCGTCGCGCAGCACGATGCTGGGGCAGGCGAACTTCATTGGCATGGTCTGGACCGGTGCCGGCACCGTCTCGAACCTCGCCGCGAGCGCAGTCGTCACCTCCGCCGGCAGCCGCGTGTCGGCTCCGACCACGTCGCCCTCGCTGGCGTCGATGCGCGGCTGATGGATTGCGGCCTCGAGGTCCATGCGATAGTCCATCACGAAGGACAGCATCTGCGCCACCGCTGGAAGAATGCGGCGGCCGCCGGAGGCGCCCAGCGCGAGGCGGCGGCCGTCGGCGGCTTCGGCCACGACCGGTGTGTAGTTCGTCAGGCAGCGCTTGCCGGGCGCGAGCGAGTTGGTGGTGCCCGGCGTCGGGTCGAACCACATGATGCCGTTGTTCATCATGATGCCGCTCTGCGGCGCCTGGAATTTCGAGCCGAAGCCGGACAGCAGGGTCTGCGTCACCGCGGCCATGTTGCCGTCGCGATCGACGACCGAATAATGCGTGGTGCAGGCGGGCGCGAGATATTCGGCGCCGAGCGCGCGCTTGCCGGGCGCATCGCCCATGTCGTTGAGGCGCTCGCGATAGGCCGATTGCATCGCCTCGGCATAGGCGATGAAGGCGCCTGCGTCCGGGGCCGTGCCCGCGGGCTCGATGCCCGCCTGCATCAGCCGGAGCGCATGCGCCAGGGTCGGTCCGGCGGTGAGTTCCGGCGTCGCGAACACCGTGCCGCCGCGATACGGAATGCGCAAGGGATCGCGGACCTGCGCGGCGAACGCGGCGAGATCCTCGACCGAGAGTGCGCCGCCGGCGGCCTGGATGTCGCGGGTCAGCGATCGCGCGATGTCGCCCTGGTAGAAGTCGCGCGCGCCGGCCTGGGCGAGATGCGACAAGGTCGCCTTCAACTGCTGCTGCGGCAGCCGCGTCACCGCCTTCGCGCCCCATTGCGGGTTCGGCGGCAGGCCGTCCTTCAGATAGGCCGCTGCGCTGCCCGCATAGCGGCGCAGGTCGGCGGCGCAGCTCGAGATCATCACGGTGGTCCACCAGTCGACCAGCAGCCCCTCGGCGGCGAGCTCGACGCTCGGTGCGACGAGGTCCTGCCAAGGCAGCCTGGCGTAGCGGCGGTACGCCATCTCCATGCCGGCCACCACGCCGGGCACCGCGATCGCGCCGGGGCCGTGCAGGTTGCGGTCGTCCTTGACGCGCGGCCACGGGAAGATGTCCGGAGAGACGCTGCCGTCATGGGTCAGCGGATAATCCTCGACGCGCAAACTGTCCGGCGCGCGCATGCCGTAGTCGATCACCTCGACCTTGTTCTCCTTGGCGCGGTACAGCACCATGGCGCCGCCGCCGCCCAGCCCGCTCATCCACGGCTCGACAACGCCGAGCGCGAAGCCGGTCGCCACGACAGCATCGATGCAGTCGCCGCCGGCGGCCAGCACCTCGGCACCGACCTCGGCCGCGCGCCGCGACTGCGCCGCGACGATGCCGCCCTTGC
The DNA here is from genome assembly GCF_000239795.1 of Bradyrhizobium sp. STM 3809. GTDB lineage: Bacteria > Pseudomonadota > Alphaproteobacteria > Rhizobiales > Xanthobacteraceae > Bradyrhizobium. The sequence goes on along the minus strand of NZ_CAFJ01000645.1, from coordinate 3,262 downwards.
TGGTCACCGCCGGCTTGCGGATCTCCTGGCGATTGGAAAACTGGTTCGGCATGGCACTCCCCTCGTTCCGCCGCGGTCGTCGGCGAATTGACACCGCCGCGCGCCGCCGCACAATCGGCAACAGTGCCTGCCTCCTCAGCCCAGATCGAATGCCCTTGAAAGCATTGAGGATTAATTTACCATTCGGAACTAGGGTCGTCGGCAGACCAGATCGATCTCGATCAGCGCGTCATAGGCGAGGCCGGTGACGCCGACGCAGGTGCGGGCCGGCAGCCGGTCTGCGGGAAAGAATGAGCGGTAGCATTCATTCATTGCCGCGTAATCCCGCTTGAACTCCGTCAAGTAAATCCGAGACATCACAATGTGTTCGAGGCCGAGGTTGAGACCTTGGAGGATGTCCTTCAAGTTCTGCATCACCGCCTTCGTCTGATCCACGATCCCCTCCGGCAGCACGCCCGGCGCCTCGGGCGAGTCCGGCATCTGGCCGGTGACGAAGACGAAACCGTCGGTCTCGACCGCGTGGCTGAACGGCGCGACGGGCTTCGTGGCGCCGGGGATCATGTGGAACTGCATGAAGGGTCCTTTCTGTCAGTGAATGAGTAGGGTGGGCAAAGCGGCGCCGCAGGCGACGCGTGCCCACCATTCAGAGCGGCGGTGGGCACGGCGCGGGACAAATCATCTGATACGGCAGCAGAGCGAGCGCGCCTTTGCCCACCCTACTCATCTTGTGAGGTCAATCCGCATCCTCGAACAGCCGCTTGCTCAGGATCGCGTGGACGCCCCAATTGCCGTCGACCACCTGCGTCACGCCGAAATCCACCGCGGCCGACATCAGCGCGATCGCTTCGTCCTCGCTGAGCCCTTTGATGTGCATGAGGAAGCGGCGCATCTTGCGGAACGCGTCCTTCATCGCGAGGTCGAGCGAGGACTTGGCGTAGACCTCGCTCTGACCCTGCGCGCCGAACTCCGCCAGGTAGTTCGGATGGCTGAAGCCGGTGAGCACCCAGTCGGTCGCGGTCTCGATCAAGGGATAGCTGAGGTCGGCAAAGGGTTTGCCGGCGAGCTGCGTCTTCTTGTGGAGGATGACCTGGAAGGTGCCGGTCATCGAGCATTCGATGGCCGTGCCCGACAATTCGCCGTCACCCTGGGTGGCATGGGGATCGCCGACCGACAGCAACGCACCGGGAACCGCGACCGGCAGATACACCGTCGATCCCTTGCCGAGACGCCAATTGTCGAGATTGCCGCCGAAATAGGACGGCGGAATCGAATCGACGAAATCGGCCTCGCGCGGCGCCACCGCGATGACGCCGAAATGCGGCCGCAGGGGAATCCGGATGTTGTCGAGCACGCCGTGGCGGCGCTTGATGCTGCCGGGCGCGACCGGCACGCCGGGATAGTCATAGGTCGCATGCACCACGCCGGCCGGATCGGTCTGCGGCTCCCAGCGATAGGAGTAGAGCGCGCGGGCATGCGGCTCGGGATCCCCGGCGAAGATCTCGTAGATCGTCACGGCTTCGCGCGGAGCCGGCGATGCGATCAGCTCGTTGTAATGATAACCCCACCAGGCGGCGACGCTGGAGCCGAACACGCGGCCCTCGTGCTTTGGATTGCGGCTCGGCCGCGGCACGATGTCGAGGATGCGCACTTCGAGCACGTCGCCGGGCTGCGCATCCTTGATGGCCACCGGACCCGTGCAGATGTGCACGCCAAAGCCTTCGCCGGCGCCGCGGCCGAACACGCTCGCGTCCATCGGCCCGGCGCCGCGGCGGTCGACGTTCTTCCCGGCCTTGCTCCAGCCGAACACGCTGAGCGCGCCGTCGTCGCCCGAGATCATCAGCTCCGGATCGTCGGAGGCGTGCTGGGTCAATGTTTCGATGGTGATCGTGTCGCCGGAGGCGATTTCCAGCTGCGGCGGCAGCGAGCGGCTGAAATAGCCCCAATGGACACGCTCGGCCGATACCGCGAGATGATGATGGCGCTGTTGCGCCTGGTGATCGTTGGCCGGGGCGGGCAGCGCGATCTCGCTTCGCGACGGAGCCGCGGTCTGTGAGGCGCGCTGCTGCGCCAGCGCATCCTGTGGCCAGCCACGCTGGCCGCGCGGCGCCGCTGAGGCGACCGCCTGCTCGGCCTTCTGCTGCCGGAACTCGCGCGGCGACAGGCCGAACCTGGCGCGAAAGCTGCGGCTGAAATGCGCCGAATCGGCGAACCCGTAGCGATAGGCAATCTCGGAGATCGAGTGAGGCGCCTCGGCCGGATCGGAGAGATCGGTCCAGGCGCGCTGCAGCCGTCGCTCCTTGACGTAATGCGTGAAGTTGTCGCCAGCGCTCTCGAACAGTTTCTGCAGATAGCGTTCGGAGATGCCTTCCGCTTGCGCGATGCCGCTCGGAGAGAGGTCGGCGTCGTCGAGTTGTCGCTCGATCGCCTGGCAGATCCGGTGCAGGATCGCCGCCTGGGTCGCGCTGGTGCCGGCCTCGGATGTCGGCACGGCCTGCTGATGCGCCAGCGTGAGCAAGAGATCGACCAGGCTCTGCGCCACCGTGCTCCATTCGGCATCACTCAAGGTGTCGATCGTCCGCGCGGTCGCCTCCAACGTGCGGCAGACCACATCGGCGAGCCCGCTCGGTGCGACGACCTGGGGCCTCGCGAATTTCAGCTTGCCGCTGATGCGGCCATGCAGGGCGGCGGACGTGACCGACAGCACGATCGCGCGCAGGTCGCGCTGGAACGCGATGCTCCAATCGCCGGATCGCGGCAGCAGCATCAAGTGTCCCGCCGGCACGATGCGATGGTTGTCGCCACTGCGCAATACGGCGCCGTCCTCGATGGCGAGCAGCGCGATCGGCAAATCATCATGGCCAAGCGGGGCCGCGGCCACCGCCTGCGCGCCGGCCGACAGGCGCGACAGCGCCAGTCCTGGCGCAGTGCGGTGTGAGGCCGTGGCATGGCCGTCATAGAACGGCGTCTTCGCCGCCGGCTGCAGCCCGACGGCATTCAGCACATCGCGCCACGCCTCGGGGCGCTCGCCCTGCGCATAGGATTCGCTGGTGAACGGACGGAAACTCATGGCACGCCCCGGGTCCGGGAACTCGAAGCAACCCCCGTGCCAAATGAGCTTGACGGTTGGTCTTGGATTGGTCGTGCTCAGGCGCGTGCTCCGAAGCCTGTTATCGGCGGTGCTGTGTCTGGTCTGCACGTGCAGTCCGTTCCCCTCCCCCCCGCAAACGCAGGGCTATCGCATATGGCGATCGATGTTGCGCCC
>NZ_CAFJ01000646.1 GCF_000239795.1 Bradyrhizobium sp. STM 3809 | reverse complement strand
CAGCCGACCGCCAATGGCGAGGTGTTCGACAAGACCGCGATGACCGCCGCGCACCGGACCCTGCCGTTCGGCACCCGGCTGCGGGTCACGCGGCTCGACACCGGCCGCTCGGTGCTGGTGCGCATCAATGACCGCGGGCCGTATGTCGACGGCCGCGTCGTCGACCTGTCCTATGCCGCGGCGTCCTTGCTGGACATGGTGGAGTCGGGCCTCGCCGACGTCAGGCTCGACGTCGTGCGCTGGCCGAAGCCGCGGCCGCACAAGCCGCCCCCGCCGCAGATGGCGCCTGCCAATGCCCGGCCGCTGCTGCGCCCGCCGCCAACGCGGCTGACGCTGCTCCGCTCGCCGGAGCGGCAGCCACAGATCGGCCGCTGACAGCGTCTATGATCAGTTAGCAGCCGCGCTCGCTTTGAACTCATCAGCTCGTGGCCGCGCCGCAGCCGGTTCCCGTTCTCGCGCGGTCGACATGCATTCTAACGACCGGCGTCAACGCCGGTTAACACTGGAAGCAGTTTCATCTTGGCCTCGCGGCCGCGTTCGGCGCCGACCATCACCGAAAGGTCATCGCGTCGATGAAAACCTTTGCTGCGGTCGATGCGGCGCGGCAACTCATTGATTCAGAGATATGATCGTTCGCGCCGGCTGTAAGCTGCGCTAGCCGCGGCACGGCGTTCGAGCAGGCGTCCGACGGCGCATGGTCGCCGGCGGGGGCGGCGGGGGGCAGCCAGATGGAGGTTGCGGTGTCCTGCAACCTGTCCTTATGAGGATGGCTGTGTAACTCATGTAGTCCACATGGCCAACTAATCAGAAGAAAACGGGAAAATTTGAAATGACCGTTCGCTGGTGTGCGTTGCTTCTCGGAACCTGCCTCGTCCTGCCGACCACCTCCGCTTTCGCAATTTCCGCCGATGTCGTCCGCGATCTCGCATCTCGCGTCGGCCCGGTCGTCGGGCAGGCCGCGACCTGTCGGGAGATCGCGCAGGGGCGCGTGCAGACGATCATCGATCAGTTCAGCGAGGTGATCCGCCAGGCCTCCTCGGGCAATACGGAGCGCGACGGGCTCGCGCGCAGCTTCAACAGCTACATCGCCGAGGGCCGCGGCCGGGTCGCATCCTCGCTGGTGACCTGCCAGGCCGCGGAGCGCCAATTGGCGGACCTCGAGCGCGCGCTTCAGCAGCAGCAGTCCGCACCGCCGACGATGTCCCTGGCGCTGGCGGCTCCGACCGCCGCGGCCGCGACGCAGCCGACCGCCAGTCTGCCGCCGTCGCCGCCGCATGGCGTCACCGACACCGAGATCCGGTTCGGCACCGTCATTCCGTTCTCCGGGGTGCGCAAGGAGCCGGCGCGACAGATGAAGCTCGGTATCGAGACGGCGTTCGCCCGCGTCAACGACTCCGGCGGCATCAATGGCCGCAAACTCAGGCTGATCGCGGCCGACGACGGCTATGATCCCAACCGCACCCTGGGAGCAATGACCCAGCTCTACGAGAAGGACCAGGTGTTCGGCTTCATCGGCAACATGGGCACGGCCAACAACGCGGTGGCGATCCCCTATGCCCTGGAGCGCCGCGCGCTGTTCTTCGCGCCCTATAGCGGCTCTGCCGTCGTCCGCCGCGATCCTCCCGACCGCTACGTCTTCAACTACCGTGCGAGCTACGCGGAAGAGACCGCCGCGATTGTGCACTACCTGATGAAGGTCAAGCGGATCCCGGCCAAGCAGATCGCCGTGTTCGCGCAGAACGACGCCTATGGCGACGACGGCGCCAATGGTGTCGCCAAGGCCTTCCGCGCGCTCGGCATCACCGATCCGATCATCCGCTACGGATTTCCACGCGGCACGCTCGATGTCGACGAGGCCGTCGGCAAGCTGAAGGCGCAGACCAAGCCGCCAATCAAGGCGGTCATCATGATCGCGACGGACCGCGCGGCCGCGAAATTCATCGAGAAGACCCACGACGCCGTTCCAGGACTGATCTACGCCAACATCTCGGCAGTCGGCTCCTCGTCGCTGGCCGCGGAGCTGAAGCTGCTGGGCGCGAAGTACACCAACGGCGTCATCGTCACCCAGGGCGTGCCTTCGGTCGCGGGCTATTCGAGCCTCGTGCTCGACTACAAGACGGCGCTGGAGAAATACTTTCCCGGCGAGGCGCCTGACTACACCTCGCTCGAAGGCTTCATCTCGGCCAGCATCCTGATCCAGGCGCTGAAGCAGACGACGCCGCTCGACACCGAGCGGCTGGTCGACACGCTGGAATCGATGCAGAGCGTCGATCTCGGCCTCGGCAGCAAGCTCTCCTTTGGGCGCGCCGAGCACCAGGCCTCGCACAAGATCTGGGGCACCGCGCTCGACGAGTCCGGCACCTACCAGGCGATCGAGCTGGAGTAGGGCGCCCGCGCGCCGCGGCGACTTCGGCTCGCCCGCCGCGCAATGTTCGAGGCGCGTTCCGGCTGGCCGCCGTCTCAGGCGCGGCGCGCGCGCCGCGTCAGGGCCGTTCCGAGCAAATGATCCCAGAGCGGCGTGACGACACCGAAATTGCCGGGCTGGGGGTCGCGGTGGTGGCGCAGATGGCGCAGCCTGCAGCTGCGCAGCCAGGCATGCAGCCGCGATGGCCCGGCCAGCGGCCAGCGATGCACCGCGTCGTGGACCAGAAGATACAGCAGATAGCCGAGCAGCAGGCCGGTCGTGCCTCCGCTCGCGATCTGCAGGTCCGCACCGCGCGCAACGAGCGCGAAGACCGTTGTGAAGATGACCACGCTGACCCACACCGGCGATCCGATCAGGTCGCTCGGACGCGCGTGGTGCAGCCCATGGAGCTGCTTCAGGATCTTGACCTCATGGTAGAGGAACCGGTGCACCAGATATTCGGCCAGCGTCCACAGCGCGGCTCCGGCACCAAGGGCGAGCAGCCAGCGCGGCTGCAGGACGAAGCCACTTCTCGCAAGCTCGAGCAGCAGCAGCGCAACAATGACGATCGGATAGAGGAGGAGTTCGGCGTAGTAACTGAGCTTGCTGTGAGTCACGTCGGGGGCCCGTACGCAGATATGCAGAGACGACAGAGTGAGGCTCTCTCCGACGACGGCCGGCTCGGGGAATCAGCGTCCATCGCAGAGCTTGTCACGCCGCTGAAATAGCGCAGACATAAGTCGTCCGCATGAAGGCGTGACTTGCAGACGCCCGGGTTGCGCTGAGCCGAGGGCTTTGTTGCGCGAACCCCGCGCTCATCGGCGGAACCGGTGTCGCTGCAGCACGCGAGGGACCGCCGTCCCATGGGCGTGAAGTTGCGAAGCCCTTCAATTCGCGCGACGCGCGAGCAGGAGGGCGCCGCCGAGCCCGCACATGACGGCGCCCGACGCCTGGCGCAGCCGGGTCACGAGGCCTGGCCGCTTCACGAGCCCATGCCGCGCCCTGGCCGCCCAGACCGTCACCACGATGTCGACGCTGGTGTTCAGCGCCACGGAGATCAGCCCGAGCGCGACGAACTGCGCTGCCACGTGACCGGTGGGATCAACGAATTGCGGGATGAAGGCGAGGAAGAAAGCCGCCGTCTTCGGGTTCAGCGCCTCGACGACGATGCCGTCGCGGAACGCGCGACGGCTGCCGGTCGTCGTCGGCTCCGTTGGCGACGCGGTACGCGCCTCGCGCCAGGTCTTCACGCCGAGCCAGATCAGGTAGAAGGCGCCGGCGATCTTCAGCACGACGAACGCCTGCGCGCTCGCCATGACCAGCGCGGACATCCCGACCGCGCCGGCGACCACGTGCACGAGACCGCCGAGCCCGAGGCCGACGCTCGATGCCAGTCCCTCCTCACGGCCGCCGGCCAGCGTTCGTGCGACGATGTAGAACATGCCCGGGCCCGGCGTCAGCGCGACGGCCAGGGCGGCGGACAGGAACAGCAGGAAGGTGGGAAGTTCGGGCATGGCAGGTCTCGCGGAAGCAATTGCGGCTTGTACGGCAATCGGCGAGACGAGACAAAGCCTGCCGGATGTGCTCGGGCGGCCGCGCGTCCGCAGCGCCGGCCGCGCGCATCCCGGCTGGAGACACGCATGTTGACGATATCACGGGATGATCCGGCGTCATCCGACGCCGAGGCCTTGCTGGCGGAGCTCTCCGCGGCTCTTGCCGAGATGACCGGCGACAGCGGCCGCACGTCGTTCGATCCGGACGACGTGCGCGGGCCGCGGGCCTGCTTCCTGATCGCGCGCGACGGAGCCGGGCAGGCGGTCGGCTGCGGCGCGCTGCGTCCGCTGGAGGCTGATATCGCCGAGGTGAAGCGCATGTATGCGCGCCGAGGTTCGTCCGGCGTCGGCTCGGCGATCCTCGCGCAGCTCGAGACGGTGGCCGCCAGTCTCGGCTATGCCGCCATCCGGCTGGAGACCCGGCTGGTCAATGCCCGCGCCGTCGGCTTCTACGAGCGCCACTTCTATCGTCGTATCCCCAACTACGGGAGATACGTCGGACGGCCCGAGGCCGTATGTTTCGAGAAAGCTCTGTCCCGCCCCGGCTAGCAGATCTTCTGCTGCACGTGCTGGATACAGGTGCAGGTCGTCGTCGATGTGAGCTTGACGTCATAATACGGTCCGGTGCTCGACGTCGCCGGGCCGTTGGTCGCGCAGCGCGGGAACAGGTAGTAGCTGTCCGCGATGGTGACCGGGCCGGTCACGCCGGAACCGAGGTTCGGCTTGTAGGCGTAGCTCACCTCGCCCAGGATGAGCGAGATGTTGGCGTTGGTCGGGGTGGTCGTGGTGAAGGCCGACAGCGTCATTTTCTGGCCGACGGTGCGCGCGCCCGTCGCGCTGGTCGACTGGCTCCATTGCACCGTCGCATTGCCGTTGGCGTCGGTCGAGACTTCCGAGACCGTCACGGTCATCAGCGAATTTCCCGCGGCGTCCTTCGTCGGATAGGGCGCGATGATCGAGCTGGAGGCCTGCAGGATGTCCAGCATCCGCGATGCGGAGACCTGGGTGTTCTGCGCCACCAGGTCGGCGACGCTGTGCGATGTCGCGCTGACCTTGACGCCGATCGCCAGGCCGTTGCCGAGTTCGAAACCGCCGAGCAACAGCATCAGCATGAACGGCAGGACGATGGCGAACTCGGTCGCGGCGACGGCGTCGGCATTGGCGGCGAAGTCGCGCGTGCGTAATGACAGACCGGCGAGCAATGTCCTGATCCTTCTACGACGAGGGTTCGTTCTGAAAGGCGGCCGTCGACATGATCAGCCGATTGCCGCTCGACACGTTCGACAGATTGAAGCCGAGCGGACCCAGCATGACAGGCCAGACATACATCACCTTGAGAACGACGATGTCGCCCGCGGTTCCCGGATTGTATTGCCAGACGTTGCTGACGGCGCCGTTGGAATCGAACGTCAATGACGGCGTGGCCGTATTGGTCGCCGACCAGTTGTTGGCGACCTGCATGTCGATCATCAACCCGCCGCAGTTGAAGAAGATGCGGATCTTCGTGCAGACCACCTGCTGCTTGAATGCGTCGGCGGTCATGGACTGGGCCTGCACCTGGCCGGTCATCACGGCGCGGGCCGATTGCTGCGCGATCGATTCGAGCAGCTGCTGGGCGAAGAAGACCAGGAACGTCTGGATCAGGGCGATGACGAGGGCGAGGAACGGCGCGGCGACCAGCCCGAATTCGACGGCCGTCGCGGCGCTTTCGTCCCTGAAGAAGGCGCGGCGAGGCCAGCCGCGGTCCTTCGATGATGCTGCGCGCGGTTCCGCCATGGGTTGCCCTTACTGCACGAGGCTCGCCGTGCTCGATGCGACCTTCAGGAAGAGATTGGTCAGCGCCGTCGAAATGTCGCCGCCGGTCTGCACGTCCGCGAACAGGCCGGGCGAGGCGCAGGCTTGCAGACGCTGCGCGATCGTGCCGGTCGACGACGATGGATTGTTGAATTGGGCGATGCGGCTGTTGTACCAGCCGTCGGTCGTCAGCTGCAGATACTCGGTGTAGAGAATCGCGATGCGGATGTTGCGCTTCTTGATCGTATCGCAGATCGCCGTGTTGAGCGGTTGCTGGCAGCGCACCTGCGAGCCGGCCGAGGGCAGCGGATAGGTCGCGTTGGCGTCGCAGGTGTCGGTCTTCGCGATCAGCTTGTCCTCGACGCCGTCGGTGACCAGGAAGACCACCTCCTGCGGCGTGTCGCTGCTCTGGTTCGTTCCGGTGCCCGGGTCGGGCATGATGGTGTTGACGCCGCCGAGCGCGCCCGAGATGTCGGTGCCGAAATCGGTGTTGCAGATCGAAGTCGTGACGCAGTTCTGGTGGTCCACGGTGAGCAGCTGGATGTTCGAGATCTTGGTGCCCGCGCTGCTCGGCGACGTCAGGGTCTGGATCGTGTTCAGATTGTAGTCGAACGTGTAGATCGCCGCCTTGTAAGTGGTGTTGTTGATCGCGGACATGCATTGCATGACGCCGCCGCTCACGCCCGATTGCGGGCAGGTCCAGGGACCGACCAGAAGCTGCTTGACGGCATTCGCGACGAGATCGATCCGCAGCGTCACGCTGTTGTTGCGGGCGACGCTGAGATTGTCCACGGTCGACGAACTTGCGCCGCTGTCGAGATTGGGATGCAGCTCGTGGCAGGCGAAGCCGCAGTTCTTCGATCCGCTCGGCTGCTTGCTGGTGGCGGAGATCAGATTGTCGATGTCGTTCTGCGTCGCGCCGATCGCCATCGATGGCGAGTCGTCGAGCAGCAGATAGAAGTTCATGTTCGGCGCGCTCGACGCTCTTGCCGTCGCCGAGCCCTGGACCTGCCAGGCCTGGCTGCCGATCACCGACGGAAAATTGTTGATGGATTGCGCGACGTAGGAAACCGTGATCGTCCGCTGCAGCCCTGAATCGGTGACGGTGATGGTGGGTGTCGGCACCGTGGTCAGGCCCGGCATCGTCGCCTTCGCCGCGAACACGGCGGCCGCCGTGTTCTTGACGACGGTCGTATCGGTCACGCTCAACATGGCTGGGCGGACGGCGGCAATCGCCGCGGCATCGGCCGCTGCATCGAGCTGTCCCTGCTTGCGCAGCGCCACCGTGTAGTCGAGCGCCATGCCCGCGAGATAGATCGTGGGCACCATCATCAGTGCGAAGATGACCGCGACGTTGGCTCTGCGATCCCGAGCGCAGCGACGCACCAGGCCGAGCAGCATGACCCCTCACTCTCGTTTGGCAGCGTTGGCCGTCTCGGCATTCCGAGGAGCGGCCTCGACTGTCGGTCAGGAGGAGGCCTGTGCTCGTTGCCGATTATTTCCCGTAGTTTCCACGATAAGGGGTATCGGGTTAAGTAAAGATTACTGTATTATGATAAGGTTCAGCCTGAACGTGCATGAGGCTAGTACCGAGCATGGCCCCAGCGCGACCTGTTCGAGAGACCTCGGCTCGCTCTTATTTGACTCAATTGGTCTGCATCGTCGTCCTCTCGTCCTGACTGAACGACTGAGAGCCAACGCTGGAAAACACGCGGCTACGGGGCATTGCCGCCGTTCCGGATCAGCCGCGCAACTCATCAGCTCGGCGTGACGGCGTCGCCAATCACCCGTAGACGCCGGGCGGATCTGCCGGACATGACCATCCCGTTTCATAACGACATCCTGTGAGTATGGGTCCCGGCGTTCGCCGGGACGACATCGGAGTTTGGGAACGTCGTTTGTTTGCTCATCGCGACGCGGAGCGCAGCGTGACTGGATGCCTCGATCGCGCGACAACCACAGCCGTCGTCCCGGCGAACGCCGGGACTCATACCGCGGGATCTAAGTGGGGGCGCAGACGCTGACGGATCATTCGCCATCGCGTCACTCTGCCCGACGGGCATTTGATGCATTGCTCTCATGCGCAAATTGCCCGTCGTGTTAGTTCGTCGCAATCATTTCGCTTGCCCCGTCGGGCAAATCACCTCCACATTTCCGGCCATCCCGCCGCGATGAAGAGGGACGGTTCGCGGTCGTCACGAGTCGTGCGGCGGGGAGGCGGTGGCTGCATCGTGTCGCAACGTGCTCATGGCGCGTGGACGAACGGCACGGTGCAGACGGTCAAGTCGCGTGGTCCCGACACCCCGACGCTGGTGTCACGTTCGCGATGGCGCGTCTCGCGCCGCGCGGATCATGGTGGCCAGAAAGCCCGGCGCACCAGGGAGAGCGCGAAGCAGCCGACAAGCCCACCGCGCAGGGAATGCCGGATGACCGGCTGAACCTGTGGTACCTGCCGCCTGCATTTTCTTTCGCAGGCGGGCCATGGGTTGCGGCCAGCACCCGGCATTCCCTGCGCCC
>NZ_CAFJ01000647.1 GCF_000239795.1 Bradyrhizobium sp. STM 3809 | reverse complement strand
TTTCCGAAAGTCCGGATGAGGCGCCGGCCGCGCCCTGCGGTCACGACCGCGCGCCCCGGCAAAAATCAGCCATTTGAGCGAGATACGGCCCGCCGAGGTCGCTCCCTGCCGCTGGCACGAATGCTGCTTTTTGACCCGCCAAACGAGCGCCAGCTCCAGAACAACGACGCGAGGGACGTCCGGATGCCAGCCCACAGCCATCCCTGATCTCCGCGCAGGCCATCGCGCCTGCGCGGCATCGCGCGCGTGCCGGTCAGGCCTCGCGCGCTTTTGGACGTGTGACTGCGGCCCGGCATGCAGGGGAGAGTGAGATGATGGTTGCGGACACGAACGACCTGGATCCGCAGGAAACAAGCGCATGGCTCGAGGCGCCGGCGGCGGTGCGCGGCCATCGTGGCGACGCGCGCGCCCGCTTCATCGTCAGGGCCGTCCTCGCGGAGAGACGCCGAGGGCATCGGGCTCGGCAAGGCGGTATTCCCATGGGCAGCCTCGGGCCGCGTGGTCGCCAATGGCCGCGACGAGGGCTTTACCAAGCTGCTGTTTGATGCGACGACCCACCGCATCATCGGCGGCGGCATCGTCGGACCCCCTGCCGGCGATCGGATCAGTGCGATCTGGCTCGGCATCGAGACGGGTTGCGAGCCTGTCGATGTCGGCAAGACCATCCATCCGCATCCGACGCTCGGCGAATCGATCGGCATGGCGGCCGAGTTGTTCGAAGGGCATTGCACCGACCTGCCGCCGCGGAAGCGGACGTGGGCGAACGGAACGAGACATAGACTGAGACCAGGGAGAGAAGATTCGATGTCTGCAACCACCACAGCGGCCGCGGCGCCGAAGAAGCCGTTCTACCGGGTCCTCTATGTCCAGGTCCTCGCCGCGATCGTGCTCGGCGTCATCGTCGGCTGGCTCTGGCCGGAGCTCGGGAAGAACGACTGGATCAAGGCGCTCGGCGACGGCTTCGTCAAGCTGATCAAGATGGTCATCGCGCCGGTGATCTTCTGTACCGTGGTCTCGGGCATCGCGCATGTCTCCGAGGTGAAGAAGGTCGGCCGCGTCGCCGTCAAGGCGCTGATCTATTTCGAGATCGTCTCGACCTTCGCGCTCGCGCTGGGTCTGATCGTCGCCAATTTCATCCAGCCGGGGGCCGGGTTCCAGGGCCAGACCAACGCGGCGGCGGTCGCCAACTACGCCAAGCAGGCCAGCGAGATGAAGTCGGTCGACTTCGTGCTCCACATCATTCCGGACACGGTGGTGGGCGCCTTCGCCCAGGGCGAGATCCTGCAGGTGCTGTTGTTCTCGATCCTGTTCGGCCTCTCGCTGATGAGCCTCGGTGAGCGGGGCCATACCATGCGCGCCTTCGTCGACGATGCCGCGCATGCGATCTTCGGCGTCATCGCCATCGTCGTGAAGGCGGCCCCGATCGGCGCCTTCGGGGCCATGGCCTTCACCATCGGACGCTATGGCCCGCAGGCGCTCGGCAATCTCGCCGGCCTGATCGCGACCTTCTATCTCACCGCGCTCGCCTTCGTCGTCATCGTGCTCGGCATCATCGCCCGCATCGCCGGCTTCTCGATCTTCAAGTTCCTGAAGTACATCAAGGACGAGCTGCTGATCGTGCTCGGCACCTCGTCGTCGGAGAGCGCGCTGCCGCAGATGATGGAGAAGCTCGAGCGGCTCGGCTGCTCCAAGCCGGTCGTCGGCCTGGTCGTCCCGACCGGCTACTCCTTCAACCTCGACGGCACCAACATCTACATGACGCTGGCGACCCTGTTCATCGCCCAGGCGATGAACGTGCACCTCTCCTTCGGCGAGCAGATCACGATCCTGCTGGTCGCGATGCTGACCTCGAAGGGCGCCTCGGGCATCACCGGCGCCGGCTTCATCACCCTGGCCGGCACCCTCGCGGCGGTCAGGCCGGAGCTCGTGCCGGGCATGGCCATCGTGCTCGGCATCGACAAGTTCATGAGCGAGTGCCGGGCGCTGACCAACCTCTGCGGCAACGGCGTCGCCTGCGTGATCGTCGCCTGGTGGGAAGGCGAACTGGACCGCGACAAGCTGCGCACCGCGCTCGATCGCGACATCGATCCCTCGGACGTCGAGGTTGCCGTCACGACGGGCTGAGGCCAACCCTGCCCACGGCCGTCGCCCGCCGAAGGGCGGCGCCCGGCAACGTGACCGTGCAAGCATCGCCGCTGCTCGCGCGCGGCGATGCGGCGCGCCGCCATCTCGCGGCCGTCCCAAGCAGAACCCGTGGACGCGTTGGCGATGCCCAAACGTGATGCCGCCCACATCAAATGATCTGCTAAGGTATCGAGGACATGGCTCTGACGGCATGACGACGGCGGCGCCACCGTCACGCTTGGGGAGGTTGGTGATGGCCGTTGCGCAGTCAGGAGTCCCGCGTGTCGTGATTGTCGGCGGTGGTGCCGGCGGCCTGGAGCTGGCGACGCGGCTGGGCGACAAATACGGCCGCAAGGGCAGGCTGGACGTGACGCTCGTCGAGCGCAACCGCACCCATGTCTGGAAGCCGAAGCTGCATGAGATCGCCGCCGGCAGCATGGACATCTCGGCGCACGAGGTCGATTACCTGGCGCAGGCCTATTGGCACGGCTTCCACTACCGCATCGGCGACATGATCGGGCTCGACCGCGACAAGCGCGAGGTGCTGGTCGCGCCCTATCTCGATGCCGAGGGGCGCGAGGTCACGCCGCAGCGGACCATTCCCTATGACGTGCTGGTCATCGCCATCGGCAGCCAGAACAACGATTTCGGCACGCCCGGCGTGGTCGATCACGCCATCAAGCTGGAATCGCAACGCGACGCGCGGCGCTTCCACGAGCGCATGATCAACGCCTGCATCCGCGCCCATTCGCAATCCTCGCCGATCGCGCTGCATCAGCTGAAGGTTGCGATCATCGGCGCGGGCGCCACCGGCGTCGAGCTGGCCGCCGAATTGCATCGCACGACCCGCGAGGTCGTGGCCTATGGACTCGATCAGGTCGACGCCGAGAAGGACATCAAGATCACGCTGATCGAGGCCGCGCCCCGGGTGCTGCCGGCGCTGCCCGAGCGGGTGTCGCAGGAAACCGGCAAGCTCCTGGAGAAGCTCGGCGTCGAGGTGCTGGTCGGCGCCAAGGTCGCCGAGGTCGGCGCCGACCGCGTCAGCCTGGCCGACGGCCGCGTCGTCCCGGCGGAGCTGATCGTCTGGGCCGCCGGCGTCAAGGCGCCAGACTTCCTCAAGGACATCGCGGGACTGGAGACCAACCGCATCAACCAGCTGGTGGTCAGGCAGACCCTGCAGACCACCCGCGACGAGCGCATCTTCGCGATCGGCGACTGCTCGGCCTGCTCCTGGGGCGCGCGCGGCAACGTGCCGCCGCGGGCCCAGGCGGCGCATCAGCAGGCCTCGCATCTCTACAAGCAGATCCCGCGCTTCGTCCGCGGCGAGGCGCTGTCGGACTACCGCTACCACGATTTCGGCTCGCTGGTGTCGCTCGGCGAGTTCTCGACCGTCGGCTCGATGATGGGCGCGCTGGTCGGCGGCAACCTGGTGTTCGAGGGACTGTTCGCGCGGATGATGTATCTGTCGCTGTACAAGATGCACGAATACGCGCTGCACGGCCTCGCCAAGGTCACCCTGGACACGCTGGCCCGCCTGATCACCCGCCGCACCGAGCCGCATGTGAAGCTGCACTGATGTGCCGCCGCGACCGGCGCGGCGACCCCGGGCCGGCGCCTCGATCGCGCTTCATCGCGTCCCCCGGCCGCCGATTTTGCTGTCGCAAATTCCGGTGCAAGACCCTAGACTTAGGCCGGATATGCGGGCGCGGTGGGCGCGGCCCGCCATGCCCTGGATTGGCCTGGCGCAGGAGATGACGGACCTTCCCCTCCGGATCGGCCTCGAGCGACATCCCGACGCCGCCGTGGTCCGGGGGCGCGCGGGCTGGCTCGTGCGCGGCCTGCTGGCGATGGCGCTGGTCGGCGCGGCGGCCTGGCTCGGCTACGCCATCGCCTTTTCTCGCGGGCTTGATCAGCGCCACGCCGCGGCCCAGCAGCGGCTCGCGGTCGAGGCCGCGCAACTCGACGGCTATCTGTCGCGGTTCGAATACCTGCCCTCGCTGCTGGAGACCTCGCCCGATGTCTTCAGGCTGCTCGGCACGCCGGATGATCGCGCGCTGCAGCAGAGCGTCAGCCTCCACCTGAAGTCGATCAATCTGCTCGCCGGCGCCGACAACCTCTACGTCCTCACCGTCGACGGCGACGCCATCGCCGCGGCCGATTTCGACCAGCCGGGCACGCCGGTCGGCAGCAATTTGTCCTACCGGCCCTATATGCGCCAGGCGCTGGCGACCGGCCGCGGCGCCTTCTTCGGCATCGGCATCACCAGCGCCCGCGCCGGCTACTATCTGTCCTATGCGGTGAAGCGCGAGGGGCGCACGATCGGCGTCGCCGTGGTCAAGGTCAATCTCGACGCCTTCGAACGCGAGTGGCGCAACCGCGGCGCCGACATGCTGCTGGTCGATGCGCGCGGCGTCAGCATTCTCGCCTCGCGCGACGAATGGCGCTTCCGTCCGCTGACGCCGCTCGCCGTCGATGCGCTGGAGGAGATCGCGACCTCGAAGCCCTATGGCAGCTCCAGCCTGGCGCCGCTCGGCTGGAGCTTCCTGGAGCGCGGGGAGCGCAGCGGCCGGGTCGCGACCGAGCGCGGTACCGTGTACAGCATGGACGAGCGGCCGCTGCAGGAGCGGCAATGGCAGCTGATGCTGCTCGACGACATCGCGCCGATCCGGCGCACGGCCCTGATCATCGGCGCATTGTCGGGGCTCGCCAGCATCGTGGCGCTGCTGCTGCTCGGTCTGCTGGCGCAGCGCCGCCACGAGATAAGGCAGCGGCTGGCGAGCCAGGCCGCGCTGCAGGCCGCCAATGACCGGCTGGAGATCCGCGTGCAGGAGCGTACCGCCGAGCTGCGCGCCGCGCAGGACGAGCTGGTGCATGCCGGCAAGCTCGCCATGCTCGGGCAGATGTCGGCCGGCATGGTGCACGAGATCAACCAGCCCTTGGCGGCGCTGCAGACGGCCTCCGACAACGCCGTGCAGTTCGTCGACCGCGGCATGATCGGCGAGGCCCGCGGCAATCTCGTCCGCATCGGCGAGCTGGTGCGGCGGCTGGCGCGCCTGACCGGCCAGTTGCGCGTGTTCGCCTACAAGTCCCATGCGCCGCTCGACAGCGTCTCGGTGGAGCAGGCGGTGGCGGAGACGCTCAAGATCCTCGGCGCGCGGGTGAAGGACGGCGGCGTCGAGGTGAGCGTCGATCTCGCGCCGGAGCTGCAGGTCCGCGCCGATCAGACGCGGCTCGAACAGCTGCTCTGCAACATCGTCGCCAATGCGCTCGACGCCGTCGAGGGCGCGGCGCAAAAGTCCATCTCGATCCGCGCCGCGCGCGAGGAGGGGCAGTGCCGCATCGCCATCGGCAACAGCGGCCCGGCCATCGCCGCCGACGTCCTGCAGCGCATGTTCGAGCCGTTCGTGACCACCAAGCCGGCGGGCAAGGGCCTCGGCCTCGGGCTCGTCATCGCCAATCACATCGCGCGCTCGTTCGGCGGCGAGCTGCGGGCGCGCAATCTCGATTCCTGCGGCGCCGAGTTCGTCGTGCTGCTGCCGCTCGCCGCGTGAGAAGGTCCCCTGATGAGCTCTGAACAGCCGATCGGCGTGATCTATGTCGAGGACGACGAGGACGTGCGCATCGGCGCCGTGCAGGCGCTGCAGCTCGCCGGCCTCGCGGTGACGCCGTTCGCCTCGGTGGAAGCGGCGAGCGCGGTGGTCCGCGCCGACATGCCGTTCGTGGTCGTCTCCGACGTGCAGCTGCGCGGCAGGAGCGGCACCGACTGGCTCAACGAGCTGCACCGGATGGATCCAGACCTGCCGGTGATCCTGGTCACCGGTCACGGCGACATCTCGATGGCGGTCGAGGCGATGCGCAACGGCGCTTACGATTTCATCGAGAAGCCGTGCTCGTCCGAGCAGCTCGTCTCGGTCGTGCGCCGCGCGCTCGACAAGCGCAGGCTCACGCTCGAGGTGCGCACTTTGCGCTCGGCGCTCGCGGACCGGCAGGGCATCGAGGCGAGCCTGCTCGGGCGCTCGCCGCAGATCCGGGAGGTGCGTCGCCTCGTCGCCAATCTCGCCTCCACCAATGTCGACGTCACGATCTATGGCGAGACCGGCACCGGCAAGGACGTCGTCGCGCGCTGCCTGCACAATCACAGCACGCGGCGCGGCGGCAACTATGTCGCGGTGAATTGCGGCGGCCTGCCGGACTCGCTGGTCGAGAGCGAATTGTTCGGCCACGAGGCCGGCGCCTTCACCGGCGCCACCAAGCAGCGCATCGGCAAGATCGAATACGCCCATGGCGGCACGCTGTTCCTCGACGAGATCGAGAGCATGCCGCTGAGCGTGCAGGTCAAGCTGCTGCGCGCGCTGCAGGACCGCTCGGTCGAGCGCGTCGGCTCCAACAAGCCGGTCGCGGTGGATTGCCGCGTCGTCGCCGCCAGCAAGGCCAATCTCTACGAGCTCAGCGAAGCTAAGCAGTTCCGCGCCGATCTCTACTACCGCCTCGGCGTCGCCTTCATCGAGCTGCCGCCGTTGCGCGAGCGGCGCGAGGACATCCCGGTGCTGTTCGAGCACTTCACGCTGGAGGCCGCCAAGCGCTTCGAGCGCGACGCGCCGCTCGTCGACGACGACACCATGTCGCTGCTGCTCGGCCATGCCTGGCCCGGCAACGTCCGCGAGCTGCGCAACGTCGCCGACCGCTTCGTGCTCGGCGTGCTCGACAAGCGGGTGCTGAGCCGGTCCGCGACCGCGTCCTCCGAGCTGTCGCTGCCGCGGCAATTGGAGAACATCGAGCGCTCGATCATCGAGGACGCGCTGCGCCGCAAGCTCGGCGACGTGCAGGCGACGGCGACGCTGCTCGGCGTGCCGAAGCAGACCTTGTACGACAAGATCAAGCGGCTCGCGGTCGACGTCGACGGCATTCGCGAGGGCGCATCGGCGCGGCCGGGATCGTGACGGCCCGGCCCGTTGTCATGCGCCGAGGAACGAATGCCGGCCTGCGCTCATTGAGAGGTCATGACAGGCAGAGACACCCGCGATCTGCGCTCCGGCGCCTATGATCCCGTCAGCAAGGACGGCTTGCCCCAGCCGCAGCAGGTCAAGGACGCGACGACGCCCCGCCAGCAGCAACAATGGGGCGCCGACGTCCGCGCCGAGCCGCTTCCCGGCACCGAGCCGGTGCTGCCGGAAGGCCTGACGCGCAAACGGCGCGACCCGCTCAATCGCAACACCGGCCGCCGCGACACCAAATAGCGTCGCGACGGCCACGCAGCTCACTTCGCCGCGATCACCATGATCTCGACAGTGTATTGCGGCGCCGCGAGGCCGGCCTCGACGGTGGCGCGGGCGGGCGTGTTGCCGGCCGACACCCAGCCGTCCCACACCGCGTTCATCTCGCCGAACGTCTTGATGTCGGTGAGGTAGATCGTCGCCGACAACAGCTTGGTCTTGTCGGTGCCGGCCTTGGCGAGGTGGCCGTCGATGATCGACAGGATCTCTTCGGTCTGCTTGGTGACGCTCTCGCCGGCCGTCTTCTGCGCGACGACGCCCGCGAGATAGACGGTATTGCCGTGCACGACGACCTGGCTCATGCGCGGGCCGACTTCGAAACGCTGGATCGACATCGAGAGTACTCCTTCAAAGGATGAATTCGGGGCCTCTCCCTAGCGCGTGCGACGCGGCAGCGCCAGTCGGCTGAAGCAGGGGCGGGGATGGCAATCGAGCCTCTCTCGAGGGACCTGGACAATGCTCTGGCCAGCAATGTGCCGTTCATCGTCCTTCGAGACGCCCGCTTTTCGCGGGCTCCTCAGGACGAGGCCGGAATTCGCGGCCCAGTGCATCTCTCCCGTCGCGCGATCCATCCCTCATGGTGAGGAGCGCCGCTCGCGGCGCGTCTCGAACCATGAGGCCTCGACGCACGACCTTGCGTTGCCGGCGCATCCATCGCACACGGACAGCGACATTCGCGGGTCTGGCGCCGCTTCGCCGCGCTGCACAGCGGCTTGCCCAGGCGGCAGGCAAGCACGGGGCGTTTTCCACGCTTGCACCGATATTTGAGACATGAAACATTCCCCGCGAGGATCCTTTTAAACGATTTCGGAGGGGCGTGATGCGGAAACGGTTGATGCTGGCAACGCTGGCGGCGGTCGCATGGGCGACGAGTGCAGGGTCGAGCTTTGCGCAGCAGACGATCCGCGTCGGCTGGACCATTCCGGCGGAGGAATCCAAGTACTGGATGATGAAGCGTCCGAGCGAATTCCCGGATCTCGGCAAGACCTACAACATCGAGTGGACTCAGTTCCAGGGAACGGCACCGATGACCCAGGCGCTCGCCGCCGGCGCGCTGGATTGCGCCACCCA
>NZ_CAFJ01000648.1 GCF_000239795.1 Bradyrhizobium sp. STM 3809 | reverse complement strand
GGTCGATCCGTCGGGGCGTTGCTCGAATTGGACAAGCTCGTAGCCGAGCTTCGTATAGAAGAGCCTGGCGGTGATCGAGGACGACAGCGAGAGCTCGGACACTCCCTTGCCGGCGGCGTGGCTTTCCAGATGACCGATCAGGCGTCGCCCGAGACCGCGACCCTGGTGTCTCGGGGCAACGAACATGGAGTGCAGCCTCGCGGTGCCAGAGCTGCCGATGAAGAGGCTGACCGTCCCAACAAGGCCGTCAGGGCCTGCCGCGACGAATACGTCGCGTTGCGACATCTTCTCGAGAAGCTTGTCGCGCGTGAAATTCGCGCAAATGGCCTCGATGATGGCCGGGCCGTAGTCGCGCGAATTCGTCGTGCGCACCGCCTCCTGAATCAGCGCGCTCAGTTCACTCGCGTCGTCCGGCGTTGCTGATCGGATCTCATGGGGGATCATCCAGGCAGGTTAGACGGGATGGATGGTCAGCATCAAGCTGACGCGCGTATCCGAAGCCGACCTAGACGTCCCATCGCGTCTGACGCAGCATCAGACATCCGGTGACCAATCCGGCGAGCCCGACAAGGCTCAGCAGGATCATGCCAGCTCTCCAGAATGTTGCGAGAACCACCAGGATGCTGAACAATGCGTAGGGGTCGGACAGAGCGCTCGCTAGTGCCGTCGCGCAAAGCTGTCGGCCTTTCGGTTCCGGTCTCATGTCCGCCCGCGCTTTCCCTAGGGGGCGACGCATTCCTCGCGCGCGCCGCGTCGAGGCCGGTGCGGCTCGGTCAGAACAGGCCGGGACTGAGGTCGACCCCATAGGTCATCGCCAACAGCGCGACGAACGAGGCGGCGGCGAGGAACAGCAGGACCTGCTTGAGCAGCGCGTCAGTATTGCGATTCGATGTGTCAAATAAGGCTTTTGAAAAAACTTTGGCCAGAGTCGTCATTCGCGACCTCCATCTCGCCCCGATACCAAGTCAGTCGGCGGCGCGAGCCCAAAGGTTCACGGCCGCAAGGCGCGGCAGGATGTGTTGCGCCGGGGCGGCGAGGAGACGTCAGGCTCGGCGTATCGGATGGATCGCGGCGGAAGCGTGGCCGCCGTCATGGATGACCGCATGTCAGGGTGGTGGGACCGGCGCGATGCAGTTTGCGCGCGGCATGGCGGCATCCTGTGCGCCGCTGCTTACGCTGCGGAATCTCGCGACCATGTCCGGCACGACGGCTGCCTTAAAACAGGTCGATGATCGGGAAACCGCGGATAGCCACTGATGCAATCCCGGAGGTCGCCGGCGCCGGCGCCGGTCCCATCATGACGAGCGGCTACGGCCGGCGACCATCTCCGCTCCGCGATATCGAATGCTCCGAACGCGTGCCTCTTGCGTGAGCGCGGTCGCTGGCCACACCTGCGTTCCCTTCACCGCAGCTATACGGCTCGGCGGCCCGCTGAAAGCGCAGGCCGCCGAGGTCTCTTTCGTCGGATCAGAGCGCGAGGCGCGGTGATCTACTCAGTCCAAGCGCTCGACCCATGGTCGAAGCGATCAACTAATGCGAGCGCTTCAGCCGCTTCAACTCGGCGACCTTGAACTTGCCGCCGGCCAGCAGGCTGGTGCAATGCAGCCAGATCTTGTTGCGGTCCAAGCCGAGGAACGCCTTGGTGTCCGTGCAATCCGCGTAGTCCTTGAAGATGAGCGTATCCGTGCAGGTCGTGTCGAAGTGCGAAGGCTCCTGGCCCGACTGGGCGCAGCCGACCCATGGCGCGTTGCCAGACTTGAAGCTGGTCTCGCAGCCGCCGGCGCAACTGCTGCTCTTCATCTCGATCCGGGCGAGCCTCTCCTCCACGGAGCCCGTGGGAGCCGCGGGCGCGCTCGGCTGCGTCTGAGCCGTCGCGACTGGTGCGGATGAGGTTCGGGCCGCCCGGCGGCCGACGCCGATGTTGGCCGCCTGGTTCGCCCGTGACGGCTTCGCCGCCTGCTTGGGCACGTCGACCGTGACGTCCGGAATCGCAGTGGCCGGGCCCGGGCTGATTTGTGACACGGCCGGCCCGGACAACACCACGGAGGCCAGCACGACAGCAGCTGAGGACGCGACGATACTCAAGGGCAGTCTCATGACGAACTTCCTTTCGAGGGCGGAGGTGCCGCCCATTGCCTTCCCACGTAACCGCATCTCATTACCTACGCGAAAATCATTAGTTTGACTACTTGGTAGTAAAAAGAATCTGCAGCCGAGCTGCAGCGGACACAGCGCTTCAAGAGATTTAGAATGTTTCCAGACAATGCCTGGACATGTCGCGGTCGCTTCTCATCAGTTGAATCTGAAGGCGATACATCCGTTGCATAGCGTTGAGCTCGGGCGGGATGGCCGCGGAAGCGCGGACAGGATCGTGCCGCTCGTGCCGGCACAGCCGCAAGCGGCGCGCATGCAGCGGCAATCAGTTGAACTCATGCAGTTGAATTCATGCAGTTGAACTCATGCAGGGACGCCGGCGCGCGCCACGGGCCCGGCGTCGCCGGGCGCGTGCGGGCGAACCGCGGAGCGGCCGAACACGCGCTGAATCACGCCGTCGGTAAGACGGAATTCCGGCGAGGCCAGCGCCGCCCGGATCAGCAGCCCGATGGGATCGGCGGGCGCTACCGCCGCGCGCGCTTCAGTTCGGCGACGCGAAACTTGCCGCCGATCTGCAGGCTGCTGCAATGCCACCAGATCTTGTTGCGCTCCCAGCCGAGCAGCGCCTTGGTCTCCTGGCAATCCGCGTAGTGCCTGTAGGTCAGCGTGTCCGAGCATTTGCCATCGAACGGCGTGACTTCCGCGCCGGAGAGGCTGCATCCGATCCACGGCTGGTTGCCGACTCTGAAGCTGGTCTCGCAGCCGCCATTGCAGCTGCTGGCGGATCTCTCCAGCCTGGCGATCCTGCCCTGGATCGAGTCCGGCGCGAACGCCGCGGGTCGTGCGCCCGACGAGGCGCTCTGAGCGGCGGGCGATGCGCGGCGGCGGGCGACCGCACCGTCCGTCCCCGGCTTCGAGCGCTGCGGCCTCGCCACCTGCTTCGGCGCGTCGACCGTGACGGACGGGATCGATATGGCGGGGCCGGGAGTGATCTGGGAGACGGCCGGCTCACCCAACGCGACAGTGGCCAGTACGGCAATGGCTGAGGACGCAATGAAACGTCGAGACAATCTCATGACAATATCCTCTCGGGGACGGCGGTGCCCCCCAAATGAAGTTCATGAATGTCAAAGCGACTACACTGTAATACCTACCGCAAAATCGGGAACCTGGCTACTCGGCGCCAAAAAGAATCTTCAACCGATGACCGCCGGCCTCGCTATCGCATCGGCGGCAACGGATCGCCTTTGGCCGACCGGCCGCGCAGATCGGATCAGCCGAACCGTCGGCTTCGAGGCGCCTTGCGGCGTCTTGCTCGACACCGCGCCGGCAGCAGCCATGCGTCGCTCGCGCCTCCGCGGCAGCTTCCTATGGAGCAGGCGCGGCCAAAACTGTTAGAAGCGGTTCGGGCTCCATCCAGGGATGATCGACGACAATGACGAACAAGCGCGTGGTGTTCACCGGCGGAACCGGCAAGGCGGGCCGGCATGTGCTGCCGCATCTGAAGGCCAGGGGTTATGAGCTGCTCAACGTCGACCTCAAGCCGTTCGATCATCCCGGCATCAACACGCTGATTGCCGACGTGGTGGACAGCGGTCAGGCCTTCAACGCGCTGACCACGCATTTCGGCCGCGGCGGCTTTGACGCCGGCCGGCCGCCGGCCGCCCCGGACGCCGTGGTGCATTTCGCCGCGATTCCGCGCGTGCTGATCGAGCCCGACAACGAGACCTTCCGGATCAACACCATCAGCACCTACAACGTCATCGAGGCGGCGGCCAAGCTCGGGGTGCGCAAGATCATCATCGCCTCGAGCGAAACCACCTATGGCGTCTGCTTCGCCGAGGGCGACAAGGACTTCAGGAGCTTCCCGCTCGAGGAGGACTACGACACGGATCCGATGGACTCCTACGGACTGTCGAAGGTCGTGAACGAGAAGACCGCGCGGGCGTTCGCGATGCGCTACGGCATCGACATCTATTGCTTGCGCATCGGCAACGTCATCGAGCCGCATGAATACGACATGTTCCCGCGCTTCCTCGCCGACCCGCCGTCGCGCAAGCGCAATGCGTGGTCCTATATCGACGCGCGCGACCTCGGCGAGATCGTGCATCTGGCGATCGAGAAGGACGGGCTCGGCTTCCAGGTGTTCAACGCCGTCAACGATACGGTGACGGCCAACATCCCGACGCGCGAGCTGCTGCAGCGCTATTGTCCGAACGTGCCGGTCACCCGCGAGCTCGGCGAGCGCGAGGCGCCGCTGTCCAACCGCAAGGCCCGCGAGGTGCTCGGGTTCAGGGAGGAGCACGACTGGCGGAAATATGTGAAGGTGGGATAGGGCGGGGCGATCTGCGCGACGATCGACGTCGCAGCCCTGGCTCTCTCCGTCGTCAT